>JAFUOJ010000004.1 GCA_017481945.1 Parabacteroides sp. | reverse complement strand
CGGAGGTTCCCA
Organism: Parabacteroides sp.; assembly: GCA_017481945.1. GTDB lineage: Bacteria > Bacteroidota > Bacteroidia > Bacteroidales > Tannerellaceae > Parabacteroides. The sequence continues at coordinate 39,702 of JAFUOJ010000004.1, read as the reverse complement.
ACCGCTAAAATCTGCCTTCAAATAACAGAGATATTTACAAACATCGGGGCAGATTCTTTCAAATAAACGATTCTCCGGGACTTCAGGTTTTCCTCTTTGCAGCCATTTATGGAATAGCTCTAACAAAAAGCAAGGTGTTTACCACAAATTACGCAAGCCTTTCATTCCAAAGTTAGCTATACAGCCTTATCACTATACAAAAAGATACTTTCATTTTGATCCGGTTTTACTGCAAAATAGAAAATAAAGCTTTTAATCTGGCTGTCATTTTGACAGAAACACAATATAGCCCCTGTTTTTCAAGAGAGAATTTTGTTTCTTAAACTTATTTTCTCATTTTTGTATTCAAAATCAGAAAATAGCTATAGAACCATTGAAAATTAAACATAGACACAAATGTATTATGGCATATATAAACAGATACTTTAAACTTCAATTTATCTCTCTCCTTCTCCTATTATTGATAGGATGTCAACGAGAATCAATCGCACCGTTACTAAACGAGGCTGAAACAATGATGACCTGTTGTGCAGATAGTTCATTAAAGTTACTGGAATCCGTAAAGCACCCGGAACAGTTAACGAAAAAAGAATATGCCACCTGGTGCCTATTCGTCACCCAAGCTCGGGATAAAAACTATGTAGAACATACTTCTGATTCAATAATTGATATTGCCGTTCGATATTTTGCTAAACGGAAAGATCCCCACCGGAAAGCCCAAGCCTACTATTGCAAAGGCCGTGTTCTTTCGGATTTAGATATTTTCGAAGAGGCATTGAATGCCTATTTACAAGCCAAAGAGGCGGCAAAAGAGACCTCCGATTATGGCTTGCAAGCCCGTATTTGTAACCATTTAGGAACCTTGTATCGGAAACACTTTGATAAATTAAAAAGTTTAGAAAGTTATAAAGAGGCCTACCAAGCGTACCAACAAAGCAAAGATACCGTTGGATTAGTAAATGTTTTGCATAATATAGGAGACGCATGGTTACGATTAGAGAATTCAGATAGCGCACTCTTTTATTTGAAACCGGCCTTAGATTTAGCAGAGTTGGGAAAAGTGGACTGGCAAAAGCCTTATGTTTTGTCCTCTTTAGCTACTTTATATGGAGAGAAAGGGGAATACGAGAAATCTTTGGCTCTACATAAAGAGTCTTTGGCTTTCTCAAATAGGGAACTCTTCTTAGCCTCTCGTTATTATTCCATCGGTAGTTTATATGAAAAATTACATCGATTAGATTCTGCTTTGTATTATGCAAAGAAAGCGTTGTCTAATGAAGATCTTTATATTAAATGTAGCGTAAACCGTCTATTATATAAAATTTATCAAGCCAAGCGAGATCTTGACCAGGTTGTCACTTATAATGAACAGTTTGTCATGCTACGTGATTCGATCGAACAGGTGTATAATCCACAAAAATTGGCCAAAGTAGAGGCACTATACAATAAAGCTCGTTTAGAAAATTACCATACCAAGCAATTACATGCAATAAAAGTTCGTAATTACAGCTGGGCTGTTTGGGGCTTAGTTTGTTTAATTATTGCCCTTTTTGTCTATCTCTGGCTACACAAACGATTGGTACAACAAGAGCTAAAAAATGAAGAAGCTCAACAACTGATAAAAGACTCTCAAATCACCATAGAGAATAATCAACAAAAAATTCAAGAGAAAGATAAAACTATCTCTCAGATTCAGGAGAAATTGGTAAATATCCAAATGAAATTGGAGGAGTTAAAAATACAACAACAGATTACCATTTCCCAATTGGAGGATGAGAATCAGAGTTTACAAAATCTTTATTCGACACAAATTCATACCATAGAAAAACAACGAGACCTATTGATTGAAGAGAAGAGACAACTTTGTTCAGAAAATGATCAACTAATGTCGGAGAAAAAGCAGATAATGGACCAAAACGAACAATTAATGGAAGAACAAAAGAAACAACTGAATAAACTGAAAAGCAACGAAGAGAAATTGGCAGAGACAGAACGACTTCAAAAACAGATGGAAGAGTTGTCTTTGGAGAAAGATGCCTTAGCGACCTCTTTGAAACAATTAAGCGAGAAAAAAGAAATGATAAACCGAGAGATGCAACAACGGTTGGAGGAATCTCGGAACCAATGTCGTAAATACGAACAATGGCAAGAGAATCTGATTCAAAACATTCCCAGCTTACGTAAAGCACAAACAATTGTCTCTTCCAGAGCTTGGACTGAAAAAGAGTGGGAGGAATTTATGAACAATTTCAGACTGGTGTTTCCGGGGTTTGTAGAACAGTTGTCCGACTTGACCTCTCTGACTGAACGTGAAATTCACGTCTGTTGTCTGACCCGATTAGGGGTAAAAACCACCAAAGTTTCCTATCTGTTGGGATTAGGAGCAGACATGACTACAAAGATTAAAGCAGACATCCGAAAACGCTGTTTTCCTACCGAAAAAGGAAATTATTTAGACGTAATCCTGAAGAAGTGGTATTAGCCATTACGGTTTTTGGGGACCAAAAACCGTAATTTCCCCTTTATAAAGGGGAAATGTTTACATGTAAACAGCTAACAATCAAAACCATATAAAATAATTTAAGTTACCGGATTTATTACGTTCTTTCTACCCATTACCCGCCCTACCTTTGCTTTCAAATTTTTAATACTAATATCGTTATGAGAGCAAATCATTTATTGTTAATGGTATTCCTATTATGGAATCTGTGCTCATTTTCTTTTTCTCTATCTGCAAAGATTACAGATACAAAAGATATTGAGTTAGAAGCAGAAAAAAGAGGTTCGGAAGACCAACGCAGTCTTTTACCCGTGCGTGCTTGGGTAGAGAATCAGAAGGTTTATGTAACCTTTGCAGACGTACCGAGTGTAGCAACTGTCACGATCGCGAATCTGAATAGCGGTGAACAACAAGTTGAGACGTATGTTTCACCAACCACCGTTTGTATTCCGATTGCTTCAGCGACAGCACCCTATACGATTACCATCTGTTATGGAGATCTTCTCTTTTCAGGTGAGTTTACGTGTGAAGAATAGGAATCCTTGTTAAAAAAAGCGAATATGTTTAATCATGCGGTCATTTTAGCAGCCGGTAGAGGAATTCGCCTGATTTATATGACTAGCCGTATCCCCAAAGCGTTGGTGGATGTCTGCGGAATGCCGCTGATTAACTATTCGCTTTTACAATTACAAAAACAGATCCCTCAAATCACAGTTACCATAGGTTATAAAGGCGATCTATTACGAGAAGCATTAAAAGATCAAAAGGTATCTTTCTTAGATACGACCGGCGAAGGAAACGCCTGGTGGATTTTTCATACAGCTTTTCGAGAATTAGACGAACCGATATTGGTGTTACCCTGTGATTTGTTAACTCCGCTGGATTGTAAATGGCTATTCAAGGTCTATCAACAACTTCAAGCTCCGGCTTTTTTACAAATTCCGGTAGCTCATCCGGAAGGATTTGAAGGAGATTTTATGGAAGAGGAAGAGGGACGAGTCACTCGTTTTTCGCGAGCAGGAGGCATATATTACTGTTCCGGTCTGTCGATCCTGAATCCCGCCCGCTTAAATCAACTATTAGAACCTCATGCCGATTTACCGGAGGTTTGTCAAGCCTTAGTAAAAATTCGGCAGCTCTATTGCTCGGAATTATACCCCTATCCTTGGTATTCCGTGAATACAAAAGAACAGTTAGCAACAGCTATTAAATGGTTAAAAAATGAACATATATCGAATACTATTACCGGAAACTGTCTATCAACCACAGCCGTTTCATATCGAGATTTCTCAGGATGATTCTGAAACACAAGTGGTAGAGATTCATTTTCCGACAGACATAAAGACCGATTTACCGATTGATTATTCCTATCATGAAAATCGGTATGGCTTCCGATTGTCCAACTCGGAAATTCGAGATTATTTAGCTCATCGCCAGGTTTGGGAGGATTTTCTACAAACCGGAGAACCGGGTTGTTGGGTCATAGAGAGTAACGTCCAGCTACAAATTTCAGCAAAAGAATTAACGGATATTGCAGAAAAATTTTCTACTGAAGAGAATTTAGATCTATTTTTCCCATACGAAAGACATAAAAAAGAAAGTGGTATACATTTACAAAATCCGAATAGAGCAGAAAGACGAAAAAGAGAACCCTTTTTCTTAGGTTACAAATGGGGAAATTCTATTTATTTTTTAACGCAAAAAGGAGCTATAAATCTTCTACAAAGTAAAGTAATAGAAGATCGTTTAGACAATCATATCATTTGTAAAACAGCTCAAGACCAATTAGAAGTTTATTGTACACAAGTAAGTTGGTTAAAAAAAGAATTAGACATTGATTTTACGGAATGGCCTGAACGGATACAAAACATGGCACAGTTCGTATTATCTCACTGTTCTTGGACAGAAGAACGAAAACGTAAAGTCCGTCTGTTATTGCGAACCCTCAGTGAATTAAGTCAATCCTCCGGTATACCATTGATTTTACAAGCCGGAACCCATTTAGGGTATGTACGAATGGGAGGTATCCTTCCTTGGGATGATGATGTCGATTTAGGTATCGAAGAGAAACATCTGTCTACATTTTTAGCCTTGTTAAACCAATGTAACAGTCTGAAATGGAGAAAGATTTTAGAACTCTCTTCCCGTACCTATTATTACAAAATCTGGTCAGAGGAGGGAGAAACGATAGACGGATATGATTATACCTTCCCATTTATCGATTTATGGGTATATAATGTAGTTGGAAATGATTTTGTCTTTTGGAATAAGATTGTTTGCCCCAATTCTGCATTATATCCATTAGAAAATATTCATTTTGAAGGATTTGTTTTTCAACAACCCGGAAATACAGAAGAAGTACTAAATTCCAGATATGTAGATTGGCAAACTAAAATTCGAGTATATCCTTATTGTCATCGATTAGAGAAGAAAAAAAATCCTAAATATGATTATCCTATTACTATTTTAGATCAAATGTAGATCCTTTTTGATTAATTTACATAGAATACCAAATATATGAATATCCATAAAATTACAAATTTTCAACAAGCTCTATCCCGACTAATTTTAAATGCTTGTTTTATTCCAAATATTGGTTTATTTCATGGGCGTATGGGGTGTGTGCTTTTTTTAGCAGTTTATGCTCGTCATACTCAAAATGAGATGTATGAAAATTTTGCAAGTGAGTTATTGGATACAATATATGAAGATCTAAATAAAGAGCTTCATTTTAATTTGGAAGATGGACTATGTGGCATTGGCTGGGGAATTGAATATTTGGTACAGCAGGGATTAATGCAGGGGGATACAGATGAAATACTATGGGAAGTAGACCAGCGAATTATGGAATATAATCCGTTAAGAATATCAGACCTTAGTTTTCGTAGAGGATTAGGAGGGCTTACTTTTTACGTCATAGCTCGTTTATTAGCAGTTCGAGAAACCGAAAAGATTCCTTTTGACTGGAATTATCTACAATCTTTGAAAACAGCTTTATCCCAAGCCAATCTTTCAGAGGATCCCGAAAATCCAATTGGATTAAAGAATTTGTTTATAGAGGTTTTACAGGGAGAGAAACACCCCAAAATAGATTTACCTCCTATTTTAAAACACTCTAATATTCAATTAGATAAAGAAATATCTTCATTTGGATTAGACAAAGGGATTGCAGGTTTCCTATGGGGACAGTTATTAAATATTACTATTTGTACAAAAGGGGGAATAAATCATTCTTTCATAGAGAAAGGAATTTTTATTTTTGAAGAAAAAACTCGCGCTATAAACTATGGGATAGGTACTTATATTGACCAATTAGTAAAAACAATACAAACAAATCACCTAAATCCTATAATAATACAACTACGATCAAATAAAACAGATTCTTTTTTAATAGAAGAACAAGATGGAATAAAATACATTTATATTGCTCCCATTAAAAATATGGATTTTAATAGTGATATCGAAAAGGGAAACACATATTACTATAAAAGTATATTTTATCTTTTATATCCTTACTTTATAATGTATAAAGATCTTTTCTTCCATTTAAATCATATGCATGAAGGGGAATTAGCTCAAATACTAAAAAAAAGATTTCCGTTATCAAAAGTTATATTAACTGTTCACTATACAAATTGGAGTTTTCAATTGTTAGGTAATAAAAGTAAATTTCATCAGATTCTAATTAATCCTGAAGAAGATGAATATAAATCAATAATAAATACTTTTGAAAAAGAAAAAAAATTATTACATTCATGTGATAAAATTATTGCAATATCTCAACATTCATATAAAGATTTAGTAGAGCTCTACCAAATCCCTTCTAATAAGATAACATTGATTTCACATGGTATAAAAGACTGTTTTAGAAATTTAACAGGTGATGAAAAAATTGACCTAAGGGCAAAATATGGTTTTCAAGAAAAAGAGCAATTAATTCTTTTTGCGGGACGATTAGATACAGTAAAAGGTATTGAACTACTTATTAAAGCTTTTGTTTCATTAATATCCCTAAATCCATCATTACATTTAATCATTGCTGGAGAAGGTAATTTTAATGAACTCTTATCTCTAGCAACCCCTTACTGGTCTCGGATTACATTTACAGGCTTCATAGAAAAAAAAGTTTTATATGATTTATTTTCAATTTGTGATATAGGAGTACTTCCTTCTTTACACGAAGAGTTTGGATATGTAGCATTAGAAATGATGATGATGGGATTACCTTTAATCGTAGGTAAAACAACGGGCTTATCAGAACTTGTTGTTCATGAGGAAACAGGATTATTAGTTTCTACTGTTAGAAATGAATTAGCAAATACAATAGAATATTTATTACAATCTCCTTCCGTAAGATATAAACTTGCAAAAAATGCTCGGAAAGAATTTATTGAACATTATTGCATAAATAAAAAGATGTCAAATCCCAATAAATATATCACTCTATTATGAAAAAGAATTTTAATAATATTTTCATTTCTGTATTAAAACTGTTAAAAGTTTCACACACAAAGAAATTTTCGGAATTATTTTACAATCAATACCCCTTAAATAATACCTTATGGGGATTATCAAAAATGTTATCAGATTACAATATTCCTAACGAAGCCTATCATATAAAAGACAAGAATAAAGGTATTTCATTTTTAGAATATTCTTGTGTAATTTACTGGGGTGGTAACTTTATAATTTTCATAAAAAATGAAAATAATTTTATTTATTATTATTGGAATGGATCAATTATAAAACAACCAGTAGATATTTTTTTAGAGCACTGGTCTGGAGTAGTTTTATATCTTTATCCAAATGAGAATTCAATAGAACCAGAGTATAAAAAACATTTTTATAAAAATCTATTTTCAAATACAACAAATGTTATACTAATTATATGTATAATAGCGCTATTAACCTCTATTGGAATAGGAGACAAATTATATAAAAACACATATAATTTATTAATGTTCATCACAAATACAGGAGGAGCAATAATTTCATATCTACTTTTACTCAAGCAATTAAATATATCTAAATACATAGACACTATTTGTAATTCATTACTAAAAAAGAGTGAATGCGGAAATGTAATTGATTCAAGTCATTCAAAATTCTTTAATCTGTTCAGCTGGGCAGAAGTAGGTTTTTCTTATTTCATTTCTAATATTTTAATTTTAATATTATTTAATAATATATTTATTTTTGTTTGTATTTTTAATATTGTCGCATTACCTTTTACGATTTGGAGTATATGGTGTCAGAAATATGTTATAAAACAATGGTGTTCATTATGCCTATTAGTACAAATAATACTATGGATTATCTTCTTTATTAATTGTATATCTGATAAAATATATTGGTATAATACTAATTATTTCGGCTTTTTATCAGTAGGATTAATTTATACTTTTTTATTATTTATCATAAATCAAATATCACACTTTATAGAACAACATAGAAAGCTCATAATATCCGAACAAAAATTTAAAAGTTTAAAAGGAATTAAAGACATATTTAACATCGTATTAGAAAGAGAGAATTTTTATCCAGTAAAGAATTATAAGTCAAACATTGTATTCCATGGATCTAACAATAATAATACTATTTATTATTTTACTAATCCGTATTGTGAACCTTGTGCAAAAAAGCACAATGAAATAGATTCTATTCTCAACACAAAGAAACATTGTACAATAAAGTTTATATTTCTATCATTCGGAGATAAATGGGATGATGGAGGTCGATGTTTAATTGCAGCTTATTATCAACACAATAAAGAAAAAACCTTATCTATTTATCGTGATTGGTTTCTTGAAGGGAAATACAACAAAGATTCTTTTATTAAGAAATATCAATTAGATATATATTCAAGTGAAGTAGAAAAAGAACTAGCAAATCATAAAATGATTTCAAAAGAATTAAATATATCAACAACACCACTTTTATTAATAAATGGATACGTATTTCCTTATCTATATGATATGATTGATTTAAATTATTTATAAATGGCCATTTATAGCTTTTTTATTAACTTTAAAATTTAAACATTATGCGTAAATTATCAATTATGCGACTAAACGAAGTCGCTCGACCGATGAGTGAGAAAGAAATGCAGTTAATCATTGGAGGTGAAAACAATTGTAATTCTTCATGTTCAGGGGGATGTACATTCTCTGATGGTTTACCAGGTACTTGTGGCTGGACAAAAGATCCTGATAGTTCAGGAGGACAACGTTGTACATGTGCAGGTGCATATTAAATTCTCACTTTTAAGAGAGGGGTATTTATTACCCTTCTCTTACTTGTTTTTTAAGACACAAAAGTTAACTAATTTAAATATATGAAAAATAATTTAATATACTTATTATACCCGCTATTTATAATTTCCTGTAGTCTTTCAGGTAATTCGGGAGAAAAAGATGTAATTGACATTGAAAAAGGAATGGCAGATATTAAAGATATCAAAGTATCAGAAGTTTTTGATAGAATTTCTTATATTCCTTTAGAAACTTCAGATAGTGTTTTAATCGGAAGATACCCTCGTATATTCGTAACTTTTGATCATATTTTAGTTTCTTCTCATAAACAACCTCTTTTTGTCTTTGATAAAAAAACAGGAAAATATTTAAACACAGTAGGACATAGAGGGGATGATCCTTTAGGGTACACAGACGATGGATTTGGGAATTTATATTATTGGGTTGATAGTCAATCAAATATTATTTATTTTTTGTCAAATGACAGTAGAAATCTATTGAAATTTCATGTGGATGGGACTTTTATAGGAAAAGTGAGCTTACCCAATGGAAGTAATCTATATTCAAGTAACGTATATATTTATCACGATACAATTTGGGTATACAATAAATGTATTGCAGATAAAAAATATCCTAAATTAATTTGTTTTTCAGGTAAAACCGGGGAATTATTCGGAAAAGAAGAATCTAAGAAAGGTTTGCTCCCTTCTTATGGTGAAATCACAGATACAAACTACTTATATGGGAATCAGATTGGTTACGGGGGAAATATGCACAGATATATTTATGGGAAAGACAGAATTTATATGTTTACCCCTGATGCATCTTCTTTTTGGAGAATAAACGACCATTTATATTTTAAAGAAGCCTTTGTTGATACCATATATAGTGTTTCAGGAAGTCAAACAATACCCCATAAATATATAAATTTCGGAAATTGGGCTTGGCCATATGAAGAACGCTATACGAAAAACTGTTCTGAAAATCGCTTATCTGTAGATTATATCTATGGAAATAACAACATATTATTTGCTCATCTAACTTCCGGTTTATATGGAATGAGAGATGTCAGAAAGGAATATATAATGGTATATTTTAGAAAAGATGGGAAAACTATAATCTCAGAGAATAATGGGTTAATAAATGACATAGATAATTCTATTGATAAATTTCAGATTTGGGGGACTACCGCAAATAACGAATTTTACTCATGTTTATCTGTTAATAATTTTTTAGAAAATAGAGATAAACAAAAGATTGAATCTTCAAAGGGTAATCTAAATTCGTTACAACATGTTTCTCCTGAGGATAATCCTATTATTGTATTTTTCCAATAATTCATTTCTTCATTGGAACTAACGAAGAAAAATGATAATTTTTAAATAGAAAAATTAATTTGAATTATATTTTTTTGGCTATGTCCAATATAAATTGATAAAACATGAAAACTTTTAAATTTTACAACATTTTCCTGTTGGCTCTTCTGCTGATCTCTTGTGGAAAGGAAACGACAAAAGAAAACAAACCCCAATTATTGGTCGTTGATTTAATGGCTGATCCGGATAAGAAAGTCGTAAATGATTTTTTAAACCGGATGAAAATTCGGTTAATGCCATTGGAAACCGGAGATGATCTGTTGTTCAATGGTAAAAACTCTCATTTATATGTTTATAAAAATGAATTATTTGTAGCAGACGGTGGACAAAATATCATATTCCGCTATGATCATTCAGGGAAATTGATAAACAAAATAAACAGATTGGGACAGGGACCTGAAGAATATATTTATTTAGGGAATATTGCTTTCGCTAATGATTTACTTTATGTAAGAGATAAAGCAAAATTACAAGTATATGATTTTGAAGGTAAGTACGTACGTACAATCCCTATTGTAGCAAATGGAGATATAGCGGTTCGTGAAGATGGGGCTATTGTAGCACTGAGCAACTATAAAAATCCTTATCAGGTGACTGTTTATGATGAAAATGGGAATAAAATTTATGAAGGTGCACCCTCTTTAGAGAAATTGAAACAATTCAAATACTCTCGATCTAATCATTATACATTGAGAAAGTCCGAAACAGGAAAAGGATATTACTTTACAAACTATTTCGATTCGCATATCTACCTTTTGGAAGATACGGTTCGTGTTTTTGCTACACTTGATTTCAAAGAGAAGTCTATACCTGCCGATTATTTATCGGGTACCATTAATGAGATTAGTAAAAATTGGGAAAAAGATCAATCTAATGACAAATTTATATTTGAATTATCTGACTTAATTATCACAAAAGACTGGATTACATTTTGCCCTCCATTAAGAGAGCCTAAAATAGGTGTTTACTATGATCGTAAAAATGATATTTGTATCACAAATAAAGCATTTGAAGGTATTTACAATGTTCTTTTAGGAGGATATGACGTTCCGGACGGTTTTAATTTTTCTTCTGAGGAATTTTATAAATTGGTTAATACAGCGGCTCTAAAAGAGGCTATAACTGAATTGGAACAAGACGATCCTAATTATCAAGAGAACTATCCTTTTTTGAAAGGAATTGATTATCAAACAATAGATGAAGAAGCAAACGATTGGGTGATGTTTTTCTCATTGAATTAAGATCATATGCTTTTTTTCCCTCACTATCACCAATTAGAGTCAGCCGACTGTGGTCCAACCTGTCTCCGGATGATTGCTAAATATTACGGTCGAAATTATTCGATCCAATATTTGCGAGAACGAGCATTTATCACACGCGAAGGGGTGTCCATGCTGGGAATCAGTGACGCAGCAGAACAGATCGGATTTCGTACAATGGGAGTGAAAATCTCTTTGGAGCAACTACGTAAAGAGGTTCCACTCCCTTGTATTCTACATTGGAACCAAAGGCATTTTGTGGTATTGTACAAAGTAAAAAACGGGAAATACTACATTGCAGACCCGGCGACCAAAAAGGTAGCATATACAGAACGGGAATTGGAACGGTGTTGGTGCAGTACCCGGGTCGAGGGTAAAGATACGGGGACGGCACTGCTTTTGGAACCGGGACCTGACTTCTACGATTACGAGGGAGAAAAGGAACGAAAGGGGGGAAAACTGTCTTTCTTTTTCCGTTATCTGACACCGTATCGAAAGGAGTTGTTTCAATTGGCATTGGGCATGTTGACTGCCAGCCTTTTGCAATTGATCCTTCCTTTTTTGACTCAAAGTTTAGTCGATACGGGGATTCGGGACGGAAACTTGAGTTTTATTACGTTGATCTTGATTGCTCAATTGGTAATTTTCATCGCGAAATTGTCGGTTGATTTTATTCGTAGTTGGATCTTGTTGCACGTCAATACGCGAATCAATATCGCTCTAATATCTGACTTTTTAGCAAAACTTATGCGATTGCCCTTGCAGTTCTTTGATACCAAAATGGTGGGCGACATCATGCAGCGTATCGGAGATCATAATCGAATCGAGTCGTTTATGACGGGTTCTTCGATCTCTACTTTGTTTTCTTTTGTCAACTTTTTAGTTTTCGGGGTGGTTCTTGCCTATTATGATTTGACTATATTGGGGTTATTTTTAGTCGGGAACGGTCTGTATGTCACTTGGATCTTAGCTTTTATGCGCTATCGGCGTGAGTTGGATATCAAACGGTTTCAACAGGCAGCCGGAGAACAGAGTAATCTGTTTCAATTGGTCACAGGTATGCAGGAAATCAAACTGAATAATTGTGAGACGGAGAAACGTTGGGAATGGGAACGGATTCAGGTAAAACTGTTTAAAATCAGTATTAAGGGATTGGCTTTACAACAGTACCAACAGTTAGGTTCTGTTTTTTTTAACCAGACAACCAATATTCTGATCTCTTTCTTGGCCGCTCGGGCTGTGGTATCCGGAGAGATGACGCTGGGGATGATGATGTCATTAACCTACATTGTCGGGCAACTGACGGCTCCAGTGGAGCAGTTTATCGGTTTTGCCCGTTCGTTTCAGGACGCAAAAATTAGTTTGGAACGATTAGGAGAGATTCATGGCAAAGAGGATGAAGAGGAGACATTGGCACTGAAAACAAATAAGATACCGGAAGATCGAACCTTATACATCGAAGATATTTGTTTCAGCTATGACGGAGCTGACCGGAATTATGTTTTGGAACAGGTGAATCTGACCATTCCGGAAAAGAAGGTAACAGCAATCGTCGGGGCAAGCGGAAGCGGGAAAACAACACTGATCAAGTTGCTTTTAGGTTTCTATACTCCTAATAAGGGGACAATTCGGGTTGGAAAGATCCGGTTGCAGGATTTAAATCCGCATGTATGGAGGGCACATACAGGTTGTGTGATGCAGGATGGATTTATCTTCTCTGATACAATTGCCCGGAATATCGCAGTGGGTGCAGAGACCATAGACAAAGAACTGTTAGGTCATGCGGTAGAGGTTGCAAACATCCGAGAGTTTATCGACTCGTTACCGTTAGGATACAATACCAAAATCGGTATGGAGGGAAACGGAGTGAGCCAGGGGCAACGACAACGGATCCTGATTGCACGGGCTGTCTACAAGAATCCGGCATTTATCTTCTTGGACGAAGCGACCAATGCCTTGGATGCCAACAACGAAAAGGCGATTATGGAACATCTACACCAATTTTACGAGGGACGTACCGTAGTAGTTGTAGCTCACCGGTTGAGTACGGTACGAGATGCCGACCATATTGTCGTATTGGACAAAGGACGAATCGCAGAAGAGGGTACTCATGAGGAGCTGACGGCTCGAAAAGGGAAATATTATCAGTTAGTCAAGAACCAATTGGAGTTGGGGAATTAAAAAGAGATGGCGAAAAAGGAGAAAGAAATAGAACTCAGAAGCGAAGAGGTACAGGAGATCATGGGAGCTGTGCCTTCATGGATTGTACGCTGGGGAATTACGATTCTGTTTCTCATCGTATTCACATTATTTATCGGCAGCTATTTTTTTCGGTTTCCGGACGCAATAGAGGCTGAGATGACGCTTAGCAGTCGGAATCCGGTGGTAGAGGTGGTAGCACGTTCCTCCGGACGAATAAGTCATTTGTTTGTTACTGACGGACAACAGGTCGGTGAAAGAGGTCCGTTGGCCGTAATAGAGAATGCAGCAGAGACGGAAGATGTGTTTCGTTTAAAGAAATTATTAATTCGACTGGAGAAAGAGCCGGAGCAATTACCTTTTTATTTACTACAAGATGTGTGGCGACTGGGTCATATTCAATCGGCTTATACGGCATTGGCAACCAAAGATCCGGCAGAGCGAGATTATCGGGCTGCAGTCGGACAGCTGTTGGCCGCAGTCAGGGAATGGGAAATGAGTTATTGTGTGGAAGCCCCGGTAGCCGGACGGGTACAGTTGCTGCGCCAGGGGTATCCGAATTTATATGTAACAGCCGGTGAATTATTTGCCCGAATCGTACCGGAAGAGCCGGGGGAATGGATAGGTCGCGCTCAGCTACCGGTAGCCCGTTCAGGAAAAGTAAGAAAAGGACAACGGGTAATCGTTCGGTTTAGTAATTATCCGGATCAGGAATTTGGAATTATCGAGGGACGGGTATCGTCAGTTTCGTTAGTTCCATTGGAAGGCAATTATTTGGTGGAGATTGTCTTCCCGAACGGACTGACCACCAATTACGGAATCTGTCTTCCGGCTATGCAGGAAATGAAGGCTACGGCTGAAATCGTAACTGAAGAATTGCGTTTGATAGAGCGTCTCTTCCAACCACTGAGAAAGATACTGGGAGAAGGATTTTAACAGCGCAACACAGAGATTCCTGGTCTAAACAGTGGCTTTTCGGGCGTGAGGGATCAACTTTCCCCCTCCGAAAAGGTAAATGAAAAATCAATTAATCGCACTCTTTAAGGGTGCAAAACCGTCCGTTTGCAAGTTTAATTTGTACTTAAAGGAAATGCCTCTTGCAGAAAGGGGCATTTTTCGTAACCGGACGTTTGGAGTGGCTTTCTCTGACTGGTCCGGATTGACAACCGCCTATCGGTTATTTTTGATTCGCTTGATTAAGAGTGAACGGCAACTGTTTGTGGACTATGTACGTCAGGAGACGGTATTAGGTGAACTCCTGTTAGAACCGGATGACCCGGAATTGTTACTGAAAGTTCTTAATTTATGGATGGCTCCCTGTAAAAATCCTAAAACTTCTTATACGGAACTTTCTTTTTCTCTGTTATTGATTTGTAATATAAATCTGCGTGTCAGGTATTTAGCAGACAAAATCAGGTATGCCCGAATGGATTCTTTCGATTTTGCCGAGCTATTAGAGAAAAGGAGTGATATGGTGCTGGATTAAATTGATTCTACATTGATTATCAACAGGATGAGAATTTATATAGGTAATACTCCCCCCTTTGAGTGCTTTTTGAAGATTGGGGACTGTTCTACTTTTGTTCCGTGATTAATAAATAATGTATTACAACTTAAACTTTAGAAGTTATGTCAATTAAGTACAAATTAGTTCAGAAAAGGAACTTAGGTAGTGATCAGGAACAGATTCCGACAAAGATCTATGCACAGATGGTCAGCGGAGACTTAGTGACGTTCGATGAGTTTGTAGAAGAGGTGGCAGACAGTACTGTCGCCGGTAGTGCCGGAGTAAAGGCCATATTGGATCGTTTCAATGTGGTATTGGTACGTCACTTACGCAACGGCCGTCGAGTCCAAGTGGGCGAGCTGGGTAACTTCCGGTTAAATATGGGTTCTACCGGAGTTGCCACAGTGGAAGATTTCAGTACGGATTTGATTCGAGAACCCCGTGTTCGATTCCATCCGGGAAAGGCGTTACGTGCGATGAAAGGGAATACGAATTTCGAACGTTTCACCGTAAACAACAGTTCGACAGATGTCGATTCTTCTGATGAAAATGAGGAACCCGAAGAACTTTAAACTCTAAAAAGAAGAGGGACGAAGCAAGTCACTGTTTCATTACCAAGGGCAATCCTTACTCGCAATGGGTGGGATTACCCTTGGTTTTTGAAAATATATTTTACTTTTCTAAGGTATATTCTTTTATTCGACACAGCTCCTCTCCTATTTTCCCTTTAAATGTAAAAAAGAGAGCTTTTTTACCGACTAATCCTCCTATTGCATTCAGTGATTTATTCTTCGACAAGTTCTTTATTGGAATTAATACTTCCTGATACTTTCCTTTCTTATTCTGATTCGCTTTTAACTGAAAAGAAGCTACATCAACTCTCTTTTCCATCAGATTGGCTTCCTGAGGTAATGCTACTTGTACCGTTACTTCCACATCCTGTAATACTTCTATATTCAAGCGTAGTTTTATTTTTTTTATTTTAGCCTCATCCCCAAAATTCAGATATTTAAAACCGACAACATTTCCATTCTTCAAATTTACCATCGGATTTAATCCGTCTTCATTTCGTTGTGCTCCATCAATGTAAGAACCATTTGTATAACAGGCCCTATACATATTGATTTTATCAAACGCATTTAATCCATTTGTGCATACCCCTTGTGACGTCATTTCCACCTGTGGAATGATAACCTTATCCCCTTCTATTTTCAAATCAATCGGTTCCATCATGGCTTGACGATTATAATCATTCGTTGTCTTACGATGGTAACAAACATACCATTGTCCGTTCACTTGTACAATGCTTCCATGATTATTTCCCCCTTTCCAGCCATCTCCATTATTGATTATAACACCTCCATAAGTCCAAGGTCCTTCCGGACTATTACTATAACAATAGCTCAACGCACTGATACGTTCAAGTGCAGAATAGATAAAAACAAATTTGTCCTCAGCCACCTGTTTTATGGAAGAGGCTTCAAACAGAGCCGAATGATTATTTAGGACCGGATTATTTAATGTCCGATAGCAGGCTCTACGATCCGGCTTCCGAGTCTTGCCATCAATGATGGTATGCATATCTTCCGGATCCAACTCAGCCCATGAATCTCCTTTCACCATCCCCCAATAGGCATATACCCTTACCGAACCATCGGGTTGGTTATAGACTAATACAGATGGATCGAATGTTCCTTTATCATTGATCGGAGGCCAATCACACATCACCAGATCCTTAAAAGGGCCTATCGGAGAATCACTAACAGCCATAACACATTTCGGTCCATTCTCTCCATATCCAGAGACGGCTCCTGAAGTCCCCAATAAAGGGCCCTCCGTTCCATCCATTTTATAGGAAGCTCCTAAAAAAGTATATAGATAATATTTACGAGTAACGGGGTTATACACACAATCCGGTGCTCCAAAATGTTGCCCTTTCACTTTTCCATAACCAATGGCTTGTACTTGTCTGATATGGAATATTTCTCCGTGACAAGTCCAATTGGTCAAATCATCTAAAGGGGCAGACCAAACATCATGTCCCTCTCCGCAATATGAAGTAACAAACTGATCTCTCGATCCATATAGGAAGAGCCGTTTCTCTCCATTCAACTCAAAAATATGAGGTTCGCCATCAGGAATAAATGCAGTAGGTGGTAATATCGGATTTTGTGCCCAAAGCTGCATGCCAATTAATAGGCAAACAAACGACAGTATTGATTTTCTTATCATAGCTTTTTCTTTTATTGTGATTCATTCCATAGCAAATATAAGAACTCTCCCTTTTAAAATTGTTTTCCAGACAAAAAATAACTCCCGTTTCCATTCATTTTGTAGGAAACGGGAGTTATTCAACTTATTTTCTTCGGTTATCTCCTTTACGAGGTGACTGAGAATTTTGCTTTTCAAGGAATTTCGTATACTGTTCTTCCGTTAATATTTTCTTTATTTCAGCATTTCGATTTTCCTTCATCGTTTGCATTTTCTCACGCATATTTTCTCGATCTGACTTTGCCTGTTCTCGTTCAGCTTTCATCTTTTCTCTGTATTCCGCCTCTATTTTTCGAAAATCTGCAGCCTGTTGCTCGTTCAGATCCAGATCCTTAATCATTTTCTCCATTCGTTGCGTCGGATCGCCCCCTTTCTTGTCACCACGTTTACCCTCTTGAGCAAAAACAGATACCGAACTCATCAAAACAACCAAACACAATCCAATTACCTTCTTCATAAACTAAATACTTACTTTTAATTAAACCTTAATTGTATTGAAGCGCTTCTGAGTTAGAGACAAGAGAGTAGCCTTAAAGTTTAATTCAACTTTCAAATTAACCTCCTATTTAACATCCAAACACAAAGTATAAAACTCTTTTATAGTCCTATAGCAAAGAGGTATATTGAATCTCTCTATTTTCCTCCGGCAATAAATACACCTTTACTTTTTGCTTACGGGATAGCTCTAAATCAACATCAAAACCAATGAGAGAGACACCCGGATTAGGAGAATTATATGAAAAATCAGGTTCAGCCGGTACTATACGCCATCGAATATTTTCAGGACCTTCCACCCGTATATAAAGTTTTTTCCCGTCCTGTTCCAGCAACATAACATTTTCCGATAGTATTTTAGCTGTTGCAGAAGTAACCATTGTCCATGTCATCATTGTAAAATGTTCATTTGTTTCAATAAGATCCTCCACTACCACATACTTTTTATCCACTAAAGAAACAGCTCGTTTTACATTCTTCACTTGCCCTTCATACACCGAAGTTAAATCGGATACGACATACATGTGTTCAGCCAGTTCCGAATATTTATCAATCTGAGCTTTACCATCTACATATTGATATTTTCGATTAAAAGATAGTGTATTATGAGTTCTATTATTATAACGATACACATCCCAACGTTGAGAACCAGACTTCCGATTCCATAAATCAACCCCTTTTGTTTCCAACTGGTTATAATTCTCACCGCCCATATCCATTCCCCATAAAACACCATTCGCCTCAAAAACAAAACTACCAATATCCATGTGTCCATGATTCACAGAAGGAGAACCTAACTTTACTCCTACATAAACACCCGATGTATCGCTCCAGGAAGAACGCATAAGGCAGACCGGGTTATCCCCTTGCGCTTTCCAAACCAATTGATCCGGTTCTTGTATTTTAGATAAAGAGGCTGACGCTCCCCATATCAACATCGCAGGTGCTAAGCGATCTTTCAAAATACGTTCCTTTCCATCTCTCTGATACAGACGAGCCTGATTATATAAGATAGAAGCATCTTTCGTTTTATCATAGAACCAAAATATCGCTGGAGACATCGCCGCTTTTTGGCTATTATCGGAATAAGCAAAGTTTCTTAAACTGGGAGATACCATGTGCAATACATATTCACCCGTTTTTAAGAAGCCTGGCATTTGCCCTAACTCAAAATCTGTTCCAAACGCTTTTTCAACAGCACTTAGAAATAACGCATTAAAAGAGGTACCGTAATCCCAATAACTAATACCTTCGGGATACGCTCCCTCAGGGGCATAATGTTCCATTGGAATTTTTATTGTTTCTATTGCTCTATTGATTGTCTTCCGAGCTAAATCAGTCTCTTTATCCCATATCGCTAAAGCTCCAAATGTCATACCAGCATTACAAACCTGATTCCAGTTATGGACCGCACGTAAAAACCAATTGTAACGTTTATCATAAGAAGGAAGTAGTCCTTTTTCTATAATTGCTTTTTCTACAATCTCCTTTGTTTGCTTCGGTAATTTTTCATACAGCCAATCATATCCAATTGCTAATGCCATAGTCATTTCACCGACATCTAAAAAATGAGAAGGGTTCCAATCAGAGAAAGAGGCCGCTTTCAACATTTCAGCCTCTGCCCGTTTTAAGAAATCGGTCCTGCCACTCATACGATAGGCATAACTCAATATAAAAATACGACGTAAATTTTCCCGAGAAACCCCTAACAGACGCATGCCTGTTTTTATCCGTTCATTCACAGGCAACTTTATCATTTCTTCCGCTTCCTTTAAAAGCGATAAATGTAAATCTTTCCATACAGCATCTTTCTGTATCTTCTTCTTTAATGCTTTTTCTTCTCCTTTTTGTAATAATATACGAGGATGTTCCGGAGGAGTTAAAGTGTTTAAATAATCTTTTTGAGCAAAAGAAGAACTATAAAAACAACAAAGAATCCATAGAATAAAAATAATACGTGTTTTCATGCTTTTCCTATTTTTAAATTTATTTTCTCACAAAGCTATTTAAATAATAGCAAAATCAACCTCTTCTATTAAACTTTTTCTAACTTTTCAAGTCTATCCTTTCAAATTCATTATCGAAATAAGATAAAAGTTATGAAATCAAAAAGACATCTTTTAATTCTTTTTTTAATCATGTTGACTATACCGACTTTAGCCCAGCAACGCGGTGTAGACATCACTGGAACAGTGATCGAGAAGGAGACAAACGAACCCATTGAACAAGCGACAGTTCGCTTATTAGGAGAGAAAGACAGTGCAATGATTGGTGGAGTAGCGACTGCGCGAAATGGTCGCTTTACCCTAAAAAACATAAAAAGAGGGAATTACCTATTACATATTTCTTACGTAGGATTTGAACCCTTATTCCAACCTCTCCGTATCACTGGAAAAACAGATCCCATTAAATTAGGTAAATTGGCATTAACCGACGGTGCTATTCAGTTAGGAGAAGCCGTTGTCATCGGGAAAGCGCCAGAGGTATCCATAAATAACGACACGATTATCTATAATGCAGACTCTTACAAAGTAACAGAGGGATCAATGTTAGAAGATTTATTAAAAAAGATGCCCGGTGTAGAAGTTGATAGCGAGGGAAAAATAACCGTTAACGGAAAAGAGATTAAGAAAATCTTAGTCGATGGGAAAGAATTCTTCTCAGATGACCCTAAGGTTGCTTCAAAAAACTTACCTTCAAAGATGATCGACAAAGTTCAAGTTTTGGATAAACTTAGTGATATGGCCAAGATGACCGGTTTTGACGATGGAGAAGAAGAGACAGTCATCAACTTAACAGTCAAACCTGGGATGAAACAGGGGTGGTTTGGAAATGCTTTTGCCGGATATGGTAGCGAAGACCGATACGAAGGGAATTTTATGGTCAACCGATTCATCAATAATAATCAATTGACATTGATGGGAGGTATTAACAATACCAACAACATGGGATTTTCCGATCTTGCTTCCACTATGTTCCAAGGTATGGGAGGTCCACGAAGCAGAGGGGGCGGAGCAGGAAACGGAATTACTACTTCTGGGAACTTAGGTTTAAATTTCAGTAAAGAGTTTAACCCTAAAATGACAGTTGGAGGAAATGTCCGTTATTCTCATTCTGATAATGAAGCTATCAGTAAAAGTAATCGGCAAAACATTTTACCGGGAGACAGTACTTCCTACTACAATGAAAATAATAATAGTAACACCAAAAGTGATAATGTTGCTGCGGACATTCGTATGGAATGGAAACCCGATTCATTAACGCAAATCATTTTCCGACCAAGCTTCAGTTACAGTAACAGTCATAGTCGAGAAGGTAGTTTCTTCAACACTTTAAATGAAGAAAAAGACACTGTCAACGTCGGTGAATCAAACTATCTCTCAGATGGGGAAGGTTATAATATCAACGCTCGTTTAGAGTTCAGTCGGAAACTAAATAGTGAAGGACGTGTATTAAGCGGATCTTTAACCGGAGGATTAAGCGATTCTTACAACAAGGGAATCAATTATTCCAATACAGAATATATGTTATTAGCAGCCGGACAAGAGAATGAATTAGTAGACCAGCGTTTCCGTTATGACAACAAAGGTTTTAATTATCGAGTTTATTTATCATGGGTAGAACCTATAGGACATAACAATTTCATTCAAGCGACATACAGTCTCCGACAGAACAAGCAAGAATCTTTAAAGAATTCTTACACAAGAGGAAGCAACAGCGAAGAATATAACGTATTAGATACCGCTTATAGTAAAAGTTATCGTAATAACTTTATTAACCAACAGGTTAGTCTTGCGTTTAAGTCTATTCGGGAAAAGTATGACTATACAATCGGTTTGACTGTCGATCCCTCCCATAGTACCAGTGAGAACTTTGTCGGAGATACTACACTTTCCAAGTTATCTCGAAATGTAGTTAACTTATCTCCAATGATTCGATTCAACTACAAATACAATAAACGTACAAATTTACGAATCAACTATCGAGGCCGTACAACACAGCCGACCATGACGCAATTACAACCGGTAGCTGATATATCGAATCCATTGAACACGACAACAGGTAACCCGGATTTGAAACCGACTTATACAAATAACATGATGATTCATTTCCAGAAGTTTGTTCCTGAAAAACAGACTGCATTTATGGTTATAACAAACCTTAATTACATTATCAACGCTATTGTCAATAAATCGGTTTATGTAGGAAACACCGGTAAAAAAATGACTACTTATGATAATGTGAACGGGAACTATAATGGTAACATCCGTCTTATATTTAACACTCCGTTGAAAAACAAAAGATTCTCCATAAATTCTATGACTATGGGATCTTTCGCAAATACCAATGGTTTTATTAATGACGAGAAGAATACAAATAAAAACTTAGTATTAATGGAACGAGCAGGTATTGATTTCCGTTCAGACTATTTGGACTTAGGATTAAATGGTAATATTCGATACAATGGGACTCAGAACTCACTTCAAGGACAGAGTGAACTAAATGCGTTCAACTATGGTGTAGGAGGAACAACAACCATTTATTTACCTTTAGAATTTAAAATCGAAAGTGATATCAATTGGTCTACAAACTCCGGTTATTCAGATGGATTTAAACAAAATGAAGTTTTATGGAATGCTTCTGCTTCCAAATCATTCTTAAAAGGGAACCAAGCAACACTTCGATTTAAGATCTATGATATTCTAAAACAGCGTAGTAACATCTCCCGTAGCGTAACAGCAAGTTACACCCAAGATAGTGAATATAATACCCTGGGTAGCTACTTCATGGTACATTTCATCTATCGCTTTAGTATCTTCAAAGGAGGCGCAAGTATGAATGATGTACGAGGACCGGGAGGTAGAAGAGGACCGGGAGGAGGACATGGAGGTCCAATGGGACCACCTCCGGGAGGCAGATTCTAACAAAACTTCCCCCAGATTTAATTTGTAATTCCATTTTAGCTTCCTATCTTTACAAGCAATAGGAAGTTAAGATGGAATGTTAGCATTTATACATATATATATACAGTGGATTGTAGGTATAATATTCATTATATTATATTGTGTTACCATTTTAGGATTAGTTGTCGTTATCATTGCAGAGAATCGGAATCCGCTAAAAACAATACCTTGGGTTATTGTCTTATTATTTGCTCCCGGTATCGGTTTAGTCTTTTATTTCTTTTTTGGGCAAGACAACCGAAAACGGCGGATCATCTCTCGGAGAACCTACAAACGTATCATGAAAAGTTCTCAAAGAGGGAAACTGCCACAAGACAGTTGTTCCATTCCGGATCCTTATAAACCTTTGGTTACTCTATTAACCAATAGTAATCAATCCTCTTTACTTTATGGTAGTCAGATAACCATTTATACAAATGGGACCGATAAATTTCGAGATTTATTCAAAGAAATAGAGAAAGCAACTCATCATATCCACATCCAATATTATATCTTTTGCGATGATGAGATTGGGAATCAGGTAAAAAATTTACTTATACGAAAAGCCAAAGAGGGAGTACAAGTTCGAGTTCTTTATGATGATGTAGGATGTTGGAATGTAAAAGCGGTATTTTTCCAAGAAATGATAGATGCCGGTATTGAGGTGAATGCATTTCTAAAAGTGGCATTTCCTGTATTTACCAGTAAAGTAAATTATCGGAACCACAGAAAGATTATTGTCATAGACGGGAAAGTCGGCTTTATGGGTGGAATGAATATCGCAGACCGATATATAAAAGGAACAAATTGGGGAACCTGGAGAGATACTCATTTCAAAATAACGGGGAAAGGTGTACATGGTTTACAGGCTGCATTTCTAATTGATTGGCATGTAGCCAGCAAGAAGCTACTAAATAATCCGCTTTATTATCCATCTGTTCCAGTCTATTCAGAGGATAATATTATGCAAATATGTTCCAGTGGTCCCGTAGGACAATGGCGTACACTTTTACAGGCGACAATATTTAGTATTGCCAATGCTAAAAGATACATTTATATTCAAACTCCCTATTTCCTTCCAACAGAAGGATTGAACCAAGCTTTACAAATAGCAGCTTTGGGAGGTGTAGATGTGCGTTTGATGTTACCCAAACGTTCAGATACACGAACAGCCAATATGGCGACTCATTCTTTTATTGATGAGATGGTTAAGGCCGGAGTAAAAGTGTATTTTTATAAACCAGGATTTTTACATTCAAAGCTACTTGTCATAGACGATTCTTTGACTTGTATCGGTTCTGCCAATATGGACTTTCGTAGCTTTGAACATAATTTTGAGATCAATGCATTTGTATATCAAGCCTCCTTTGCCTTACAAATGAAGAAGATTTTCTTATATGATTTACACAACTGTGAAAGGATTATCCCTTCACAATGGCTAAGACGTCCACGTAAACAACGTCTTGCCGAATCATTTATGCGTCTATTTTCTCCTCTTCTTTAATAAAGATAGAGAAATTCACTGAGCCATAAACACGATGTTGATAAAAATAGGGTAGATTAGAAAAATCATTTGTTTTTGGATGTTCCATTACAAAAACACCTCCGTCTCGCAATAAATCTCGTTCTAAGACAAGCTGGGGAACCTCTGTTAACTCTTTTAAGGCATAAGGAGGATCTGCAAAGATAAAATCAAAACTTTTACTCGGTAAAGTGTGCAAATAGCGAAATACATCTCCACGTATCAAACGTAAAGAATCTGTTTTCAACTCTTTTGCAACCTTAGCAATGAAAGAAGCATGGGCATTATTTTTCTCTACAGCGGTCACACTTCTACATTCGCGAGATAAAAGTTCAAAAGAAATACTCCCAGTTCCCGCAAACAAATCAAGTGCATCCAATCCTTCCAAATCAAGGAGATTAGAAACTACATTAAAAATATTCTCTTTCGCAAAGTCTGTTGTCGGACGAGCACTAAATGTAGAAGGAACATCAAAACGTCTCCGTCCATATATACCTCTTATAATTCGCATAATGATAAAGCTATAAGATCCAAAGGAGCCTGTAAAACATCTGATCCCATCAAATAGGCTTCAGAAGGTATTTCCAACGGATCAATATATTGTAAATAGTTTCGTAATACATTTATTATTTGTCCCCGCAATGTTACATCACCAAACAGACGTAACTGGTCTTTTTGCTGATTCATCCCCGTTTGCTTCCATACATATAATATATAATACAATATATCCTCCAATTGCTCATACTCAAATGTATTTACAAAAAGCAAATTTCCCTGCTCATAGCAAACAATATCCACACTTTTATGATGTAATATAACGTACAACTGACGAGGTTGTCGTTTATTACTCTGTTTTTTCAATAAAGAGAAAACAGGAGTCATATAATGAATAAAACAGGGATTAACCAGTGAACGAGAACAGAACTCATACACTTCCTCCTCTACCCCAAATAAAAGATTTACCGGCTCATCCTTCAATGCATTACTTAAGCAACATTTGGGAGAAGAGAAAGAAAAATTAAGTAAAGCGTTCTTCCGGTCTTCTTTATATATCTCTTTCGGGACAAGAGTATACTGAGAAGAGAAACAAACAACCTGAATACGTTTATACGACCAAGTCAAGAACTCATGTTCAAAAAAAAACTCTTTCAACGAAGACATATACGGCTTACTCCGATCAAAATCCAAGTTTTTATACAAAAAACTTCTATTTGCCGAAGGATTATAAACGGAAAAAGAAAGTCCATCCGACCGAAGTCGAATGGACATTATATATTCTTCCGCATGATCTGCTAATAACTTATCAGATATATTGATAGCCATAGGTTGGCATTAGTCTTCCCAGTTTCCTGCGTTGTTATTAATTTCTTCCAAAGAACCTACACGAAGACCTTGGTATTTACCCATTTTTTCAGCCTTGTCTTTCAAGTTGTAAACCAACTGTTTGTCCAAGTCCCCTAAATAGTCATCATACAAAACACCACACTGGAATACTTTCACTGTATAACCAGAACCTGATGTCAAAGTAGCAGTATCCATAGCAAATTGAACACTTGCACCCGGAACATTACGCATATCATCCACATTGTAATTACCACCGAACAATGTGTCCACAGCAGTTACCCAAACTGTATCACGTCTGATCAAGCCTTTTTTTACAGCTTCCTTCTCAGTCATACCTTTTTCGAGCTGCTCATCAGTCAAAACACCTTCCTTAATAAGGAACGGAAGTTTTTCTTCTTTTAAGAACTTACTAAGTTCATCAAAATTTGCTGCATGCACCTTGTGAATGTTCTTATACTCTATCTGAGCTTTACGAATATCGATCAAGCGCTGTTTAATCAGATTTTCACGAGCCTCTTTTTCGTTATTAAACTCAATAGGAGCCATAATACTTCTGTAACACATGTACGTAAGCAGTACCACTGCTGCAGCCAACAAAATTTTTAATGTAACTTTCATGGTTTGTATTGTTTTTTGAATTTATTTCGTTCGGCAAATTTAAAAAAGAATATTTAATACACTACCTTTATCGCAAAAATTATTGCAATCAAAATGATAAATAATTATTTAAGCAGCCAAATTTTACATAATTTTCCATTTAATCCGACCGAAGACCAGGTTTTAGCCCTAAATCTTCTCTCTGATTTTCTGCTTTCTGAGAAGCAAGAATCTCTGCTTTTGCTAAAAGGATATGCAGGAACCGGTAAAACTTCTTTAGTAGGAGCCTTAGTAAAAACGATGGTTCAATTGAAACAAAAAAGTTTTTTATTAGCCCCTACCGGACGAGCTGCAAAAGTTTTTTCGAACTACGCAGGTCAAAAAGCCTACACAATACATAAAAAGATATACCGTCAAAAAGTTTTCAGTAATGAACCTACGGGATTTCTTCCTACTGAAAACCTGCATAAAGATACAATATTTATTGTCGACGAAGCCTCTATGATTTCAAATGAGGGATTGGATTCATTTATTTTCGGAACCGGACGCTTGTTAGACGATCTAATTCAATATGTTTACTCCGGAGAAAACTGTCGTCTTATTTTAATTGGAGATACCGCGCAGTTACCCCCAGTCATGCAAACAGTCAGTCCGGCTTTAAATCTTGAGACATTACAAGGTTATAATTTAGCAGTACAAGAAATTATCCTTACTCAAGTAGTTCGTCAAACTCAAGACTCCGGCATACTGTTTAATGCGACTAATCTGCGAAATGCGCTACGAAATAATACCGTTGAAATATTTCCCAAACTAAAGCTAAAGGGATTCACTGACTTTAGGAAAATCAATGGAGATGAACTCATTGAGGAAATATCTTCAGCCTATAGCCGAGACGGTATAGAAGATACAATGATAATAACCCGCTCCAATAAGCGAGCCACCATTTATAATAATGGCATTCGCAATCGTATTTTATATCGAGAAGAAGAACTTTCTTCCGGAGATAGGCTATTGGTTGCCAAAAACAATTACTTCTGGACAACAGAAAACAAAGAGATGGATTTCATCGCCAACGGGGAAATTATTCAAGTCCTACGTGTCCGGAAAATATACGAGCTTTATGGTTTCCGTTTTGCCAATGTGCTTGTCCGTTTTCAAGATTACGATATAGAAATGGAGGTCAAAATTTTACTCGATACATTACAGACAGACAGTCCATCATTACCGAAAGAACTTAACGATAAACTTTTTTATACGATTCTCGAAGACTATGAAGATATTCCGACCAAGGCAGGAAAAATGAAAAAGATGAAAATCGATCCTCATTATAACGTCTTACAAGTCAAGTTCGCTTATGCTATCACTTGTCATAAAGCCCAAGGGGGACAATGGAAGAATGTATTCTTAGACTTCGGTTACATCACAGAGGAAATGCTCGGAGAAGATTTCTACCGATGGCTTTACACAGCTTTCACTCGTGCTACCCACCGACTTTATTTAGTCAACCTCCCCAAAGAGTTTGAAGAATAAAGAACGAGTAACAATATTTTGGATATTAAAGGTATTTACATACACAAGAAATACCTATTTTTGTTCCAACATACAAAGAGTTATCAAGAATAGATATAAGGAATGGCAAATAAAGAAAAAATAGATTTTTTACTTCTGGACATTCGGAAGCTGGAAACGCTGGTTGCAAGTATGAGAGATGCAGAAATATATCCAGTATCTTTCTTTGGCCAGACTTTTGATCTTACTCATAAGATTCTAACCGATTTGCACACATTAGAAACAAATCAAATAGAACTGTTACGAAAACAGATGGAGGAACATCAAACTTTACTTCAATCCATCCCTTCATCGGTTTCCGTTTCACCTCAAACGAAACAAGAAACCTATACAATAGAACCTGATCCCGTTTTAGAAGAAGAAAAAAGCACTTCAACAATTAAAGAGATAGAGACAGCACAAACGGTAGAGAATCTTTTTCAAGAGCAGGATGCTCCCCAATTAAGCAAAGAGCCTATTTTAGAGGCTGTTGAAGAGGTCAATAAGGCTGTAACGCCAGAACGGACAGGATTATTCTTAAGTGATATATTAGAGAAGAAACATCTTTCAGACTTTCGCAAAGCTTTTAGCTTAAACGATCGTTTTCGATTCCGTAGAGAATTATTTGGAGGAGATGAGGAGCGAATGAATAAAGCGATCCATGCGTTGAATGAAATTCAATCGTATGAGGACTCTATCACCTACTTAAATAATGAGTTAAAATGGAATGTGGAAGACGAAGCTGTCGCAGATTTCATTAAACTATTAGAGAAACGTTTTCTTTAAGATCATACTATACCTACATTAATAATAAGGTTTATGGCTAAATTAACAGTAGTACCTACTCCCGTTGGAAATCTGGAAGATATGACTTTCCGGGCAATCCGTGTTCTAAAAGAGGCTGATCTTATTTTAGCTGAAGATACTCGTACTACCGGTATTCTCCTAAAGCATTTTGAGATACAAAACAAAATGCAATCACATCATAAATTCAACGAACATAAGACTGTAGAGCAAATTGCCAATCGTATCAAGGCTGGAGAAAATATTGCTTTAGTCTCCGATGCCGGTACTCCGGCTATCTCCGATCCGGGTTTTATGTTAGTACGTGAATGTGTACGCCAAGGTGTAGAAGTTGAATGTCTACCAGGTGCAACCGCTTTTGTTCCTGCGTTGGTAGCCTCAGGATTACCCAATGAGAAGTTTTGCTTTGAAGGTTTTCTTCCTCAAAAGAAAGGAAGACAAACGCGGTTAAAAGAGCTCTCCACAGAGTATCGTACAATCATCTTTTACGAATCCCCCTTCCGATTAGTCAAAACACTCACTCAATTTGCAGAGTTTTTCGGAAGTGAGCGTCAAGTTTCCGTATCCCGTGAAATATCAAAGATACACGAGGAGACAGTACGAGGTTCTTTGGAAGAGGTAATCAATCATTTTACTGTAAACGAACCCAAAGGCGAAATTGTTATCGTCTTGGCTGGATTAAAAGAGAAAAAAGAAAAAGAGCAAAGAACAGAAGTTTAATATAATAAGGAAAGAGACATGAAAAAGATATTTATCTCAACAACTATCTGTGCTGCAATGTTAGCTTCTTGCGGGCAGAACTCGGCCGAGTATAAAAAATTAAAGGCTGAAAACGACTCTCTTAAAATAGAGAATGTTCGGACAAGCGCAGAAATGGATGAAATCTTGGCAACTCTCAACGAAGTTGAAGCCGACATCCAATCCATCCGTGACGCAGAGAACTATCTTAACATACAGCAGCAAAGCGGAGACTTAAATAAAAGCAGCCGGGAACAAATCAAAGAGAATATGCAGCTGATTAGTGAGACATTAAAAAGAAATAAACAACAGATCAGCGAATTAGAGAATAAGCTTAAGAAAAGTGGTATCCAATCAGCTGCGTTGCGTAAAACAATCAACCGTCTTTCCTCGGAATTGGATCAAAAGGCGAATATGATTGTAGCATTACAGGAAGATTTAGCAAGGAAAAATGTTCGTATTCAAGAGTTAGACGAACAGGTAGCAGCTTTGAATGAAGATGTAGAAGACTTATCTACAACCGCTGCTGCGCAGTCAGAAAAAATACAGAAACAAGACAAAGCCCTCAACACAGCATATTATTGTTTCGGGACAAGCAAGGAGTTAAAAGACCAGAAAATTCTTTCAGGTGGTGGGCTCTTCTCCAAATCTAAAGTATTGCAAACCGGTTTCAATAAAGATTACTTTATATCCATTGACATTCGCGAAGTAAAAGAGATTCCTTTATTTGCGGGTAAAGCAAAAATGAAATCCAATCATCCGGAAGGTTCTTATGAATTTGTAAAGGATGAAGACGGAAATCTTACATTAATTATTACAGATGAGAAAAACTTCTGGAGTCTGGGGAAATATTTAGTAATTGAAGTCGGATGATAAAATACAAAAGCCTTTTTATTGACTTAGACGATACTCTCTGGGACACGTATCATAATAACAAAGAATGCCTTGAAGAAATGTATGTCGCTCACCAATGGGGACGATACTATACCTCTTTCGAGGCCTTTTTTGCTATTTATTGGCCACATAATATGGCTCTATGGGCTCAATACCGCAGGAATGAGATCAATCGGCAAACACTCATTATTGAACGGTTTGGTCATATACTTCGTCCGATGGGGATAGTAGACACACAGGCCATATTAGCCGTCAATGATGATTTCTTACAACGGACAACACTCAAAACACGTCTTATCCCCGGAGCGATAGAACTACTGGAATATCTACGCCCCTCCTATCGCATGTATATTTTATCAAACGGTTTTCGGGAAGTTCAATTCAAAAAACTTAGTAATTCAGGATTAGCCCCCTATTTTAAAAAGATGATTCTTTCTGAAGACGCCTGTATTCAAAAGCCACATAAAGGCATTTTCGACTTTGCATTGAAAAACACCAATTCCCGTCGTAATGAAACATTGATGATTGGTGATAGCTGGGACGCAGACATAGTAGGAGCCTACCATTCAAAAATAGATCAGCTTTGGTTTAATCCTGAGGGGGTATCAGTAAATGGATTTGAGCCAACTTATACCGTAAAATCTCTATTAGATATAAAAAATATCTTATAATCCCTACTTATAAAGGTTCAGGGGGAAGAGTATTAATATGTATATTCTTCCCCCTGGATCTTTTATTCTTATCTGAATATCTTAAAACTCTGATGTGAAATGGAACTTAATATCCGGAAAATCTTGCTGCGCCATAGATAATACATATCCTGAATCAGCCAAATAAACATCTCGTCCCTCTTTATCTAATGCCATATACTGCGCTTTACGGCGCTTAAAGTTTTCCAAAGCCGCAGCGTTATCGCTTTCAATCCAACAAGCCTTATACAAACTAATCGGTTCCCACTTACACTGTGCTCCGTACTCATGCAACAAACGATACTGAATTACTTCAAACTGCAATTGTCCTACTGTTCCAATGATCTTACGCCCATTAAACTGATTTACAAAAAGCTGTGCTACCCCTTCATCCATCAACTGTTCAATACCCTTATTCAACTGCTTAGCCTTCATTGGGTCTGCGTTTTCGATATATTTAAACATTTCTGGAGAGAAACTTGGTAATCCTTTGAAGTGCAACTCTTCACCTGCCGTCAAGGTATCACCAATCTTAAAGTTTCCCGTATCCGGCAAACCGATAATATCTCCGGCAAAAGCCTCATCTACGACCTCTTTCTTTTGAGCCATGAAAGCAGTCGGGCTACTAAAGCGCATCATCTTTCCAAAACGGACATGCTTATAGTTTGCATTTCTCTCAAAACGTCCGGAACAAATCTTCACGAAAGCAATACAACTTCGATGGTTCGGGTCCATATTCGCATGAATCTTGAATACAAAACCGGTAAAAGCATTCTCTTCCGGATCTACCACACGTTCTACTGCCGCAACCGGACGAGGAGAAGGGGCAATATTAATAAAACAGTCCAACAACTCCTTTACTCCGAAATTATTCAAAGCAGAGCCAAAGAATACAGGTGCGATATCTCCTTTCAAATAAGTTTCTACGTCAAACTCCGGATAAACACCCTCTATCAGTTCAATATCCGAACGTAACTTCTCTGCCTGCTCCGGTTCGATATAGTTTTCCAATTCTGGACTATTGATATCCTTGAACTCTACATTCTCCGTCACATATTGCTTACTCGGCGTATACAGATTCAGTTTCTGTTCATATATATTATAAACACCTCGGAAACGTTGTCCCATATCAATCGGCCAACTTAACGGACGTACATGGATATGCAACTCTTCCTCTATTTCATCCAATAAATCGAACGGTTCCTTACCGTCGCGGTCCATCTTATTCACGAACACGATAACCGGTGTCTTACGCATACGACAGACCTCCATCAGCTTGCGTGTTTGAGCTTCCACACCTTTCGCCGTATCGATTACGATAATTACACTATCCACAGCCGTCAAGGTACGGAACGTATCTTCCGCAAAGTCCTGGTGACCGGGTGTATCCAAAATATTAATCTTATGACCGGAATAATCGAAAGCCATCACGGAGGTTGCAACGGAGATACCACGCTGCTTTTCAATTTCCATCCAGTCAGAAGTAGCTGTTTTCTTAATCTTATTAGACTTTACAGCTCCTGCCACATGGATAGCCCCACCGAACAACAATAACTTTTCAGTCAACGTTGTCTTACCGGCATCCGGGTGACTAATAATAGCAAACGTTCTTCTTCTTTCAATCTCTTCTGAATATTGACCCATTGTATCTATTTCTTATTTCGTTTTAATTGCTTCTATACATTTACGTAAACTGGTTTCCCAATGCGGCACTACGACCTGATAAGTCGTTTTTATCTTGGCTTTATTCAAAACACTGTAATGTGGACGATTGGCCTTCGCCGGATACTCTTTTGACTCTATAGGAGCCACTTGACAAGTCTTCCCGCCTAACTCCATGATCTTCACTGCAAAATCATACCAACTACAGACTCCCTCATTGGAGAAATGATATACTCCCGGAACAAAGCCACCCTTTTCAGCCTGTTCCAATACGGTTAATATTGCGGCAGCCAAATCACCTGCATACGTTGGAGAACCCACCTGATCGAAAACCACCGAGAGCTGTTCTCGTTCACTACCCAAACGCAACATCGTCTTTACAAAGTTATTTCCAAACTCCGAATAAAGCCATGCTGTACGGATAATCACAGAGCTCTCCGGACAAACCTTCAGCAATGCCTGTTCACCAGCCAACTTTGTTCGTCCATAGACAGAAGCCGGACAGGTAGCGTCCGTTTCCACATAAGGAACATGATTCGTCCCGTCAAAGACATAATCCGTAGAAACATGAATCACCTTTGCACCAACCTCTTGGGCAGCCTCTCCCAAATTCTGCACAGCCTCCTGATTTATACGTGCACAAAGCGTCTCATCGTCTTCTGCCTTATCTACAGCAGTATAAGCAGCACAATTAATAATATAATCGGCTCCCTTTTCCTTTACGAAAGACTTGACAGCCGTTGCGTCACAAATATCTAATGTATCGATATCTGTATACACAAATATATATTGCGGATACTTCTCAGCCCACTGGCGAACAGAATTCCCCAGTTGCCCATTAGCACCCGTTACTATAATCGTTTTCATTTCAACTTAATCCTCTAATTTCAGTTCTCCATTCATATCTTCCCGATACTTCTCAGCAAGAAGCGCCAAAAAAGAACTAATCTGCTTTATTCCTTCCATTGTTTCTGCACTAATCTCACGACCCTGCATTTTCAACAACAAAAAACCATAAATTGCATTGAAACAGGTCTCCAATTCCGGCAAATCTTCTCCGCCGGATTTTGCACGAAGCTGAACAATATAAGGAAGCGTTTTATAGTAAGACGCGGTATAAATCATTTCCTTTGGAGACTTTAACAGACGGAGATGTAAATCAGTCAAAGTAATAATTACATTTTTATTCAACTGAATATGTCCTTTCTCCTTTACTCCTTCGGAACGCATCATCTCGATTAGTTCCTCATACCATTTTGCAATCTCCTCTTTTACCTCCTCCGGTTGGTTGTATTGATTCACAACTGTCCGCCGGATAGAATCCATATCAAAATTGTTGGCACGTATCAGGTCCTCCACCTGCCACATGTACAACAAATATTCTGCGATGTTCTCTTTTCTTTTTTTTCTTGCAATAATCATACCTGCAAAGATACACTATATTCAGATAAAGCTTGGTAAAAATCAGTATCTTTTATCCCTAACTGCCGACAAGCTAAACGCGCTGCATTCAAATTGATCAAGAAGTAACGATCCGGTACGTAGATAGGGAACTCTCCATATCGTGTCTGCAAATAGCTCTTTCCTTCCCGTTCAATCACTGCATGCTGGTCATAAGGCATTGCTGTAATATCCTCACGTATCTCTCCGGCCAACTGTTTCACCAATGGATCTCCATCAAAATAAATCAATTTTCCCCCACGTTCGATGGAAGAGGCAAACGTACGGAAAGTCGTATGATAAGCTTCAGGTGTCGCATGATCCGTAGCAGAAGTCCACATCAGATTCGTCAGAATAGCGATATGCGGACGATAGAACTCAAGTTGAAAGCGTTTCTCCAAAGCAGAGGTTACATGTTCATCCCCCTCAATGATTGCAATCCGTGCCTCATAGCTCAAACGAATCCGGCTAGGCAACAAGGAGGGCATTTCACTGGTTAACGCATAGTCGAATGCAAACCGTTGTCGTTTCAATGCACAAACAATCATCGAAAGAATTGTATTTTTCCCTCGACTTCCGGCAACAACCACACGTATTTTCCCCTTTGTCCGCTGAAAGATGAACTCAGGTATTGAAAGCACTAATAATCCCAGCTCTTTTGCACGTATTAACTCAGGGTTATCCTGACGGACGGTTGCCCCTAATACGACAAATTCTATATATTTCGTTAACTTCTCCGGAAACCATCCTTCGCCATAGCATGTACATCCCTCCTCCTCTAACTTTGCAAGAGTCGGAAGAGTTAAGCCTACCCCGGAAACACTCACCTCGTATCCCTTTTGGTGGATAGCTAAAGCCAAATCAAACAACAATGGTTCGTTGACAGAGATTAAATGAACACTTCGCATTACTTTGATTTTGTCTGCAAATGTAAACAATTTCATTTACCTGTCGCATGAGTGCAAAAGAAAAAACTTGTCTATATTTGTCCTCAAATGCATAAATTATGGATATTCAACTTATAGATACGGGATTTTTCTATGCAGACGGAGGCGCCATGTTCGGTGCCATTCCCAAATCCGCCTGGAGCCGCCGATATCCGAGCAATGAACAAAACGGCTGTGTTTTGGCCATGCGTAGCCTACTGGTTCAAACGGGAGACGGTCGGGTCGTTCTAATAGATAACGGTGCCGGAGACAAACAACTGAAACAACTCAGTTACTATAACTTTTTTGACCTAAAAGATTTAGGAGACCTCCTACTGCAACGATACCAACTTCCCTGCGAATCTATCACAGATGTCGTATTCACCCATCTGCATTTCGACCATTGTGGATATACAACCCAAAAGAAGATTCTTCCCAGCGGAGAGAAGATCTTCCAACTGGCCTTTCCCAATGCCACTCACTGGGTCAGTCAAGCCCAATGGGAGAATTTCCTCCATCCGAACGCTCTTGAAGCAGATTCTTACTTTTTAGAAAATATGCAAGCCGTAGCAGACGCAGGAAAACTACGTATCATCGAAAAGGAGACTGCCCTCTGCCCGGGAATCAACTTACGTCTGTTTGACGGACACACACCGGGACAAATAGCTCCTTACATTACAACACCCGAACGGACCTATGTCTTCGCCGGCGATGTAATTCCTTTGTCAGCCAGTGTTTCACCGGCTTGGATATCAGCCTACGATACCTATCCGGTTCTCTCTTATGAGGAGAAACTCCGGATGTTGGAAGAGGCTGCCCGCGAAAAGCAAGCCATCATCTACTGTCACGATGCCTATACACGTTGCAGTACAATCAAAAAGGTAAACGATTTCTTCAAGGTCGATCAGAAACTCGCATAATAACTTAATACATATTTCTCCATGAAAAGAAACATTTTACTCCTATCTGCTCTTTGTAGCTGTTACTCTCTTTTTGCAGAAGAGGTTCCTGTAAAACAGTTTAAATATGCCGGACCCTATTCTGTTCAAAAGCCTTTTTTAATAGATAGTCTTGACGTAAACAGCCGGAAGTATGCAGAAAAGGAACTACTAAAAACAGCTATTCCTTTTCAAAACGTACAGGAAAGTTCACAAACAATCGAAGCGGGGACTCTGCCTCAACAACCGATAGGCTATTCTCTTCACCTTGCCTCTTTCTATTTGAATAGTGATCGGTACACAGACGGGACGTTATCGGTTGAAGGACCGGAAAGCATCGAAGTCTACATCGATGGGCAGAAAAAAACGCTCGCAAACGGTTCGCTTAAACTTACACTCGAACCGCATCGCTATGAGGTAGTTATCAAGTATCTATCGACTTCAGAGAAAACAGAAAAAGCACTTACTGCCACCTTTAAAACAGACAGTAAAGCCATCGTTACCGCCACTACTGATCCGGAAAAACGGTACACTATCCGGGAAGTTTTTGACGGGATTCGTTTCCGTTCAGTCGGCCTTTCTCCCAACGGAAAGTACTTATTGACTGACTATAGAACCACCTTCCCCGGTGGAGAAACCGAAGCTTTTCAACAGGTAACAGACTTAGCAACGGGTCAGATGTTGCTCGAAAGCCAAAGTCATAATTACAATTGGTTACCCCGTAGCAACCGATTGTATTATACACGCAAAGGCATACAGGGGACGGAATTAGTCACAGTGGATCCGGTCACGAAAGCAGAAACAATTCTTTCCGCTAACCTGCCGGAGGGACGTTTCAGCTTTGCCCCGACCGAAGACTTCCTCTTATTCACAATTACCGATAAGGGTCCCAAGAAAGGAGAACAATTACAGGAGATTATAGAGCCGGACGATCGGCAACCGGGATGGCGTAATCGCTCTTTCATCTATAAATATGATTTGGCGACAGGGCTCCTGCAACGATTGACCTACGGACACCGTTCAACCTATATCAATGACATCTCTGAGGATGGACGCTATTTACTGTTCAGCAGCAGTGAATCTCATCTGACCAAACGTCCATTCTCTTCTACTTTACTTTATCGTATGGATTTACAAACAATGGAGACGGAGTTACTCATAAAAGATCCGTTTGTAAACTACGCACAGTTCTCCCCGGATGGTAAACAGCTGTTAGTAGCTGCTTCCGGAGAAGCATTCGACAAGATTGGTTTGAATATCGCACCGGGACAAACCTCTAACATGAGTGACGGTCAATTGTTCTTCTTTGATGTAGCAACCAAGCAGGCAACTGCACTCACCAAAGATTTCAACCCTTCTGTTCAACGTGCCGTTTGGAACAAAGGAGACCGACAAATCTATCTACAGGGAGAAGACAAAGATTGCGTACGCCTTTACGTCTTGAATCCGGAAACAAAAAAGATAACGCTTGTCCCACTTAAAGAAGATATTCTATCGGACTTCACTGTGGCAGAAGAGGCACCGCAATTGGTCTATTACGGAGAAAGCGCCTCTAACTCACAACGTCTCTATACCATCAATCTCAAGAAGAAGGGAAAAGAATCCATTTGCCTGAAGGATTTATCTACCGACATACTGAAAGATGTAACATTAGGCGAGGTACACGACTGGAACTTCCAAGCCGCTGCGGGTGACACTATCTACGGGCGTTACTATCTACCGCCACATTTTGACCCCAATAAGAAGTATCCGCTGATTGTCAATTACTATGGAGGGACCAGTCCGACCGAGCGTACACTCGAAAATCGTTACCCTTCACACGCCTACGCTGCTTTGGGATATGTCGTTTACATCATACAGCCCAGTGGAGCTACCGGCTTTGGACAAGAGTTCTCCGCTCGTCACGTCAATGCGTGGGGTGAACGTACAGGGGATGAGATTATCGAAGGAACTAAAAAGTTCTGTGCTGCCCACTCCTTTGTTGACGCAAAGAAGATTGGTTGTATCGGAGCTTCTTACGGAGGTTTTATGAGTCAATATTTACAAACCAAGACGGATATCTTTGCCACGGCTATCTCTCATGCCGGAATCAGTGACATCACCAGTTACTGGGGAGAAGGTTATTGGGGATACTCTTATAGCGCATTGGCAAGTGCCGACAGTTATCCTTGGAACGCACGAGACATGTACACATTGCAAAGTCCGCTGTTCAATGCCGACAAGATCAACACTCCGATCTTATTCCTTCACGGGACAGACGACACGAATGTGCCTATCGGTGAAAGTATTCAAATGTTTACAGCTTTGAAGTTATTAGGGAAACCGACCGCATTCGTGCAGGTAGTCGGACAAAATCACCAGATATTCGACTATCAGAAACGGGCGGAATGGAACAAAACCATCTACGCTTGGTTTGCAAAATGGTTAAAAGATCAACCGGAATGGTGGGAAGCCATGTATCCGGAGAAAGCGCTCTAAATCAAAGGGTATAAAGAAAGGACTGTTGATAAGTAACAGGTTATTAACCGACTTATCAACAGCCCTTTTTCTTTTGTCTATTATTGAAAGATTACCTCCAAGCCATCATACGCAGCTCGCAAAGGCTCCGGAAGGTGAGCGTCTAACTCCGCCTGTGTACCATGTAGCGTACGTGCCAAATGAGTAATATAAACCGGTTGCCCTACAGGTGGTAAATAACGTTTCGTTTGAGTAAGAACCTGAACGGTTCGCGCTACCTGCCCCACACTGGTATGCGTAAAGATACGGAAGTCTATATCATGTTCCATTCCCATAGTCGCCTCCATGATTAAACCGGTAATAGGTTTCCCCTTTTCATGAGCGTCAATACCTATCATGCGAGTTGCAGCAGCAGGTAATCCTCCGGTATCCGTAGCATAAAGAACGCGTGCCTGTTGTTTCTCTATCAGATAAATCAACGTTTGTTCAAAAAGGTGACCCGTTGCATGATTGGCAGGCAACGGTGTAAAGATCAAATCGCCAAGAGTAACCGGTTGCCCTACATAAAGTGGAGAAATCGTAGGAACAGGTAGATTCAAACTTTTCGCAGCTTTTGCAAAACCTGCCTTTGCAATGTCATACCAGGTATGACTCAGATAGACCTGCTTCACACCCAATTTCAAAGCCGCCTCCGGATGATAGTGATCGCCATGCGAATGGGTATAGAAAATAACCTCTGGCTGACAGCCCTCCGGAACCATATCAGCGTCTGTCGGAGTAAAATCAACTAATACCCGCCTGTCCACCAAAATACTGGACAAACGTCGTAACTCTCCTCTCTCATCCTTACCCTTCCAGTCCGCAGCTCCCGTTCCTAAGAAACGAACCGCTAATCCCTCACTCGCCAAAGAGCCATTCGCTACTTTCGTTCCCAAAAGAGTAGCTTCCACACGTCCCTGCCCCGCCGTCACCAACGAAGCCGCCGTCAATCCCATAAATGCACGCCTGTTCATATTACCTCCTTATTTTTCTTCGCTATCAATGTCTTCAAAGATACGGTTTTTCCCAAACAAAAAAAGCCCCGAAAGCTTAAAACTTTCGGGGCTTTATCTTCTTAAGAATCTTCCTTAACAGAAGAACTTTTTAATTTACTTACTTAACGATTGCTTTAACAGCAGTTTCGCCTTCAACAGCAACAACAACTACACCTGCAGGAGCAGCGATTGTTGCGTTGTCTGATGTAAGAACTGTGTTAGCTACTACCTGACCTAAGATGTTGCTTACTACAACTTTCTTACCAGCAGCGCCATTGATTGTTACATTACCTTCACCAGCGATTACT
>JAFUOJ010000012.1 GCA_017481945.1 Parabacteroides sp. | reverse complement strand
TGTACCCTTAACAACAACATTCACACCTGGTAATTCGAAACCTGTGTTATCGATTACCTTTCCCGAGATCGAAACTTGGGCAAATGCTGAGATTCCTACAAAGAGGAAGCATAGCATAAATAGAATTCGATTTCTCATAATCAAAAATGTTAAATCAATAATTTATTTAGGTTAAACAATATTATTTCAAACCAATAAAAATCAGATATTTAGGAAATACTTAGTTCTACAAGAACTTGATACCCAACTATTACCTTTCAAAAAGGCAGACATTCTGGAGGATAATTTGAATTTTACAAAACATTTTGATTCTGATTTAACGATTTCTATATCAAATTATCAAAGTATCAAAAAGATAGGTTCTATATTTTTTGTATTTTATGGTACTAATATTCTTTTATAATCAAAAAAATACATTATTTTTGTACTGAAAATCTGTATATTAAATAAAAAGTCCATAGTTCTTGTAGAACTATGGACTTTTTATTTGGAGAAAAACACTTTACATAAAAAAGGCCACTCCTTCCCAGGAGCAGCCTTCAGTATCCCATTATGAAAAACAAATCAATCTTCTGACTGAGTAGCTTCATAAGCCTTCAACAACTTTTCTTGAACATCTGACGGAACTAATTCATAGCTTGCAAACTTCATAGTAAATGAAGCACGTCCACCCGTAATAGAGCTCAAAGAAGTTGAATAAGTAGACATTTCTTTCAAAGGAACTTTCGCCAAAAGTTTTTCGTAACCTTTCTCACTATTCATACCCATAATTAAAGCACGACGTCCTTGTAAATCACTCATCACGTCGCCCAAATAATCAGACGGAACAGAAACTTCCACATCATATACCGGTTCCAAAATCTTTGGACCAGCTTCTTTAAATGCAGTACTAAATGCATTACGTCCAGCCAACATGAAAGAAATTTCATTACTATCAACCGGGTGCATTTTTCCATCATAAACAATGATACGAACATCACGAGCATAAGAGCCTGTTAACGGTCCTTGCTCCATACGTCCCATGATACCTTTTAAAATAGCCGGAAGGAAACGAGCGTCAATAGCACCTCCTACGATACTATTTACAAATACCAATTTACCACCCCATTCCAATTCGACAGTTTGTGTATCACGTACACTAATCTTATATTCTTGTCCTCCGAAACGATAAGTATCCGGAGCAGGCATACCTTCATAATATGGTTCGATAATTAAATGAACTTCACCGAACTGACCTGCACCACCTGATTGTTTCTTATGGCGATAATCTGCACGAGCCGCTTTTGTTATAGTTTCACGATACGGAATCTTTGGTTCGAAGAACTCAATTGGCAATTTATCATTATTTTCAATTCTCCATTTCAATGTACGAAGATGGAACTCCCCTTGACCAGAAACAATTGTCTGTTTCAATTCCTTAGATTGTTCAATAACCCAAGTCGGGTCTTCTTCACGCATACGCATTAAGATTTCCATCATCTTCTCAGCGTCAGCCTCATTTTGCGGTTTGATCGCACGACGGTATTTTGGATCTGGATATTTAATAAAGTCAAAACGATAATCACAACCTTTTCCATTCAATGTATTACCCCGACGTACATCTTTCAACTTCACAGTGGCACCAATATCTCCAGCTACCATTTCTGTCACAGCATTACGAGTTTGTCCTGCTACAGAGAATAGCTGTGCAATACGTTCTTTTGAACCACGATCTGCATTCACCAAATCATCTCCTTCTTTTACCTTTCCAGAGATTACTTTGAAATAAGAGACTTGACCAATATGCGGTTCGACTGTCGTTTTAAAGAAGAACAAACTTGTAGATCCATCTGATTCCGGAGTTACTTCTATACCTGTAGTAGTTACCGGACGTGGCATTTTATCTGTACAAGGAACTACATTACCTAAGAATTCAAGTGTACGACGTACACACATATCACGACCTGCACATACACAGAACACTGGGAACATTCCACGAGTAACCAAACCCGCACGAATACCAGCTCGCATATCATCTTCACTCAAAGTTCCTTCTTCAAAGAATTTCTCCATTAAAACATCATCGTTTTCAGCAGCAGCTTCCACCAATGCTTTATGAAGCTCCATCGCTTTATCCATTTCTTCAGCCGGAATTTCCAATACATCAGGAACACCTCCTTCTGGTTTCCAACGATACATCTTCATTTTCAAAACATCCACAACGGCATTAAATGAAGCTCCGGTAGAAACAGGATATTGAATCGGAACAATTTTACTACCCCATTGATCACGCAATTGAGCAATTGTGCCATCATAATCAGCCTTATCATTATCTAATTGATTAACAACAAAGATAACTGGCTTATGAAATTGTTCTGTATAACGGAATTGATTGATTGTACCTACTTCTACACCATACTGTGCATTCAATACCATCAACGCAGTATCTGTTACATTTAAAGCAGAAACAGCTCCACCTATAAAATCGTCAGAACCCGGGCAGTCAATAAAATTCAATTTTCTGCCTTGCCATTCCACACTGAAAACGGTCGAGAATACAGAGTAGCCATACTCTTTCTCAACCGGGAAATAATCGCTTACCGTGTTTCCTGATTCCACGTTTCCACGACGTTTTATAACTCCACCCTCGTAAAGCATTGCTTCTGCGAGAGTGGTTTTCCCAGAGCCTGAACTTCCCAAAATAGAGATGTTCTTAATTTCATTTGTTTGGTATACTTTCATTATATCAAGGTATTTAAATTTATATTTAACAATAAAGATTGCACCGTGGACCTTTTCCACGGGACCGCAAATTAGAGATTATTAAGGAGATAACTCGACAAAAAGTTCATGTTTTTAAAACATGTTATTTAACACAAAATCGATAAAATACAGTAATAAAGGGAGATAGAAGCATTTTATTACTATCTTTGCTACGTAAAAAAACAAATCAAACAGTGGCAGGAATATATATTCACATACCTTTTTGTGCAAAACGTTGTCTCTATTGTGATTTTTTCTCCAGCACAGACATGCAGTTCAAAACACCCTACATCCAAGCTATTATCCGGGAAATGGAACTAAGGAAGGATTATATAGATAATGAACCCATCGAAACTATCTATTTTGGAGGAGGAACACCTTCTCAATTAGGGGAAAAAGATTTCGAAAAAATATTTGATGCCATTAATCGTATCTTTGATACCAGTCAATGTCAAGAAATTACTCTTGAAGCGAATCCAGATGATATGACTCCGGAATATGTTGCTTCCCTTCAAAAACTTCCTTTCAACCGAATCAGTATGGGGGTACAAAGTTTTCAAGAAAAGGATCTCCGCTTTCTCAACCGTCGTCACAACCGTGAACAGGCGATACGAGCTGTAGCTCTTTGTAAAGAACATGGTATCTCAAATATTAATATTGATTTAATCTATGGTCTACCCGGACAGACATTGGATGAATGGAGTCTTAATTTGGAGGAGGCAATCCTATTAGATGTGCCTCATATATCAGCCTATCATTTAATTTATGAAGAGAGAACGGCCCTCTATAAATTATTAAAAGAAGGGGGAATTACCCCAGTTGATGAAGAATTAAGTGTTTCCCTTTTCTCTACCTTAATAAACAGACTCACAAAAGCAGGTTATCTCCATTATGAAATTTCAAATTTTGCCCGTCCCGGTTATATCTCTCAGCACAACAGTTCTTACTGGTTGGGTAAAAAATACATCGGTATTGGAGCAGCAGCTCATTCTTATAACGGAAGTAATCGGCTATGGTCCGTTTCTTCACTCCCTCTATACCTAAAAGGTATTGCGACAGAGACCCCTAATGTTGAAATCGAAGAATTGGATGAAAATACTCAATACAATGATTTTATCATTACCCGATTACGTACAATGTGGGGTATCCAATTACAAAAGATAAAAGAACTGTTTGGCGAAGAAAAATGGAACTATCTCAAACAACAGGCGGAACCTTACCTGCAGCAAGATCTATTAAACCTTCAAAACGAGACATTAAAACTCTCAAAAAAAGGAATTTTTATATC
This sequence comes from Parabacteroides sp., assembly GCA_017481945.1. Taxonomy (GTDB): domain Bacteria; phylum Bacteroidota; class Bacteroidia; order Bacteroidales; family Tannerellaceae; genus Parabacteroides. Next base: position 29,688 of record JAFUOJ010000012.1, on the reverse strand, counting down.
CGATGGTATTATGAGTGATTTGCTATGGATTTAATATGACAATTCTATGAAATTACACAAAACGCCCTGTTTTAACTACGAAACAGAGGGTTATCAGGACATTTTATGCACATTTTTGTGTTTTTTGATTCTAAAAAGGACTAACATATTAAACTATTCTTTATCTTTGTCGCGTTAAAAGACAGTAAGTAGTGCCATATTTATATATAATATCAGGTTGCAACGGAGCAGGAAAAACGACAGCTTCTTTTACAATTCTCCCCGAGATGTTGAAATGTAAAGAGTTTGTAAATTCCGATGAGATTGCCAAGGGGCTTTCCCCTTTTAATTCTGATAGTATCGCGGTAGCCGTTGAAGCCAGTCGTATTATGTATAAACGCATTAAGGAATTAATTGCTGCAAAAGAAACTTTTGCAATGGAGACTACACTGGCGACTCGTTCAGTTGCCAAATTGATTCGAGAAGCACAAAGGGAAGGATATTATGTAACGCTGTTATATTTCTGGTTAAACACACCTGAATTAGCAGTGGAACGGGTAAAAATGAGAGTTGCGGCCGGAGGACATAACATTCCGGAGAATACTATTCGTCGTCGTTATAAGGCAGGTATTCACAATCTTTTCGAACTCTATCTTCCTATTTGTGATTACTGGATGATTGCAGACAACTCCTTGTCGCCGATGGAAGTAATTGCCAAAGGCTTCAAGAGGGAGAAAAAAGAGATATATAATTCGATTGTTTATACAAAACTTGAACATCATGAATGAGCAAGAAGTAAGAGAATTTGAAGAAAATATAGTAAAAGGAGCACGTATCGCTTTTCAACGTTTGGTTAGCCAAAAAAAGAAAGAAGGAGGAGAATTAGTTTTCTCTCGTAATGGAAATATCTTTCGTGTAAAGGCTGCCGATTTAGAAAAAGGCATGTATTAATTTTGATACATAATAAAAAATGTAGGCAATTTTGAATTGCCTACATTTTTTATGTTTTTATGGTTCCACCCCTATTTCCAAGAAACGAGCTGCAGCATTCAAATAATGTGCCGTAATCCAAAAAACGGTCCAACCTTCCGAATAAAATCCACGTAATTTATGAACGTTACTCATATCGCCTTGTTGAGCAAAATTGGTTTGTGATAACTGTTCCCCCTGACTACCAAAAGCGTCTACTAACTGATAACAAGAACGATACATTACTTTTGCCAATTTCTTCAATCGTTCATCCTTTAAATGGTTCCCCATCTTATACACTTCTGGAGCAAACAAAACACCATACACATCTATGTGTTGATTCTGTGGAGAAACAACTGTCCAACCTGTTGACTTAAAATGATGATCTGCCAGACGACCAGCCGGTGTAGGGATATCCCAAACAACTACATAACTCAAACAAACGTCCATCGCATGCTTAGCCCATTTCAAACATTTTTGCTCGCCAAAACGCTCATATAGTTCTAAGAAACCTTGGAAAGCGGCCCAGGATCCCTCTTTATCTTCACAGGTAGCGTCCAATGTTCCACCCCAATAACACCCCGGATTCATTTTTAAATGACGATCTGCAAAAACCTGTGCAGCCTTCATCGCGGCCTGTTTGTAAACATCATTCTTAAATAATTTAGCAGCAATTGCCAATGGAGCAATATAAAAACCTTCTGCGGTTGAATAGGGATTCCACTGATCTCCCAAAATACGCTCAGCCTGTGCATCTGTCACCTTCTTTAGAAAAGTTTCCCATTTAGAAGTATCATATTGCTTATTTTTACGTCCAGCCTCAATTGCTTTCGCCATATTATACATTGCCTGTCCACAAGAGACATGATCTCCTGCTTTAAAAATACCATCTTTCAAACGATACTCTGTACGGAATAAACCCTCTTTATCGGCCATCGGATAGGTTGTCAAGAAATCTAACGATTGTTGTACCATATTCGGTATTTCAGGATCGTCGATTTTACTATTTAAACGTTGCAAAGAATAACCAGGAGAATCAGCCTGCCCGCACCATCCCATTACAATTTCAGTTCTTTTAATCGGGTCATACATATTAAATCCTTTAACAGCACCCTGATCTATCCAACGCAGTTTAGCCTGACGATATTTTCCTTCGATGATCTCATCAAAAGTAGGATAACGTTCCACATCATACGGTTTGTGCAAATCTAAAGAGGTATAAACCGGTCGTTGAAAACCACTACCCTCCTCTTCAATAGGATAAAGTTCTATATAAAATTCCTTTTCAATAACCTGATTCGGTTCCATATTAATATAGGTATTGGTATAACGCATAGGTTTCTTCTGTAATGCTTTCGCTATACTATGCTGACGATTGTAACCAATCGGACCACTATACAATACAAAGTCTGTCCAATTTTCCTGTGTTTCCACACCAAATGACCACCATTGATCCTGTAAAACAGCTCCTCGTACGGGACTCGGCGTAACATGTATTGCAGCAGCTCGTTTAGCTTGTACATCCTCTAACATAGCAAACGGCATAGGGTAACGATGATCCTCGAAAATAGCAAACTCCCCTGCTTTTCCTTCATACACCGGAATAATATTAGGATTAACCTTTGCCCCCATTTTGTTTCCATAATACAAAATGCCAGGCATAAAAGGCATCAACTGTTTTCCCTTCATTCGTAAACGAACAGATAAAGTGATATTCCTTAAAGTCTCTTCTCCTTTCCACTCAAAACGACGTACACACTGTAATAATCCATTGGGACGTACTCGATAGGAATCACGCAACAACATTTTACCATTGGGGAAATCTAAACTACCATACGCTACGGTCCATGCTCCTGACTGTACCGTACTATCCGGATTTGCATACATCCAATCAGTAGGCCAATCATGACTCCACCCTGCAGCAACACCCCACAATCCCTCTTCCGGAGCACTGAGTACCACCTCTCCATTTACCGATATTTCAGGACCTTTTTGTCCATTCATACTAAACTGTGCATAACCTGCAACAACTATGCACAACAGAATACATACATTTAATAGTTTTCTCATGATATTACACTTGTTAATTACAAACCAAATATAGTCCTTTTTTCTCTTATAAAAACATTTCTTATATTGAAAATCTTACTTCTATTATAGTTCATACTTTTCCAAATGAGATTTCTCAAAAACAGAACTACAGACATTTTGTCATGCTTTATAACACACTTTCAATAAAAAATAGAGAAAACAAGGCAGAAAAGAGATATTTTGTTCCTGTTAGTAAAAATTATCTGGCTTGTAATTCCCAATAACTCCCTGGTAATCCTATACTCTCTCGGCAGCCAATTCCAACTACCCGGCAGTTAATTTCAATTACTCGGCTCCTATTTCCTCGTAAATTTCAAACAACTAAAAATACCCCTAAAATCTTTTCTATATTTCTGTCCATCCATTCAGATTTTTCCAAATATGCAAATCTCCGAAGGTTAACCTTTTCCCGATTGTCAGAAAAATTATCTTATCTATGACAAAATGCAATTCATATTTCTTCCTCTCTGCAACTCTTATTACAATCCGTCAATCAAAAATCCTTTCCCTATACAAAAAGATAATTACAACAGATCCTAATTTTACCACCAAATAGGAATAAAAGAAAAACAGAGACTGACAATATGTCATAATCATTATAAACCAATGTTTTTCAACACTTTATTCACCTCATTACTCTAAAAGAAAAAAAGTAATCCCACTTCATGAAGTCCATCCATATTAAACTGTGCATAACCCTGTAACAACTATTTATCAGGCTTTATAACTGACTCCCCTATAAAAAGAAACGCCAAGTGTTATAACTTGGCGTTTCTTTTTATAGAATTTATTTAAGCTTACTTTTCTACAGTAAATTTAAAGATACAATGGCTAAAATATTTTTCTCCTGGACGTAAAACAGCAGATGGCCATTCTGGTTTGTTTGGTGTATCAGGGAATTTCTGAGTTTCCAAACAAACAGAAGCACGTTCATTATAAACAATACCGTTCTTACCTGTCAAAGTTGAATCTAAGAAATTACCAGCATAACATTGAACACCCGGTTCATTGGTATAAACACTTAATACGATACCACTTTCCGGAGACTTAAGAATAGCACATGGTTTACTTACATCCCCTTTCGTATTCAATACCCAATTATGATCATACCCCTTACCATTTTTCAACTGCACGAAATCATAATTATTGATACGTTCTCCGATAGCAGTCGGAGTTCTAAAGTCCATCGGAGTACCTTCTACAGGAAGAATCCCACCAGTAGTCATAAAGGTACTATCTACCGGTGTATAATTATCTGCGTCAATAGTCAACAGATGTTTAGCATTACTTGCTGCATTTCCGTCCAAATTGAAATAAGAGTGATTTGTCATATTTACAATAGTCGGTTTATCAGTTTCTGCTGAATACTTAATATCAATTGCATTATCATCTGTCAAGGTCATTACCACTTTACATTGTACATTTCCCGGGAACCCCTCTTCACCATCTTTACATAAATAACTTAATTCCAAAGTCTGATCTCCCTGTTGAACAGCGTCAAACACCTGGTATTGAAAACCTTTTGGTCCTCCATGCAAACAGTGTCCATAGTTATTTTGTGGCAATTGATAATCTACACCATCCAATGTAAATTTACCTTGATTGATACGGTTTGCGTACTGTCCGATAGTAGCTCCAAAGTCCGTTGGATAAGTCATGTAATCTTTCACATTGTCAAATCCCAGAACAACATCTCTCATTTTACCCTCTTTGTCCGGAGCCATGATACTTACGATACGTCCTCCAAAGTTTGTCACACAAACTTCCATACCGTTTTTATTCTTCAATACATACAAACCGGTAGATTTACCATTAACATCAGCAACAAACTTAGAAGCTTGTAAACCAGAAAGCGTAGCTGCTTCTTTTTTCTCATTTCCTGCACATGACAGCAACATACAGACTGCCATAACAGCCATACATAGTCTCTTCATTTCGATACGAATTAATGTTTATTTGTTCTGTTGGCAAATATACAATTATTATAACAAACGACATGATGTTGCAGAATAATGTTGTTTAATACAAATCACTTTCGTACTTTTGTCATGATTAATCGACAAAAATGAAACAATATTTAGATTTACTCAATCGTGTTCTTACTGAAGGTGTAAAAAAAGAAGACCGGACAGGAACCGGAACCTACAGTATATTTGGACATCAAATGCGTTTCAATTTAGAGGAGGGGTTTCCTTTACTCACAACAAAGAAGTTGCATTTGAAATCTATTATTTATGAATTACTGTGGTTCTTACAAGGGGATACAAATGTCAAGTATTTACAAGAACACGGAGTTCGTATTTGGAATGAATGGGCTGATGAGAACGGAGATTTAGGTCCTATCTACGGATACCAATGGCGTTCTTGGCCAGATTATAAGGGAGGAAATATTGATCAAATCAGTCAGGCAATAGAAACAATCAAAAAGAATCCGGATTCCAGACGAATCATTGTTAGTGCCTGGAACGTTGGTAATTTAGAGGAAATGCACTTACCTCCTTGCCATGCATTTTTTCAATTCTACGTTGCAAATGGTCGTTTAAGTCTACAACTGTATCAACGAAGTGCCGACATCTTTTTAGGAGTTCCTTTCAATATTGCTTCTTACGCACTTTTATTACAAATGATGGCGCAAGTCACCGGACTACAAGCCGGGGATTTCGTTCATACTTTAGGAGACGCACATATCTATACAAACCATTTGGAACAGGTAAAGTTACAATTAACTCGTGACCCACGTCCTCTTCCACAAATGGAAATAAATCCAAATGTAAAAGATATTTTTAGTTTCCAATATGAGGACTTTAATCTGATGAATTATGATCCACACCCACATATTAAAGGGGTAGTGGCTGTATAAATACAGCATACAGATAACAGCAAGTTTTATTAAAAGATAAGTCTATGAGTACAATTTCAATTATCGCAGCTGTCGCAGAAGACAATGCAATCGGTAAAAATCAAAATTTACTTTGGCACATGCCTGCAGACATGAAACGTTTTAAGGAATTGACCACTGGCCATGTAGTGATTATGGGACGTAAAACTTTCGAATCCCTACCGAACGGCGGACTTCCCAACCGTAAGAATGTCGTATTAACGAATATGCCAGAAGCCGGTTTTATAAATTGCTTTGCTTGCGAATCTATGCACGAAGCATTGGAACTTTGTGAAAAAGAGGAGCAAATATTCTTAATAGGAGGATCTTTAGTTTACAGACAAGGATTAAGTTTTGCTGATAAGATGTATTTAACTCGTGTTCATGCTAAATTTCCAGATGCAGATGCATTCTTTCCTGTTGTCAATTGGGATTTATGGGAAGAGGTAGAACGACAGGATTTTCCGGCAGACGAAAAAAATCCCTATCCATACACCTTCCTAACTTACATTCGTAAAAAGTAAATTTATTCCTTATTAACTGTACTTTTACAACTTTTTGCTCTTACTTTGTATCTATACTAAAAAGGGTATCTGTTTAACAAGTAAATCCAAGTAGATATGAAAGTAAGAGCTTTTATTATATTCCTATTCATTTCTTTTATATTTCAGAGAAATATCATTCAAGCCCAAAATTCACCTGAGCGTATTCAGGCTTTAATCACTCAAATAACAGAACAATTAGAGAAAAATACGGACTCTTTTCCCGAATTGATCCAAGAGGTAGAAACTTATACTCAAACTTGCTCTGATTCTGTAGAAATTGCGATCCTCCATTCCATGATTGCAGAAATGTATCATAATTATCTGGACCGGCATAGATTTCAAATTTCAAGACGAACGGAACTCACCGACTACCAACCTACAGATCTGCGAGAATGGAGTTTAAATCTTTTTAATGAGAAAATAAAAAAGGAACTTACTTTGTCTTTACAACCAGCTCCTCTATTACAGCAAACACCAATTAGCAAATACAATCTCATTTTAGAAAAGGGGAAGGATACACCCACATTACGTCCTACTGTTTATGACTTCTTAGTTTATCGGGCAATAGAAATTCAGCCTGCTATTGAGTGGTATAATGATCTATTGAGTTTCCGTCAAACGCAACCCCAAAAACAAGCACTTCTATTTGACGAACTGGCCTATTGGCAATATAAATATGAAAAACAACTGATAAATGCAACCTATTATAACCATCTATTAGATAGTTTATACACACAATATAAGAATAAAGATTACGCAGCAGAAATCTTTATTTCAAAACTACATCTTTTAGAAAGCCAACGTTATCAAGGAGATTCAACTCAGCAAGATTCTACACAGGCTGCCATCTATTCACTCTGCCAAGAATGTATAGCCAAGTATTCCCAATACAGCCGAGTTAATATATTCAAAAATCAATTGAATGAGATGGAAACTCCCTCATTAGATATTCAAACCAATAATAATGTTTATCCTGGGAAAGACCTATGTTTCAACATTAACTATAAAAATACTCCTCAACTTACCATCTGCATTTATAGAAGTCAACAAAGTCCGGAACAGACTTGGCAAAAAGAAAAAACGAATCTCAATAAACGTGGAGAATTGATAGAAAAGCATACAGTCTTCCTATCTTTACCCACCCCTTATACAAAAATGGATACCCTATTAACATTTCCTATGAAGCAATTAGGATTTTATGAATATGAAATAACAGCTCCGGGAAAAGAGTTAACAATTTCGAACTATTTTAGCGTAAGCCGTTTAGCCACTGTTTCTCGTTCACAAAAAGAGGCAACAGAAGTATTCGTTACAGATTTAGAAAGTGGTAAACCTATCGAAGGGGCCACAGTCATCTCTTACCAAACCAATAAAAACGACAGTCTTGAAATACAAAGTCAAATTAAAACCAATCGTTTCGGTCTCGCCTCTTTTCCTATAGGGAAAAAGGTTATGCTGATACGTCCTATTTTTCAAGAAGATACAGCTTCCGTCATTACCAACATTTATCCTTACAGAAGAAATAACTCTACTTCTCAAGAGCGAGTAGAATTATCTATTTTCACGGATAGAGGTATTTATCGTCCTGGACAAACAATCTATTTTAAAGGAATTGCTTATGTGCAAAGCTGTAACACTCCTCATGTTGTCTCCGGAAAAGATTATACTATTACCCTTTTAGACACCAACAACAAAATTGTTACTCAAAAGACTTTTCAAACCGACTCATTCGGTTCTTTCAATGGAGAATTTATGATTCCTAAACAAACATTAAGCGGGACTTTCACTTTAGACTGTGGAACCAACCGTATAAATATTCGAGTAGAAGAGTATAAACGTCCGACTTTTCAAGTAGAACTTCTTCCATTAAAAGAGGAGGTATACTTTGGACACCCTCTCCAAATACAAGGGAAAGCTGAATTATTTTCAGGAATAACACTACAAGGCGGGAAAATAAATTGGACCATCACCCCCTCCTATTTCTGGGGGGATAACTATTTACCCATTATACCTCGTTACTACAATAACCAATCAGCCAGTGGTACTACTGAAATTGACAACCAAGGAAATTTCTTCATTTCTTTTACCCCTGAAGTACCAAAAGCAGATCTGAGCTATCCGATCTTTTTAAGCTATAGAGTCAGGGCTACCGTAACAGACAGTAAAGGAGAGACACAAGAGGCCAGTTATACTTTCACTGTTGGGAATCAAGGTCTCTTATTTAAAATCCAATTACCCAATGACATCATGGACCGTGATTCAGCCTATGCAAGAGTCACAGCTTATACTGCCAACGAAGAAGAGGTAACTATACAGGGTAAATATACTCTCTATTCTCTATTAGAGGAGAAAGTAACAACCGACCTATTAAACAAAGAGACCTATAAAATAAACAAAGCAGTAACAAGCGGCACATTCATGAGTGGAGATGAACTTTCTTCCATCCTTTTCCACTCATTTCCTGCCAGACGTTATCGTTTAGAGGTTCAAGCAACAGATTCAAAAGGACAAGTTGTATCCAACTATAAAGACTTTATTTTGTACAACCGTCAAGACAAACAACCGCCGGTATTTATGCATACTTGGTTAATAAAGACACGGACCACCTGTCTACCGGGAGAAGAGGCTCTATTTACATTCGGGACATCAGATAAAGAGACCTATATCCTCTACGAGATATTCTCTATTGATCAACGATGTACAGAACGTAAATTACTCCGACTCAACAACGAGAATAAAAACTTCCGAATTCCATTTAAAGAGACAGACGGGAACGGTTTCTCCGTTTCTTTTACCTTTGTCAAAGAGGGCAAACTTTATACAGAACGAGTTCCCATTTACCGTCGACAACCCGATCAAAAACTAAATATTTATGCAGAGACATTCCGTAATCATCTATTACCGGGAAGTCAAGAATATTGGAAGTTTCGCATTACCAATGCTGATTCAATCCCTGTCACATCAGAAGTATTAGTCAGTATGTATGACGCCTCATTAGACAAATTAGAGCCATTCAAATGGTACTTCAGTCCTCAAAAACCGATTCTATTATCCAGTCCTATTTTTTATAGGGGAAATTCTTTTGGGAAGAAATACCAATCTGATAGGAATATACCTAAGCATTTACCAGTATCAGCCTACCAATATGACAAACTTAATTGGCAGAATTTCTTTGAACCAATCTCTGAACGACCTATCTATTCTATTTCAGAGGACCGGCAAGTATTTGCCATGAAAAATACCATTTTAAAAGAAGCCAGAGTAGCATCAACAGCCTACGACGCACAAAACGTTCAAGAAGAGGCGATAGAAAATAAGCCTATTTCTACCCCTATTCAATTTCGGGAAAACTTTGCGGAAACGGCTTTTTTCTATCCGGCATTAAAGACAGACAACCAGGGAGAAGTATCCTTCAGTTTCACAGCTCCAGAAAGTAACACCACTTGGAAGCTGCAATTATTAGCTCAAACAAAAGACCTAAAATATGGGTATTTATCTAAAGAGGTTATTACCAGTAAACCTTTAATGATTACTCCCAATCTTCCTCGCTTTTTACGAGAAGGAGATGAAGTAACTATTACAGCGCAAATCAGTAACCAATCTCAAGAGCCCATAGAAGGGAAGGCCATTTTAGAGCTGTTTGATCCCAATACAGATCAACCGATTATCTGCCTAAGTAAATCACAGAAACCTTTTACTTTAATGACAGGAAATACGACCTCTGTCAGCTGGTCTTTCCAAGTTCCAACTACTCCATACGGAATCATAGGTTGTCGTATATTAGCTCAAGGGGACAAGGGAAGTGATGGAGAACAACATCTCATACCTGTTTTATCCAATCAAATTTTGATTACCGCCAGTACTCCTTTCTATCTGTTTGATACAGACAAGCAGGTAATTCCTTTAAAAAACAAGAATGGTATCCAACCGTTCCGTACAACATTGGAATTAACAGCTAATCCAATATGGTATGCCGTACAAGCATTGCCCACCCTCACACAACCGGAAAATGAAAATATCATTTCTTGGTTTGCCTCTTACTACAGCAATACACTGGCCTACCATATAGCGACAATAAATCCACGTATACAACAGATTATCAAACAATGGGAAACCCAAGGAAAGAATACCTCAACACTCTATTCAAACTTAGAAAAGAATACAGAGCTTAAAACAATCTTATTGCAAGAGTCACCTTGGGTATTAGAAGCGGAGAACGAGACAGAGCAAAAACAACGCCTTGCTCTTCTCTTTGACTTAAACCGAGCCGCCAATCAACGAGCAATCGCTTTACAGCAATTGCTTGAACAACAAACAAAAGATGGTGGATGGGGTTGGTTCAAAGGAATGTACACCAATCATGCCATTACACTTTATATCCTAAAAGGGATGAGCCGGCTTACTCAAATGCAAGCCATCGAATACAACCAACAAGAAAAAGAAATGCAAATAAAAGCATTGTACTTTTTAGATAAAGAGATTCAGAAAACTTATACCTCTCTCCAAAAAAGTAAGAATTGGGAAAAGAGTCCAATTCCTGCTTGGATTGTAGACTATCTATTCGTGCGTAGTTATTATCGAGATATTCCGGTATTAGGAGAGGCCCAAGAAGCGATCCTTTTCTACACGAATCTTGCAGAAAAACAATGGGGAAAACTATCTCTTTATGAGAAAGGAGAAATAGCTTGGCTCATGTACCGAAATGGGGACCAAAAGACAGCCAATCAAATTCTAACTTGGTTACGAAAGACTGCAACTATTACACCCAAGGAAGGAATGTTTTGGGCAAATAACCGGAGGGAGAACAGTTTTCTTATTTCTCCAATCGATACACACAGTCTACTTATGGCACTCTTCCAGGAACTATCTCCCAACAAAGAGGAATGTGACCGAATGAAACAATGGTTACTCAATCAAAAACGAACTCAAAGCTGGGAATCCGTCCCTGCTACTTGCAATGCAATTTATGCCTTATTAACGACCGGAAGTGATTGGCTATCCTCAAATAACACCTGTACGGTACAATGGGGAGATCAAACATATAGTACCAATCAGGTAGAATTAGGTACCGGATATTTAAAAATAAGTCACAATACTGAAAAAGAAAAAGATTCATCCGACAACATCCTTTCTATCACAAAAGTGGGGACAAGTCCCGCTTGGGGAGCAGTCTATGAACAATATTTCCAAAGTATCAATGAAGTAGACGAAAAAAAAGGTCTATTAAACGTTGAGAAAAAACTATTTGTAGAGACAAATACCGGAACAGACATCCAGCTTCGTCCGATTTCATCTGAACAACCGCTTCAAATAGGAGACAAAGTTATCATTCGTTTAGTTATCCGAACCGACCAAGAGATGAATTATGTCGTGTTAAAATATCTACGTGCCGGTTGTTTTGATCCTGTGAATCAACAATCAGGTTTAGGCTATCGGGAAGGGGTCTGGTACTACCAATCACCCACAGACATTTCAGAAAACTTCTATTTCGATCGGCTTCCTCAAGGTACGTACGTATTAGAATATGCCGTCTACGTTTCTCGTCCTGGAACATACACCGAAGGTATCAGTACCATTCAATGTCTATACGCACCTGAATTTGTTTCACATACAAAAGGAGGAGAGTTAAGAATTAATTAATTCATAATTCAAAATTCCTAATTTAATATCGTATCTTTGCAAAGTAAACAACAGCAAAATAAGAAGAAAAGATGAAACAGATTATTTTTATTTTCATGGCAATTCTGTTGGCTACAGGAATGGTTTACGCCCAGAATAACAAAGAAAAAGGGAAAGCCGTTATTTCAGCAGAAAAAACATCTCATGATTTTGGTACTATTAAAGAAGCAGACGGAGATGTATCCCACACATTTACAATAAAGAATGCGGGAGAAGCACCATTGGTTTTAACTCGTGTTATTGCGTCTTGTGGTTGTACTACGCCAGAATGGACCAAAGAGCCAATTGCTCCGGGGAAGACAGGTGACATCAAGATTACATACAATCCCAAAGATCGTCCCGGTCCATTTGTTAAAACCATTTCGGTTTACAGCAATGGCAAAACAGGTAGTTTTATCCTGACCATTCGAGGAAACGTTGAATAATAATTGGAAAACGGAATTACAAGCATGTTGAATAAAAAAACAGTGCTCTTTATCTGTGCAAGCATACTATTCGCAGTGAACAGTATGCTTGCACAAAATAAAGCTCAAATCGGTGCAGACGTACTAATCCACAACTTCGGAACGATTGGTGAATTAGACGGATTAGCCAGCCACATATTTACCATAAAAAATACGGGGGATGTACCTTTGGTCATCACTCGAATTACGGCTTCCTGTGGTTGTACGCAACCTGAATGGAGTAAAGAACCGATTGCACCGGGTAAAACAGGACAAATCAAAGTCACTTACAACCCCAAAGGGCGTCCTGGTCCTTTTTACAAAACTATTTCTATCTACAGTAACGGTAAAAAAGGTAGTTTCTCTTTAGGTATAAAAGGGAATGTCACACCCAAAGAGGCACAACCAATATTCACATATCCTTATGCCATTGGTGACTTGAAGTTAGAAACCAAGCAGGTCTTTTATAACACGATTCGTCCAGAAGAAACTTTAGGTCACAAAATTCATGTAATCAACGAAGGAAAGACTTCATTAAATATCCAAATAGGAAAGATTGCAAACTATTTGAATGTAACAGCGACTCCTACAAAATTATCACCGGGAGAAGTTGGAGAAATTTCCGTTTTATTAGACGCTAAACAAATCAAACAGAAAGGTCGGCTTACGGGCAACATTCCTATTACCGTCCGCAGTATTGGTCAAAAAAAGGGAACAGAAAGCGATTTATATATTGCAGCCAACGTAATTGATGACTTTAGTAAACTTAGTTCAACGGAAAAAGCCAAAGCTCCCGTAGCTCAACTATCTGGTACGTTGTTAGATTTTGGTAAGTTGCCCAATAAGAATAGTATCATTCCTTTAGTCGGAGGAAGAGTCAGTGGAACCATAGAAGTCACCAATTCCGGTAAGTCCCCACTGGTTATTTATAGTGCAACTTGTGATGACGATAAAGTCGCTGTGTCAGGAGGTAAAAAAGAGATTAAGCCGGGTATGACAACCACGATCAAGGTTACTGTTCGCCCAAAAGAGATAAAAACGAAATTAGAAGCCTTAATCAACATCGTATGTAACGACCCGAACGGTCCAGTACGATTAGTTAAGGTAACAGCAGAAAAATAGACTACTATGGAACATCCTGAAAACGAAGATCAATACAAAGGGCTGAAAGTCAATAAAGGTGTAGCCGATGTACCAACTGTAAATCCCTATCTAAAGAGAAGGATTCAACGTAGACAGTACACACCAGCAGAATTTGTTGAAGGTATCCTCAAAGGGAATATTACCATCCTTAGTCAGGCCGTCACTTTAGTAGAAAGTGCCAAATACGAACATCAACAGGTGGCGCAGGAGATTATTGAAAAATGTTTGCCCTACGCAGGGAAATCTATGCGTATTGGTATCACAGGTGTTCCGGGTGCAGGAAAAAGTACCTCTATCGACGTATTCGGTATGCACCTCATCCAACAGGGAAAAAAGTTAGCAGTTTTGGCTATTGACCCCAGTAGTGAACGCTCTAAAGGGAGTATCCTTGGTGATAAAACCCGTATGGAAGCTCTTTCACGAGAGAAGAATGCATTTATACGTCCTTCACCCTCTGCGGGTTCTTTAGGAGGAGTTGCTCGTAAAACCCGCGAAACGATTATCCTTTGTGAAGCTGCAGGCTTCGATACTGTTTTCGTTGAAACTGTAGGAGTTGGTCAGAGTGAAACTGCAGTACATTCCATGGTCGATTTCTTCCTACTGATTCAATTAGCAGGAACAGGCGATGAGTTACAAGGTATCAAACGAGGTATCATGGAAATGGCAGACGGAATCATTATCAATAAAGCAGATGGAGACAATATCGAAAAAGCCAATATGGCTGCTGCCCAATTCCGTAATGCTTTACATCTATTTCCACCCGCTGAATCAGGTTGGTTTCCAAAGGTTCTCACCTATTCCGGATATTATAACTTAGGAATCAAGCCAATTTGGGATATGGTGGATGAATATATGGCGTTCACAAAACAGAACGGCTACTTCGAATACAAACGTAACGAGCAGGCCAAATACTGGATGTACGAAAGTATTAATGACACACTGCGTGAAACTTTCTACCACAATCCAGCAGTAGAGAAGATGTTGAACTTTACCGAACAACAGGTATTGAACAACGAAATCAGTTCCTTCGTAGCTGCCAAGCGCATGATGGACCTTTTCTTAGACAACATTTCAAACCAATAATTATTTACCCAAAGGAAAGAAAAGCCGGTGAGCAATGTTCACCGGCTTTTCTTTCCTTTTACTTAATCAGTTATCAAATGGAAGAGATACGTAGCGTATCCAACAAATCTCGATTAATCGGCTTATCATTCTTGATCGCCTTAGAGAAGGGCACATACACAATCTCGTCATTTTGAATACCCATCATCACATTACGTTGATCATCCAACAAAGCGTCTATCGCAGCGACTCCCATACGGGTTGCCAAGATACGGTCTTGAGCTGTCGGAGAACCACCTCGTTGCAAGTGTCCTAAAATAGACACACGTACATCAAACTGCGGATACTCTTTCTTTACACGTTCAGCAACGCCCATAGCTCCACCGGTCACTTCACTTTCCGCAACCAATACGATACTACTATTCTTTGACTTACGGAAACCAGCCTCAATCATCTCAGCCAACTGGTCCTTTTCCATAGAGATTTCAGGTATAATCGCAGCCTCTGCCCCAGATGCAATCGCACCATTCAATGCTAAGAAACCAGCGTCACGTCCCATCACCTCAATAAAGAACAAACGTTCATGAGAAGTTGCCGTATCACGAATCTTATCGACACATTCCATAATGGTATTCAATGCCGTATCATAACCGATTGTAATATCCGTTCCATACAAATCATTGTCAATCGTACCGGGTAATCCTACTATCGGGAAATTAAACTCCTGCGCAAAGATACGTGCTCCTGTCAACGTTCCATCCCCTCCGATTGCCACCAAAGCGTCAATTCCATGTTCTTTCAAACGTTCATACGCCTGCTGGCGACCTTCCGGAGTTTTAAATTCCGTACAGCGGGCCGTCTTTAAGATCGTACCTCCACGTTGAATTATATTACTAACGTTCTGAGTTTTGAAATCTTCAATTTCATTGGTTATTAACCCTTTGTATCCTCTATAGATACCTTTCACTGCCATTCCGTTATAAATAGCAGAGCGTGTCACTGCTCGAATCGCAGCATTCATACCGGGAGCGTCTCCTCCGGATGTTAAAATACCAATACACTTTACTGTAGACATAGCGTATTACTTTAAATTATTCACGACAAATATAGCAATTATTTACCAATTATCAACGGCCTTGATTCAACTCTCGAATCCGAATCGCAACCTCCTCCATCAACCACTTCGGTGTTGAGGTTGCCCCACAGACACCTACGCTTCTCACACTCTTTGGTAACGGCTCTACAATTTCTCTTACTTCCGAGATAAAAACCGTATTCGGATTCGCTTTCCGACACTCTTCCAAAAGCATTTTACCATTAGAACTTTTCTTCCCTGCCACGAAGTACACCCAATCATGTTCAGAAGCAAACTTCTTGATATTGGGTAGTCGATTCGCCACCTGTCGACAAATGGTATCAAAATATTCAAAGGTTACCCCTTCCGTAATCCGTCGTTGAATCTCAGCTACCACCTCTCGAAATCCATCTAAAGATTTGGTCGTTTGTGAGAATAGACAGATGTTCCGCCGAAAATCTAACCGATCCAAATCCTCCACCTTCTCGATGACGATTGCAGTTCCTTCCGTTTGTCCAACCAAGCCATTCACCTCGGCATGTCCCTTCTTTCCATAGATAACCACCTGTGTACGATTCTCCCGAGTCGCTTCATAGCATTTATGGATCCTACGTTGTAATTGAAGAACTACCGGACAAGTAGCGTCCACAATCGTAATTTCGTTCTGATCCGCCCATCTGTAAGTAGAAGGAGGTTCACCATGCGCACGCAGCAATACTTTCTTCCCTTTCAGCTGTTTGAACTCTTCATGCTCAATCGTCCGCAAGCCCAAAGCCTCCAGTCGCTCCACTTCCAAGCTATTGTGCACAATGTCCCCCAAGCAATACAACGTATCGGTATTCTTAAGTTCCCGCTCAGCACTCTCTATCGCTGTCACAACGCCAAAACAAAAGCCGGACCCCTTGTCTATCTCAACCTCAACCATGTTTTACTTTGCCGTTACCACCTTATTATATTGTTCCAAAAGCCATGCCTTCTGTTCAGCAATCGTCAGATGAGAGTTGTCCAACTCTAAAGCATCGTCAGCTTTACGAAGCGGACTCTCTTCGCGTGTCATATCAATATGGTCGCGAGTCTTTACATTTTCAAGTACTTCCTCATACGAAGCAGACTCTCCTTTCGCTGTCAGTTCATCTAAACGACGTTGTGCACGTACCTCGGGACTGGCGGTAACGTATATCTTCAACTCAGCCTCTGGGAAAACAACTGTTCCAATATCACGACCATCCATCACTATTCCCTTTGCTTTCCCCATCTCCTGTTGCTTAGCGACCATTGCTCGGCGCACAAAGCCCAAAGCAGCGATCGGACTCACTCGATTGGCAACCTCCATTCCTCGAATCTCTTTTTCCACTTTCACACCATTTAGATAGGTATCCGGACGACCGGTCTCCGGATTAAACCGGAAAGAGATATCAATATCAGGCATAGCCTCTTGCAATCGGGCTTCATCAATCGTTTGTCCCGAGAAGAATCCATGTTGCAAGCTGTACAACGTAACCGCTCGATACATCGCTCCTGTATCGATATATGTATATCCTAACTCTTTGGCCAAATCCTTTGCCATCGTACTCTTCCCTGTAGAAGAGACTCCGTCAATAGCTATTATAATTTTCTTCATATTCTATCTAATCATATATATAAATGTACAGAGTTGCAAATATACAACCGTTTGTGGATTGTTAGAAGTCACTAAGGGTTGTAGACAGGCTCAGCATAAAAGAAAGAGCCGAAGGATGGTATTTAGCAACAGAAACACCGACATCAAACATCTTAATCCGTACACCGGCTCCTCCCGAGAAACCAGCCAAAGCATTTCCTCCCTGTAATTTCATATCCAAAGCTCTCTTCGGATTATACCCAATACCCAACCAAAAGTTTTCAGAAGGGACATAGTCAATACCTATCACCAAATGTTTAATAAAAGACTTAAAGAAATCATCCTCTTCATATTCACTGTCACTATCGTCCACATAATTTATCTTCCATTTATTAAGATACATGGCCGTCAATGAGAGTCGAATCGGTGCATGAGCCATACGTTTTGAAATCCCCATCTGAATATCCCAAGGGAGCTTCTGCCTTTCATCCTCGTAGGCCTTTAATTGCGCCCCAATGCTCTTAAAAATAAAACCAAAGGAAAAGTCCTTTTCCGAATCATAATAACTCAGTCCGGCGTCAACCGCTAACCCCATAGAACTGTAGTCCCCAATGTTGGAATAAAGGAACTTCAGCGAAACCCCTCCACGCCAATGTTCCGAAAGGTCATGTGAATAGAAACCATTGATACTAATATCCTTTGCCGTAAAGTCACCGGTTGGTAATCCCTCCTCCGACATGCCTCGAATATTCCCTTGACTAAAGAACGAAGCCCCGACACCCCAAGCCCCCTTTTCTTTAATCGCTTTTGTGAAAAGAGCGCTACCTACATTAATATCAGAGATATAGTTCAAATAATTTAAGTTTAGCATTTGATCCATTTCTGCTCCCAACAACGCCGGGTTATGATAAATCAGTGACGGGTCACGCTCCACCAAAGAGACATTATTACCCCCCAAGGCATTGGCTCTTGCCGAAGCTGGATAACGCAAAAAGGTATATCCGGTATCCCCCGTTTGCGCAACAACCGTCAACCCTAAAAGGGAGAAGAAAAGTATAAATAGAATATTTCTCATTATTTCTATAGTAAAATGCGTACAAAGATAAACAAATAGAGGAATATACCTCTTCTATAGAGAAACGGAGAAAAAGAGAAAAAGGTATATTATCCCCATTATTTTTGTTCAGAGTCAAAAAAAAAGTAAAAAAACAGCACTATTTAGTACGGATTGTTCCGATTTTGAAAATAATCCGTATATTTGTCGCAGAAGAAAAACACATCTTTAAAATTTATTTATATGGAAATTAAGAAATCACCGAAAGCGGACTTGGAAAAAGGCAAGTTGACGGGTATCCTGATGGGTATGATTGTCGGTTTGGCTGTCATGTTCGTTGGCTTCGAATGGAGCAACCGTGAGATCACTATTGTCCAAGACGAGGGCGTAGCGGATGTCATCGCGGAAGAGGAAATTGAAATTACGAGACCGGAGGATACGCCTCCCCCACCACCTCCACCACCTCCAGCACCGGCTATCGTTGAAGAGTTGAACGTTGTGGAAGATGATGTGAAGTTGGACGACGTTGAAATCGCTTCTTCAGAAGACGATGCAACAGCAGCACAACAGGAAGCATACGTTCCGCCTGCAGTAGTAGAAGAGGAAGAAGAATCTGAACAGCAGATCTTTACCGTAGTAGAAAAAATGCCGGAATTCCCGGGTGGTATGGCAGCTTTGATGAAATACTTGGCAAACGCTATCAAATATCCGGTAATTGCACAGGAAAACGGTATCCAAGGTCGTGTTTCATGTTCTTTCGTCATCAACAAAGACGGTTCTATCGTGGACGCAGTTGTATTGCGTGGTGTTGACCCTTCTTTGGATAAAGAAGCGCTTCGCGTGATCAACGCAATGCCGAAATGGAAACCGGGTGAACAGCGCGGTAAACCAGTACGTGTTAAATATACAGTACCTGTAACATTCAGATTACAATAATAACATGTAAATCAGTACGGAAAGGCTGCTTCAACGCAGCCTTTTCTTTTTAAACAAATAGTTATGTTATCTTTTAATGAGATTCTTCAGAAGATTGAGCAGGAGATTGCCCAACTTCAATTCACCTATCCGCCCAAGAGTTTATATGAACCTATCGAATACATCCTGTCGTTAGGCGGAAAGAGAATACGCCCCGCCCTTGTATTAATGGCTTGTAACCTCTACAAAGAGGAGGTAGACGCAGCTATCAAACCTGCATTAGGTCTTGAAGTTTTCCACAATTTCACCCTCTTGCATGACGACCTGATGGACGAAGCGGACAAAAGAAGGAATAAGCCGACTGTACATAAAGTATGGAATGCCAACACTGCGATTCTTTCCGGAGACGCCATGTTGATAGCCGCTTATCAGTTAATTGAAGAGACTGCTCCCGAATCCTTAAAAGAAATCTTACATCTATTTACAGCGACCGCCCTTGAGATTTGCGGAGGGCAGCAATACGACATGGAATTTGAATCACGTACTGATGTAAGCGAAGCGGAATACATCGAGATGATTCGCCTCAAGACAGCCGTCCTTTTAGCCTGTGCCCTGAAGATGGGAGCTATTGTAGGAAACGCACCTAAAGAAGACGCAGAAGCACTGTACCAGTTTGGTATCCACATCGGATTGGCCTTTCAGCTTCAAGACGACCTGTTGGATGTGTACGGAGACACCGCCACTTTCGGAAAGAATATCGGTGGGGACATCCTCTGTAACAAAAAGACATTCCTGTTAATCAATGCACTTCGCTTAGTGTCCGAGCAACAGAGAGCCATCTTAAACGATTGGATTCATAAAAAAGAATTTGATCCGGCAGAAAAGATAGCAGCAGTTACTGCCATCTACAACCAACTTCATTTGAAGGAACTATCTGAAGAGAAAATCCATACCTATTATATAAGTGCTATGGAGTACCTGAACTCTCTACAGGTAGCACCGGAGAAATTAACGATATTGAAAGAGGTAAGTGCTCGTTTAATGAATCGACAATCATAGTATATGCAATTAATCGACACTCATAATCACCTCTATTTAGAAGAGTTCGACCCGGAACAGGAGCAACTGATTACAGTAGCCAAAGAATCCGGAATCGAAAAACTTCTACTGCCGAACGTTGATACGACAACAATCGACCGTATGCATGAGTTATGCGATCGTTATCCGGACTTTGCGTACCCGATGATGGGACTCCACCCGACCAGCGTAGACAGCCAATATGCAGAGCTGTTAAAGGCGACAGAAAGTTGGTTAGGAAAACGCTCCTACTGCGGTATCGGGGAAATCGGTATCGACCTCTATTGGGACAAAAGTTACCTAAAAGAACAAAAAAAGGTCTTTGAAGAGCAACTTCTATGGAGTATAGACCTCCGGTTACCGGTAGCTATTCATACACGAGAAGCTTTTCCGGAAGTATTTGATATATTATATAAGGTAGGACCGGAGAAACTGACGGGTGTCTTCCATAGCTTTACCGGTAGTGCGGCAGAGTTAGAAGAAATAAAAAAATTAACAAACTTCAAGATTGGAATCAACGGGGTAATTACCTTCAAAAACTCTAAACTATCAGAAGTCATACAACAGACAGACCTGCAACAAATCGTATTGGAAACAGACGCCCCCTATTTGGCACCTGTTCCTTATCGAGGGAAAAGAAATGAACCGGTCTACATCTGGAAAACGGCAGAAAAGATAGCACAAGTGTACGGATTACCGCTTGAAACCGTGGTTGAGACGACCAGAAAAAACGCGCTCCATCTTTTTAAAATCGAGAATCAACCGATCTAAAAAGAAATTTTGTCTTGTATTCAAAATTTATCCGCAAGATATTGTGATATGTCAATTAAAAACAATAGATTTGTGCACTGAAACGTTTGCAATTGCATTTTTTTTCGTAATTTGCACCCGTTTTAGAGAGGAGAGCGGTTTTAATCAGGAGAGATGCTCGAGTGGTTGAAGAGGCACGCCTGGAAAGCGTGTAAACCCCTAAAGGGTTTCGCGGGTTCGAATCCCGCTTTCTCCGCTTTAAAATACCATGAGATTATTAACAAAGTAAAAAACAAAAACAAATAAGAGAATTATTAATCTTAAAAATTAAACACACAATGAAAAAGTATTTCGCAAAAACGTTCATGAGCTTATGTGCTCTTGGAATCTCTTCTGTAGCTTTCGCGCAAGAAGCAGCTGAAACCGCAGTTGAAGGTGGTATGTATCAAGCTTTAAAAACTAAGTTCATCGAGGGTGGTGCAGACTTCATGGCTTTGGTTGCTATCGCTTTGATTTTCGGTTTGGCATTCTGCTTGGAAAGAATTATCTATTTAAACTTGGCTGAAACTAATTCAAGCAAATTGTTGAAAGGCATTGAAGAAGCTTTGGACAAAGGGGATGTAGAAGGTGCTAAAGCTATCGCTCGTGACACAAGAGGTCCTATCGCTTCTATCGCTTACCAAGGTTTGATGAGAATTGACCAAGGTATCGACGTAGTAGAAAAATCAATCGTTTCTTACGGTGGTGTTCAAGCTGGTCTTTTGGAAAAGAACTTGTCTTGGATCACATTGTTTATCGCTATGGCTCCGTCATTAGGATTCTTGGGTACTGTAGTTGGTATGGTTATGGCGTTCGATAAAATTGAACAAGTAGGTGATATCAGCCCGACGGTTGTTGCTGGTGGTATGAAAGTGGCGTTGATTACTACTATCGGTGGTTTGATCGTTGCATTGATTCTTCAGGTATTCTATAACTATTTGTTGAGCAAATTCGAAGCTATCGTTAACCAGATGGAAGATGCTTCAATCTCTTTGTTAGACTTAGTTATTAAATACAACCTTAAAAAATAATAGAGCACTATGGCAGTTACTAAGATAAGAAAAATGTCCAGCTGGACACTGCTGATAGTATCTCTTGTCAGTATTGTCGTACTGGGTATGTTCTTCGGCGGAGGCGTAACGAATCCGGGTGAAGAAATGAAAGAATATGTTTATACAGGCCTTTTGTTAGATTGGACTTATTTATTATTCTTTGTTACAATTGGATGTATGGCAGTTTTCGCAGTTTGGCAATTCATCTCATTGTTGAAGACAAACGCTAAATCTGCAATCGCTTCTTTAGGTGTTGTTGTAGCATTTGCAGCAATGTTGTTCATCACTTATTCAATGGGTGATCCTACACCATTAACTGGTTTGAATGCAGATTCTCAAGCTTACAATACAGCAGGTTGGTTAAAAATGACTGATATGTGGATTATGTCTTCAATCGTATTGATGACTCTAATCGTAGCAAGTATTGCTTGGGGTTCTATTAAGAAAATGCTTAACAAATAATAAGTAATAACGAATTTGATTAAACAAGAAAGAAATGGGAAAAAGAAAGACACCGGGTATTAATGGTTCTTCTTCAGCCGATATTGCTTTCATGTTGCTTATCTTCTTCCTTATTACTACATCTATGGACACAGACCAAGGTTTGGCAAGACGTTTGCCGCCTCCTGTGCCTAAAGACCAAAAGAAGCAAGATGTTGATATCAATAAGAGAAACCTGTTGGTTGTATTGATTAACAGCCAGAACCAGATTCTCTGCGGCGATCAGTTCGTTGATATCAAGCAATTGAAAGACAAGGTTAAAGAGTTCATTGATAATCCGTACAACGACGCTGACAAACCTGAAAAGGTAGAAGAAGATGTGCCATTCTTTGGCAAAGTAATGACAGCTAAAAAGCACGTTATCTCTTTGCAGAATGACCGTGGTACTGAATATCAGGCTTACATCAAAGTTCAGAACGAATTAGCTAAAGCGTATAATGAGTTGCGTGATGACGTATCAAGAAAGAAATTTGGTATGCCATTCGCAGAATTAGATGAAGAACAACAAAAGGCTGTGCAGCAGATTTATCCGCAAAAGATTTCTGAAGCAGAACCTAAAAATTATGGAGGAAAGAAGTAATGGGAAAATTCGTAAAATCAGAAGGTCATGAAGTTCCTGAACTAAATACCTCTTCATTACCTGACTTGGTATTTGCCTTCTTGTTCTTCATTATGATGGTAACATCTATGCGTGAAGTAACATTGATGGTGCAATTCCGAGCTCCTCAGGCAACTGAACTTCAGAAGCTTGAAAAGAAATCGTTGGTTACATTCATCTATGTAGGAAAGCCAAATCAAGAGTATCAAGCAAAAATGGGTACTGAAGCTCGTTTGCAGTTGAATGATAAATTCGCTGAAGTATCAGAAATTCAGGACTACATTGCGCAGGAAAAGTCAAGTATGAAAGAAGAAGACCAGCCGTTTATGACTGTATCTATCAAGGCGGATAGCGAAACCAAGATGGGTTTGATCACAGACGTTAAGCAGGCACTTCGTGAAGCATACGCATTGAAGATTAGTTACTCAGCTCGTAAGGCTGCAGAATAATCTCAAAATACAACTATAAAAAAGGCGGAAATTGAACTTCCGCCTTTTTTATTCTCTGTTATTGAACACCATAAACATGAGTATACAAAGTATGCTTTACGGACTCAAAAGCATGGCTCAGATCTAATTCTCCCCATGTCATTAACCGAAGATCTACCCAATTACCTCCTGGGCGATAAGGAGGTTGAAGATAGGTATGTGTATCCAAGACAAAGCCTAAACGTTCATAGAAAGCGATTCGTCGCCGGCTGATCTCATCCATAGGGGTTTCAACTTCCAAGACCACCGGAAGCTTTTGAGAGTTTAAGAACTGTTGCATAGCTGTGGCTCCCACACCTCCGTTTCGAGCACATCCGTCAACAGCAAAGTGTTCGACATACACAAAGCCATTGAAAAGCCAATATGTAATGAAACCTACATATTTCTTTTCTCTATACAACGCTAACACATGAAACTTAGGTTCATATCTTAGCAGCTCACAAAGGGCAACAAACGGTCGTCTCTCCGCTTCAGGGAAAGAATCCATATACGTATGCTCTATTAGCTCTAATACTGGATCAGTAAAATCACTTACTAATTCGCTGATAATAACAGATTGTAAAGACATAAACTATAAAATTGAAAATTACACAGTAGTTTATCATTCAAAATTGATTATATTTGTATCAAGAATTCATAAAATGTAACAACAAACATACGTAAATTATGGCACACCATCAACTGGATGAATTAGATGAGAAGATTTTAAAACTCATTATAGGAAATGCCCGTATGCCTTTCCTTGAAGTCGCGAGAGAATGTAATGTATCTGGTGCTGCAATACATCAGCGCATTCAGAAACTTACGAACCTTGGAGTCATCAAAGGTTCAGAATTCATTGTCGATAATACAAAAGTTGGATATGAGACCTGTGCTTACATGGGATTATATCTTAAATCTCCCGGACAATTTCCTGCGGTTACAGAGGCTTTAAAGCAGATTCCGGAGGTAGTAGAATGCCATTATACAACTGGACAATACGACTTGTTTATTAAAATATATGCGAAGAATAATCAACATCTGCTTAGTATTATCCACAACAAGCTACAACCTTTAGGGCTTGCCCGTACTGAATCTTTAATTTCATTCAAGGAGGCCTTCAAGAGACAAA
This sequence comes from Parabacteroides sp., assembly GCA_017481945.1. GTDB lineage: Bacteria > Bacteroidota > Bacteroidia > Bacteroidales > Tannerellaceae > Parabacteroides. The sequence continues at coordinate 4,639 of JAFUOJ010000012.1, read as the reverse complement.
TCCCAATTGACTTAGATGAAGATTAAATAAAAAACCCTCATAGTTTGATTGCTATGAGGGTTTCTATTTGTATTTATTACAATCGATTTAAAAGTCGGCATTCTTCGGTGTACGAGGGAAAGGTATTACGTCACGAATATTTGCCATACCAGTAACAAATAACAAAAGACGTTCAAAACCTAAACCGAAACCAGAATGAGGTACAGTACCAAAACGACGAGTATCTAAGTACCACCACATATCTTTCATCGGAATACCCAATTCATTAATTCGATTCAACAGCTTATCATAATCTGCTTCACGTTCAGAACCACCAATAATCTCACCAATTTTCGGGAACAAGACATCCATAGCACGAACAGTTTTACCATCTTCATTCTGTTTCATATAGAAAGCCTTTATTTCCTTCGGATAATCAGTCAAGATAACCGGACGTTTGAAATGTTCTTCAACCAAGAAACGTTCATGTTCTGAAGCCAAATCTACTCCCCAATATACAGGGAATTCGAACTGATGACCTTTTGCAACAGCTTCTTCGAGAATCTTAATACCTTCCGTATAAGACAAGCGGACAAACTGATCTTTCAATACTCCCTGTAGACGCTCAATCAAGCCCTTATCAAACATATCATTTAAGAACTTCACATCGTCCATACAGTTATCCAAAGCCCACTGTACGCAGTACTTAATGAACTCCTCAGCCAAATCCATATTGTCCAAGATGTCATTAAATGCGACTTCTGGCTCAATCATCCAAAATTCAGCCAAGTGACGCGGTGTATTAGAATTTTCAGCACGGAACGTTGGACCAAATGTATAAATCTGACCTAAAGCCGTAGCAGCTAATTCTCCTTCCAACTGACCAGAAACAGTTAAACTCGCTTGTTTACCGAAAAAGTCATTATCATAGATAATAGAACCATTTTCATCTTTCTTCAAGTCATACAAATTCATTGTTGTCACTTGGAACATCTGACCAGCTCCTTCACAGTCAGAGGCTGTAATTAATGGAGTATGGAAATAGAAGAAACCTTTATCATGGAAAAACTTATGGATAGCATAAGCCATATTATGACGAATACGGAAAACAGCACCAAAAGTATTTGTACGTGGACGCAAATGAGCAATCTCACGTAAAAATTCCATTGAGTGACCTTTCTTTTGCAATGGATAAGTATTAGGGTCTGCAGTACCGTAGATTTCTATTTCAGTAGCCTGGATTTCAACATTCTGACCTTTTCCTTGAGACTGAACCAATATACCATTTACACTGATACTTGCTCCTGTTGTAATCGGTTTTAAATATTCTTCACCCAGTTTATTCACATCGACAACGATCTGAACATTATTTATAGTAGAACCATCGTTCAAAGCAATAAAATTCACTTGTTTACTGCCACGACGAGTACGAACCCAACCTTTTACATTAACGGTTGTACCAAAAGCTTCACTTTTTAAAACATCTACAATCTTTGTTCTTTTAATTGTTTCCATGTTTATGTCTTTATCTTAGGAAATCCAAACAAATTAGCCGGCTTTTACAACCGGCTAATCTTATATTATTCAAAAGCACCCATGCGAAGAGCGTTCACTTCACGTTCGTTCAGATAACGCCACTTTCCACGGCCTAAGTTCTTTTTAGTCAAACCTGCAAAATATACACGATCCAACTTAACCACATGATAGCCTAATGATTCAAATATACGGCGAACAATACGGTTACGTCCAGAGTGTATTTCAATACCTACCTGACTCTTATCCGCCTCGCTTGCATAACTGATTGCGTCTGCATGGATTTCACCATCTTCTAATTCCAATCCGTTTGCAATCTTTTCCATATCTTCTACAGATACGTTCTTATCCAACCAAACGTGATAGATCTTTTTCTTTTTGAAAGACGGATGTGTCAATTTAGAAGCTAAGTCACCATCATTTGTCAAAAGTAATACCCCTGTTGTATTACGGTCCAAACGACCTACTGGATAAATACGTTCTTGACAAGCGTTCTTAACCAAATCCATTACAGTTAGACGTTCCTGAGGGTCATCAGAAGTTGTCACACAATTTTTTGGCTTGTTCAAAACGATATATACCTTACTTTCGATCTGAACTTGCTGATCATTGAACAAGACAATGTCCTGACGAGTAATCTTAGTACCCAATTCAGTTACCACTTCACCATTTACCTTAACAGCTCCAGATTGAATGAATTCATCAGCCTCACGACGTGAACAAACTCCCGCATTAGACAAGAACTTATTCAAACGAATCGGTTCATTCGGATCAGCTAATACCTCTTTGTATTTCAGCTGTTTTTGGAAATTGTACTTAGCATTTGGATTATAATCACCAGAACGACGGTTGTTATTCGGACGTCTATTGTTGTTACCACCACGTCCACCATTGTTACCATAGCGATTATTATTACCATAAGAAGGTCTACCACCACGATTGTCATAAGAAGGATTTACGCGTGTATCACCTACACGTGGTCTTCTTTTCTTTACACCTTCAACAGGCATTCCTTCTCCAGACGGAGTTGCCGAGTAAGCTTTACCTCTGTCTTCATAGTTAGGACGAGACGGGCGATTATACGGATTACCATAAGAGCGGTCATTACCGTACGGACGATTATTTCCATAAGAAGATCGATTATTATTATAACCACCTCCATTATTACCATAACCGCGATTACCACCACCATTATAAGGTCTATTATAACCTCCATCACGATTGTCATACATACGTGGACGACTTTGTCTATCCCCGTAAGAGCGGTTGTCACCATAAGAATTATAACCGCCACGGTCATCCCGGTTAGGACGGTTATATGGTCTCCGTTCATAGTTGTTTCCTTCAGGTCTGTTATAACCTTGATTGTAAGGTTTTCTTTCAGAATCCTGGTCTGTGTTTTCCCGTCTCATGCTCGGAAGCACTTTTCTAAGACGCGGTTGAGATTCTTCTCTTTCTTCTGTGCTCATTGTTATAAATTAAAAGATAAATTAATAATAGGTAACCTCACGGCTACCGATCGTTCTCTAAATCCCTGTATAATTATGAGGCGTTATCGCCTTTAATTCTGCTTTTACAGTATCACTTACTTGTAATGTATCAATAAAAGTACTGATAGATTCAGCAGTAATACCTTCATTCGTTCGAGTCAAAGCCTTCAATGCTTCATAAGGTTTCGGATATCCTTCACGACGAAGAATAGTCTGAATACCTTCAGCAACAACAGCCCAACAATTATCTAAATCTCGATACAACGCATTTTCGTTTAATAACAATTTTCCTAACCCTTTTGTTAAACTCTTAAATGCAATCTCAATATGAGCCATTGGCACACCAACATTACGAAGTACAGTTGAGTCGGTCAAATCGCGTTGCAAACGAGAAATAGGCAATTTCATTGCTAAATGTGTCAAAATAGCATTAGCCATTCCTAAGTTTCCTTCTGCATTTTCAAAATCAATTGGATTTACTTTATGTGGCATAGCAGAAGAACCTACCTCACCGGCTTTTATTTTCTGTTTGAAATACTCCATTGAAACATACTGCCAGAAGTCACGACACAAGTCTATTAAGATGGTATCAATACGTTTCATTCCATCAAATATAGCCGCTAAATTATCATAGTTTGAAATCTGGGTAGTCCACTCCTCACGGCTTAACCCTAAAACCTCATTTACAAACTTATTACCAAAAGCTCTCCAATCATACTCTGGGAAAGCAACATGATGTGCATTAAAATTACCGGTAGCACCACCAAATTTAGCTGATATAGGTGTTGCCTTTAACAACTTCACCTGTTGTTCCAAACGGTACACAAATACCATGATCTCTTTTCCCAAACGAGTCGGAGAAGCTGGCTGCCCATGTGTCTTAGCCAACATAGATACATTTGCCCAATCCTCCGCATACTTTTTCAATATACAAATGACCTCTTCTAAACCCGGAAAGTATACTTCATTCAAAGCATCCTTAATTGACAAAGGTACAGACGCATTATTTATATCTTGGGAAGTTAAACCAAAATGGATAAATTCTTTATAGTCCTGCAAAAACAACAAGTCGAATTTTTCTTTAATAAAATATTCAACTGCTTTCACATCGTGATTGGTTACACTCTCAATCTCTTTAATACGAGTTGCGTCTTCAACAGAAAACTCACGATAGATTTTTCGCAAAGCGTCTTTATTTTCTACAGTTGCTAACGCTTGAAGTTGCGGTAAGAATTCAGACAAAGTAATAAAATACTCAATCTCTACCTGCACTCTATATTTAATGAGCGCATACTCTGAAAAGTAAGCCGCCAAATTTTCGGCTTTATTTCTATATCGTCCATCGACAGGCGATATGGCAGTCAGTGCTGAAAATATCATATACATTAATTAATATGGAGCTGCAAAGTTACTATAAATCCTAATACATATAAGCAATGTGAAAGTTTTTTTCTACTTTTTATCAAAAACATTTGGCAGTAATAAAAAAAGCCGTATCTTTGCAGCGCTTTAGAGAGATAAAGCGTATATAAACTTAATGAAAAATGAAAGGGCGTTTAGCTCAGCTGGTTCAGAGCATCTGCCTTACAAGCAGAGGGTCGGCGGTTCGAATCCGTCAACGCCCACTTTCCAAAAGC
>JAFUOJ010000011.1 GCA_017481945.1 Parabacteroides sp. | reverse complement strand
CGAACTCTATTGTTCATAGTGTAACACATTTGTGAGGAGTGTAACACAACTGCTGTAACACAAAAGCCGTCCGAAAGTGGCTTTTTATGTCCAACGGTGTCACCTTTACCTCTTTTTTTTATTGGTGCCACACTCAATGTGAATACCTGATAGCGATTTGTAACCTTTTGATAATCAAAGGAGATAAGAATATTAGAAAAAGAAGGGACTTTTTCAAGTCCCTTCTTTCAGTGATCCGCCTGGGGTTCGAACCCAGGACCCCATCCTTAAAAGGGATGTGCTCTACCTGCTGAGCTAGCGAATCATCCTTTGCGATTACTTTTGTAATTCGGGTGCAAAGGTAAGGCTTTTTTTTATATATGCAATAGCTTCGACAAAAAAATTACTCGTTTTCTATTAATTTTTTCTTCTCTACCTTTGAATTATCCGGTTTCTTGGGTATGGAAAGGTCATTTTCCATAAGAATAAAACGTTTATAATAAGAAAGAAAAAGTGTTGTTAAAGGCAATGCGATGATTAAACCTATAAATCCTAACAAAGTTCCCCAAATAGATAAAGATAAAAGGATAATAGCTGGATTTAATCCCATTGCCTTTCCCATGATACGGGGAGTAAGATATAAATCTTGTATACATTGCACTACACAAAGAACAAGTATTGCACCGCCAAATATCATCCAGAAATTTTCTCCTGTCTCCGCTGCCTTTAGTAAGCTTAGTAAAACCATAGGTATTATCCCTATTGTCTGCATATAGGGAATCAGGTTAAGCACACCGATAAAGAGTCCGAAGATAACGGCCAAAGGAAACCCTATGATCTTAAATCCAATTGCAAAAAGGATACCGACTGATAAAGCTATCAACGATTGTCCACGGAAATAGCGATTCATACTATATTCTACGTCATCGGCCAACCCTTGGACAAAGGGACGATACCGTTCAGGTATTAGTTTTATCCAACCGTCTGCAATTCTTTCATAATCCAGCAGGATAAAGATGAAGTAAAGGAAGATGATGAATACGATTGCAATACTAAAGAGAAAAGAAAATGTGTTGGTAAGTACTACCCACATCTTCGGCGCAATTTGTTTGACCGCTTTCGTGATGTTCTCTCTACTAAGTAGCTGTGCTACTTGCTCCGGTTCGATGTTTTCTTCTAAGTAGTTTACCCAAGATTGAGGGACTAAAGGTATTTGTCCATAATTGGTATTATGGCGTTGTAACAATTCCATTGTACGGTTGACTTCTTGAGTTACGGAAGGTACAATAACCACTCCTATCAAAGCTACAATCAGAAGCAAGGAAAGTAGTACGGCTAATATGGACAGCACTCGACTTTTCAGCTTAAGTTTGTACTGAAAGAATTTGACAAAAGGTTGTACCATATAAGCAAGCAACCAAGCAATTAAAAAGGGCAATAAAGCATTGCGTAGTACTGCGATCAAATAAATCAGACCACTGAGTACTGCTATCCCGAAGAGAATACGAGCTACCCGATCGAAGGTAAAAGGCTTATCAAACAAAGGGTTCATATTTTATGTTTATCTTTGCCACAAAGATAAGATAAAGTCGAATAGAAAAGATGATACGGAATAAAATATTCTTGCTTTGTTTGTTGATTTGTTTACGATGGGGTACAAGTGCCCAAATTCCTGCACCTATTGAACAATTGTTGCAAACTTCTTATATGCGAGGAGCTTCTTTTTCCTTTATAGCAAAGGATTTACAAAATGGAGAGATACTTTATGAATATGATATGGATCGGTTGTTATCTCCAGCTTCTGTATTAAAGGTGGTTTCAACAGCTACGGCATTAGATCTATTGGGTGAGGATTATCAATACCCAACGTCATTACAATATGATGGAACTTTGCAGGATGGAGTTCTACGGGGTAATCTTTATATTAAGGGTAGTGGCGATCCTTCGTTAGGTTCGTCGCATTTTGCTCCAGAACATCGTGAGTTTCTGAGTGCCTGGTTCTCTGCATTGGAACAGGCGGGGGTTCGGCAGATAACAGGTTCTATCATTGCTGATGAAAGTATTTTTGATACGGAAGGGGCTTCTACCAAATGGCTGCGAGAGGATATGGGAAACTACTATGCAGCGGGAAGTTATGGGCTTTCTGTGTTTGATAATTTATATAAGCTGTTTTTACGAACCGGCACTGTAGGGACGTTACCTACCGTGATAGGTATGGAACCTCAAATATCTTCTATTCAGTTCAAAAACTATGTAAAAGTTGCTGCTATCTCTTCGGATAGTGCCTATATCATAGGGGCTCCATTGGAGGATATACGTTATCTTTATGGTTCTTTACCGGCCAACCGGGAATCATACGTTTTAAAAGGAGATATTCCTGACCCTGCTCTATTTCTTGCACAGTATTTTACCTCTTTTCTTCAGCAAAGGGGGATTCAGGTGGATGGTAATCCTTCTTGTCATCGTATAGAGGTTGAACAGAAACGATGGAAGAGGAAAGAACGAAAAACTTTAGTAACGACCTATTCACCCCCGCTTAGAGAAATAGTACGTGTATGCAACCACGTGAGCCATAATTTATATGCAGACGCTTTATTAAAAACAGTCGGGTTACAGTACAAAAAACAAAAGAATGAAGTTATCTCCTCTTTCGGGCAAGGTATAGAGGTTATAAAAGAGTATTGGAAAGAGAAGGGGTTGGATGTGCAGTCGCTTAAGATGTATGATGGAAGTGGATTAGCTCCGATGGATAAAGTTTCAGCTCGATTTATGGGTGATTTGTTGTTTTATATGGCAACCCAGTCAAAAGTCTCTGAAGCTTTTAGAGCTTCTTTACCCGAGGTAGGAGTGGAAGGATCTGTACGAAACTTTTTGAAAGGAACAAAGTTACAAGGTAAAGCACAGCTAAAGAGTGGTGGAATCACGGGCGTACGTTGCTATGTCGGCTATATTACAAAAGGAGAAAAACAGTATGCAGTTGCTCTTTTCTCTAATAATTATACATGTAGTATGCGAGACATGACAAAAGGATTGGAGCGATTACTGCTTCGACTCTTTTGATAAGAGGATATTTATTTTTTGCTGCGCATAAAAAATGAAATGGATGCGCAGCGAAGAAAAAAGGGGTGCGGATCGAATGAGAGACGGATGCGGACTCCTTTTTAGGGCAATAAGGAACGTTGAGATAAAAACTCCATGAATTTTTGTTTGTAGTTGTCGGAGATAGGAATGTATTCTTTACCAAAAACAATTCGATTTCTCTCGATAACTTTAATCTTTTCCGGTTGTACAATGAAAGAACGATGTACACGGATGAAACGATTGGAAGGTAGTAACTCTTCTAATGACTTTATACTCATTAGCGAAAGGATGGGATGAGGTTCATCCTCGATAAATATCTTGACATAATCTTTCAGCCCTTCGATATAGAGAATTTTACGCAGTTCTACTTGAACCAATTTATATTCAGTTTTGATGAATATTGATTCCGTGTTATTTTCGTTCCCTTTGTTCCCTTTAACCAATTCGTACCATTGGAGTGCTTTGTTCGCCGCTTTTAGGAAATCGGGATAGCTGATAGGCTTTAATAGATAGTCAAGCGCATTTACTTTGTAGCTGTCGAGTGCATATTGTTCAAAGGCAGTGGTAAAGATAATACGGGTATCTGCTTTTAGAATGCGTGAGAACTCCAGACCATTTAACTCTGGCATTTGAATGTCAAGGAAAAGCAGGTCTACTGGCTGCGTACTTAATTCGGAGAGGGCATTAAGTGCACTGTTAAATTTCCCCACTAACTGTAAGAATGGAGTTTTATTTACATAACTTTCTAACAGGCTAATCGCCAGAGGTTCATCATCTATGATTGCACATGTTAATGTCATAAGTCGGTTGTATAAATAGATTGAACAAAAATACAACAAATCTTTAGGATTGCAACTCCAGCAGACAGATATACTCGTCTCCTTTCTGCCCGTAAGTGAATATATGGTGTGCCGGATAAAGGAGTTCCAGACGACGGCTGAGGTTTTGTAGCCCTATACCAGAACCACTTTTGTCTTGATTGCTATTTTTAGGGAAGTAACTGTTATGAATCTCGCATACAATCCGTTCTCCCTCTTGCCGTATAGTTAAATCGATAAAGGAAGGCTCGCTGTGGCTCACTCCATGTTTAAACGCATTTTCAATAAGCGAGATGAACAGGAGAGGAGCAATCGGTGTCTCTTGATTGTTTGCTGATATGTGAGTAGATACTTTTACATGTTCAGGAAGACGAATACGCATTAATTCAACATAGTTCTGAATGAAAGAAAGTTCTCTTTCTAAGGGAACAACTGGCTGACTGCTTTCGTAGAGAACATAGCGAAGCAGACGGCTCAAATCATGAACCGCTTCTTGTGCCCGTTCGGGACTGAAAGAAATCAGGCTGTAAATGTTATTGAGAGTATTAAATAAGAAGTGTGGATTAAGCTGGCTTTTAAGGTTTTGTAGCTCAGCTTCGGCGCGGCTCTTTTCCAACTCGCGGCGTGTTGTTTCTGTCTGAAACCATACCCAAGTCATTTTGATAGCAACACTGAGCCCAGCGACTAACATATAGATAGTCGCGTTTACCAAAAAGAAACCAATGCTTTCTTGTATCTCTCGTCGATGGTGTGGGGGATTGTGCCAGTTGGCTGGTGGAGGAAGTATGTCCATGAGTAGGTGGACACACAATATTGCGGCTGCAATTAATATCACGTTACTGAGGAAAAACTTCCAGGTGTACTTAGAAAATAAGTAACGGTCTACCAATAAGAAAAAGTTTACATAAAAGACAAACATAAATGAAATAGGAACCGTAACTGAACGGATATAATTATAAACGTTCATCTCTTGCGGTTCCTTTCCCGTAAAAAAGAAAGGAAGACCGAAAAGGATTCCCCATGCAACAATATGTATAATACTTCCCATCCCCTTAAGAGGTGGCAATGTTGTAGTTGGCGTTGTCATTTAATCTTTTACTTTTATGTAAACAAATATATCAGCACTCCTATTCGTAACGGATGGCTTCAATCGGATCAAGTTGAGCTGCTTTCTTTGCAGGATACCAGCCAAAGAATACGCCTGTGATGGTACATACAGCAAAAGAAAGAATTACACTCCACGGCTGAATATAGATAGGGAAGTGGGCAACTCCATTGACAATTAGCGCAGCACCGACTCCTAAGAAGACTCCGATTAACCCTCCGGTTACACTGATGAGGATGGATTCAATTAGGAACTGTGCTAAAATATCAATCCCTTTGGCTCCGATACTCATACGAAGACCGATTTCACGAGTACGCTCCGTTACTGAAACATACATGATATTCATAATCCCGATACCTCCGACGAGGAGCGAAATACCAGCCACAGCCGCCAACAGCACAGTCATCATATCTGTCGTACTTGTCAACATCGTACTTAACTCCTGTTGACTACGAATTGTAAAATCATCAGCATCCATATCTCTCAACTTATGGTTGCGGCGCAGTATTTCTGTAATCTCGTCGATTGCCTGTTCAGTATATTCTTCTTTGAGAGCTGAACAGTTAATGCCTTGCAGATGGGTAATGGCCAGAACTTTCTTTTGAATAGTTGTGTATGGAGCTAAGATTAAATCGTCCTGGTCCATTCCCATGCTGTTATATCCTTTACTTTCTAATACACCTACAATACGGAAAGGTAACTTCTGGAAGCGTATAACTTTCCCTACAGGGCTACTCCCATCAGGGAATAGATTATCGACAACGGTTTTACCGACAACACAGACTTTTGCTGCTGTCTGAATATCTTGTTCAGTAAACATGTCTCCATCCTCAACCTTGTATCGACGAATCTCTAAATAGTCGGGGCTGATACCATAGACTGTAGTTGGTGCGTTATTTGCTCCGTAAATGGCTTGTCCACTACTGTTGACGGAAGGAGAAACAGCAGATACATATCGAGTTTCGTCTACTATGTTTTGATAATCTTCCAGCTTTAGCGTTTCCATAGCAGAAGCGTCTTGTCGGACACCTCCTCGCATGTCAGCTCCCGGATGAATCATAATCATGTTAGAACCCATCTCACTGATTTGTGCCTGGATACTTCGCTTAGACCCTTGTCCGATAGCAAGCATGGTAATAACAGAGGCAACACCAATAATGATACCCAGCATTGTTAAAAAACCGCGTAGTTTATTATTTGCGAGTGCCCGAAGGGCTATTTTTATTAGGTTCGTTCCGTTCATTGTAAATTGTTATTAAGAATCTCTTGTTAATCGTCATTCTTAGGCAACTTCGCTAAGGCTTCTGCTGCATTTAGAATATCGGTATTTACTGTGTCAGAGGTTACATGTCCATCTCGTAATGTGATGTTCCGGCTACTGTATTGAGCAATTTCCGGATTGTGGGTTACGAATATAATGGTACGCCCTTCGGCATGCAGCTTCTGAAATAAGACTAAGATTTCGAAAGAAGTGCGAGTGTCCAAGTTTCCGGTTGCTTCATCTGCTAAAATAACGGCAGGATCGTTTACTAAAGCTCGGGCAATGGCAACACGTTGCATTTGTCCTCCGGACATTTGATTGCTTTTGTGCATTAGACGGTCTCCCAATCCAACGGCAATTAATGCTTCAACGGCTTTCTGATAACGTGCAGTAGCACTATACGAAGAATTGTACATAAGTGGTAATTCGACGTTCTCTACCGCGGTTGTTTTGGGTAACAAATTGTAATTTTGAAAGACAAAACCAATTTTTCGATTACGTAAAGTTGCACGCGCATTCTTTCCCATTGTTCGTACAGATACCCCGTCAAGATAATACTCTCCGCTGGTAGGTGTATCTAAACAACCTAATGTATTCAGCAAAGTACTTTTCCCAGAGCCGGATGTACCCATGATCGTGACAAACTCTCCCTCATGAATTGTGAAAGATACGCCACGTAAAGCATGGACAATTTCGTCTCCAACTTTGAAATCACGTTTGATATTCTCTAATTTGATAATCTCTTTCATGATTGTCATTTTTGATGTAAAAGTAGGTCTGACGCCTACTTTTACAGATTTACTTTGCTCCTTTTTTATTTTTGTTGCTTCCCGGAGGGCCAGGCATAAACGGACTTCTTTCTGTCTCTTCATTAGAGGTCATAGGTGAAGCTATGGTTGATTCTAAATCAACAGCTAATACTTCTCCTTCGCTTACACCTTCTATAACCTCAATCTGGTTACCGCTTGTGGAACCAACAGTCACTGTTTTGGGTTTTAATTCTTTCCCATTGATAGTCCATATAACGCGTTTCCCATTAGGAGTTGGAGTCATAGCCGGCTCTGCTATTGTATATCCTAATTGCATTAGCATGTCTGGTTCAGGTACAAAGCGTAAAGCTTTTGTTGGGACTGTCAGTACATTGTCACGTTCTAAAGTAAATATGGTTATATTTGCTGTCAAACGCGGTTTTAATTTCAAATCAGGATTATCTGCAGAAATAACCACTTCATAGGTAACAACTGTAGAGGTAGATGAAGAGGTACTGCTGCTACTTTCACTGTCTCCTAAGCGAATTTGCATAACTTTCCCCTCGAATACATCATTTGGATAAGCATCAACTGTAAAAGTAACACGCTGCCCTTCTAATACATTACCTATATCAGCTTCATCTACGTCGGCAATAACTTGCATTTTAGTTAAGTCTGCTGCAATTGTGAATAAAGTTGGGGTTTCAAAGCCGGCAGCAACTGTTTGACCTTCTTCTACTGCACGATTGATAATGACTCCATTGATAGGACTCGTAATAGTTGCATATTCGAGATTCCGTTTAACTTTTACCATAGACGCTTTATTCTGGTCGTAGGCAGCTTTTGCCTTTTCATAATTATAGGTGGCAGTTTCATATTCAGAATCACTTATTAATTTCTTTTCATAAAGAACCTTACTGCGAGCGTAATTCTTTTGTTGATATTCATATTCTGTTTTGCTACTTGCTAATTGAGCTTCAGCAGAGGCAAGTTCAGCTTTTAAATTAACCTTATCCATCTCTGCAATCAATTGTCCTGCTTTTACCACATCATTGTAGTCGGCATACAGTTTGTCGATAATGCCTGATACTTGTGTACCTACTTGTACTTCTGTAACAGGTTCAACAGTTCCGGTAGCAGTGACTGTGTTCGAAATAGAGTTCCTGCTTACTTTGCTAGTCTCAAGCTTAAAGCCTCCTTTTGAAGGTTTATTGGTGAAAAACCAAATACCTCCAACGATGACCAGTACGCTGATAACACCGATGATTAGTTTCTTTTTGTTCATATCTTTATTTGTTTTTTATTTCTTATGTAAATCTCTTTTTAAGGTCCCTGCCGAAACACGAAAAGCAGGGACCAAATAAAAAGAGAGTGAATATAAATTCATTAGTGGTCTTGTTTCTGTTTACGTTTAAAAGAGGTTTATTTGATCTCCTTGATAGAAGTGTAGTAAACCTGCATTTAATAATGCTGTATATTTTGCCTGAAGCGTTTCTTGTTGTGCACTTAACAGGTTGTTTTTTTCTGTAAGTAATTCAAGAGTATTCCGCATTCCTAATTTGAATTGTTCGCTAACAAGCTCATAACTGGTTTGTGTACTTTTAAGCTTTTGGTTGGCTGCGATGTACTGTTGTTGTGCACTATTTGCATTTAACCAAAGCGTTTCAATTTTTCTATAAAGAGTCTTTTGTTCATCTAATAAATCCAATTGACTGTTTTGTTTTTGTAACTTGGCTTTATTAATTGCACTTTTGGTTTGCCGTTTATCAAAGATAGGAATACTTAATGTTAGACCTAAAGAGTTGTTCCAGTTTTGCTTGATTTGTTCGCTAAAACTAAAATCATTTCCGTTTGCATTTGTACTTCCGATACCTGCACTTAAACTTAAACTTGGTATATAGCCTGCCCGAGCAATTTTTATATTTAAGTCAGAAGTCTCTATGTTTAATTTACTTGCTTCTATTTCAGGGCGGATGATTAATGCTTTGTTGTAAACATCGTCCTTTGTTGGTAGTGGAACTAAGACATTAGTGTCATCTATTTGCGGTAAATAGAGTTCTAAGTCTACATTTCCATCTAATTCAAGTAGTTGTTTTAATTGTAATTTATAATCTTGTAAAGTTGTTTGAGCAATGACTAATTGATAATTGTCACTGCTTACTTGTGCTTCTAATTGTGCCAAATCACTGGATGCAATACTGCCGGCATTGAATAGTTCTTGACCTCGAGCAAATTCCTTTTTGCTAACCTCCAGAGTAGATTCATTGACTTTAACCGCTTCTGCCGAATACAGAATTTGTACATAAAGTTGAGTAATACTTTCTTCAATAGAATTCTCGTTTTCGTTTACACTAAGTTCTGCTATTTGGTTATTTAGCTCTTGTTGTTTAATTGTATTTAATCGTTTATTCCCATTGTAAATGGTCCAGTTTGCATCAATGCCATAGTTCCCATTATATGAAGTCTTACTTTCACTCGTAGTGATATTGTCTCCACTAATGATAGTCCCGTTTACTCGGTTGGGACGATTCACGATACGCTGACTAATACTTCCGTTTAAAGAGGGTAGTAGATCTGCTTTCGCAGCTTTAATATCTTCTTGAGCAGTTTCTACACTAATACGATTACGGCGAATTGTTATATTGTTTTCTAATGCATAATTAATACAATCACGGAGAGTCCACTGTTTAGAATCTTCGTTTTCTGCTCCTATTTCTGTCGGTAATAAAAAGAGACAGATGAAAAATATGTAAGGAATATGTTTCATAATATTTTCGTTTTACAACAAAATAATCTTTTGTCTTTATTATGAAAGCAAAACTATAGAACAATAAATATGTTTACAATTAGATTAGAAAAAAATAAATTTTCTCTCGACAAAAACAGAAGAAATATCGACAAAATATATTTAAGTCTATGTCAATACAACATGATACCTGCAATTCCCGCTATGACAATCATTAAAATGGGACTTATTTTAAATTTCCATGTTAGTATAAACGCAGCTCCAAATATGAGCCAACTTTTATAATCGATAAAATTTTCGTTATTCATTAGTAATAAGGCTGCTGCTGCAATTAGTCCGACTGTTGCTGGACGAAGTCCATAAAAAGCAGCTTCAACATATTTGTTATTTCTAAACTTGGCAAATGCATACGAAATAGCTAAAACTAATAAGAAAGAGGGTAGACAAACTGCAAATGTTGTTAGGCAAGATCCTAATATGGCCATTGTAGGTGAATATCCTGCATTATGTATAGCCGTATATCCAATGTAAGTTGCACTATTAATACCAATAGGACCCGGCGTCATCTGTGAAATGGCAACTATATCTGTAAATTCCTGTGAAGTTATCCAACCATAACGATCCACAACGTCTGCTTGTATTAATGAAAGCATTGCATAACCGCCACCAAAACCAAATATGCCAATTTTAAGATAGACGTAAAATAATTCTAACCAGATCATATCCTTATTTTTTTATTTTTAACCCGTAAATAATACCTCCTACGATAGCTGCCAAAATAATCCAGACGGGAGATAAACCTCCTAACCAAATAAGTAATGCTGCTGTAATAGGAATAATGAATGCTTTGTGGCTAAGTTTAATGGATCGAGCAGTTGTTAAGCATGGTACAGCTATTAACGCTACAACTGCAGGACGTAATCCTTTGAAAGCTTTTTCGATCCATATATTGTCTTGTATTTGAGTAAAAAATAGTGCAATAGCTAAGATGATTAAGAAAGAAGGAAGGATTGTTCCTAAAGCACAGATAATACCTCCTGTTATCTTTTTAAGTTTATATCCTACGAATATAGAAATATTTACTGCAAAAATACCAGGAAGAGATTGAGCTACGGAAAAGAGGTCTATAAAATCCTCTTTAGATAACCATCCTCGATCTACCACTTCTCGTTGGATTAATGGGAGCATAGCATATCCTCCTCCAATCGTGAAAGCTCCAATTTTTATGAATGTCAGGAAAAGTGTCCAATACATAATCTATCTGCCTAACTCTTTGTTATATCGTTCTTCATCGTTAATGATACGAAGAGCCTCCTGAAAACTTTCGTTATCATCATTGATGATTTGGAAGTACTCTGTCATATCATATAGGTCACGAGCTATTAATGCCTTTATTTGAAGCATTATAAGCGGTTTTGAACGATTATATTGTTCCTCATTAAACTCGATTTTGTCTTTATTCGCTAAAGCTATAAGTTCTTGCATCATGTCTTCTGTAATGTTGAAGTTCTGCTTATATTGAGCCAATTTAGGATATTTCTTGTTTAATTCTATACGATGATTATCTAAATAATTCATCGCAATACGATTTACTAAACCAGCAGCAACAATGTTACGGTGATAATTGGTATAACGTGTTGTATCTATAGGAATAAATACATCTGGCATAATACCTCCTCCTCCATAGACAATACGCTTGTTTCCCAATGTGTTGTATTTCATTGAGTCTGGGAAATGAATGCTATCTTCACTCATCAATTCTCCGCGATTATAACGATCAATAAGGTCGTGATTATATTGTTCCTGTTTACCGTTTTCATACGGTTTTTGGATTGAACGTCCTGTGGGTGTATAATAGCGAGCTATTGTTAAACGAATCATTGAACCATCAGGAAGCGGAATAGGCTTTTGTACCAATCCTTTTCCAAAAGTTCGACGACCAACGACTACACCACGATCCCAATCTTGAACAGCTCCGGAAAGAATTTCACTGGCAGAAGCAGAGGTCTCATCTACCATAATAACTAAGCGTCCTTCTTCAAAACCACCACGAGTTGTTGATTTAGCCTCTTCACGTGGTTGTTTGTTGCCTTCTGTATATACAATTAGTTTATCTTTACTTAAAAATTCATCTGCTAAATCTATGGCAATATTTAAATAGCCACCACCATTCCCTTGTAGATCAAGGATCAGGTTTTTCATTCCTTGTTTTTTTAGTTTTTCTAAGGCTTCTCGAAATTCATCTGCGGAGGAGGCTGCGAAACGGTTTAATTTTATATAACCGGTCTTCTTATCAGCCATATAAGCTGCGTCTAAACTGTATACAGGAATTTTACCGCGGATGATTTTAAATTCAATAAGATCAGGAACGTGGTTACGTAAAACTTTTACACGAACTTCTGTGTTTTTGGGTCCACGTAAACGTTTCATCACATCTGTATTTTTCATTTTAACACCTGCAATAAGAGTATCGTCTACCATAATGATTCGGTCGCCAGCCATTAGTCCAACTTTCTCAGATGGTCCACCTGGTATTACCTGAATGACATATAATGTATCAGTTAACATATTAAACTGAATACCAATACCATCAAAGTTACCTTGTAAAGGTTCTGTCATTTCTTTCGTCTCTTCAGGATCCGTATAGGTGGAATGAGGGTCTAACTTTTCCAACATACCTACGATGGCATCTTCAACCAATTTCGTTTCATTGGTTGAATCAACGTATAGATTTGAGATCGCATACAATGCTAATTGCAGCTTTCGTGCATTTATATTGTTATTACGTTGTGCCGATAGAGATACTGCAAATAAACTTAATATAAAAAGTGGTGCTAAAATTCTTTTCATTGTTCTTGTATTTAAAATAGGTTCATACCTTTGGGTATAAACGGAGATATATCTTTACCATAACGCAATAGTTCACGGACAATACTGGAACTAATATGTGTATGTTTTGGTTCTGTAAAAAGAATAAATGTTTCAATTCCGCTTAACATTCGGTTTACATCAGCAATATTCTTTTCATATTCAAAATCATTAACTGTACGAATACCACGCAAGATAAAGCCAGCATGTACTTGTTGGGCAAAATCAACAGTTAAAGAATTGTAGGCCCTGACTTGTACTCGAGGTTCATCTTTGTATAATTCTTGAATAGCCTCCAACCGTTTTTCTAAAGAAAAATAGGTATTCTTTTTATCATTGATCCCGATAGAAATAATAATTTCGTCGACTAAGTTCAGACCACGTTCAACTAATGAAGCATGTCCAATAGTAAAAGGGTCAAAAGTCCCGGGGAAAAGCGCAATACGCTTAGTCAATTTATTTTCCATTGTTAATTTACTACGTCCTCTTCAACAACTAAGTTATCAATAATAAAATTCTGTCGTTCCATAGTATTTTTACCCATATAGAACTCTAACATATCTTTTACAAGATCTTCTTTCTTCATGGTTACCGGATCTAAACGGATATCTTTCCCGATGAAATGTTTAAATTCATCAGGAGAGATTTCTCCTAATCCTTTAAATCGGGTAATCTCTGCATTTTTACCTGCTGCTGCAATAGCATTTACCCGTTCCTCCTCTGTGTAACAATACCAAGTCTTTTGCTTGTTTCGTACGCGGAATAAAGGAGTTTGTAGGATGTATACATGATTCCGTTTGATTAGATCTGGGAAGAATTGTAAAAAGAAAGTAATCAATAGTAACCGAATATGCATACCATCTACGTCTGCATCTGTTGCAATGATTACTTTATTATATCGTAATCCATCTAATCCATCTTCAATATTTAGAGCTGCTTGTAATAGATTGAACTCTTCATTCTCATAGACGATCTTTTTAGTCAATCCGTAACTGTTCAACGGTTTCCCTCGGAGACTGAATACCGCTTGTAGATTCGGATCTCGGCTCTTTGTAATAGAACCACTTGCTGAATCTCCCTCTGTGATAAAAATACTACTCTCTTCCAAATTGTCTCCTTTAGTATCATTTAGGTGTAAACGGCAATCTCTCAGTTTGCGATTGTGTAAGTTCGCTTTCTTTGCGCGTTCACGAGCTAATTTGGTAACACCGGCTATTGCTTTACGTTCCTTTTCTGATTCTTGGATTTTACGAAGCAAGATATCGGAAGTCTCAGCATTTTTATGCAGGTAGTTGTCTAATTCTTTTTTGATGAAATCTCCAATGAATTTACCAACAGAAGGGCCATCTGGTCCCATGTCTTTAGAACCTAACTTTGTTTTAGTTTGGCTCTCGAACACAGGTTCTTCTACTTTGATACTAATTGCAGCAACGATACCAGCACGAATATCTGAATATTCGAAGTTTTTGTTATAGTATTCTTTAATGACGCGTCCCAATGTCTCACGGAAGGCAGATAGATGTGTCCCGCCTTGGGTTGTATGTTGTCCGTTAACAAATGAATAATATTCTTCCCCATATTGATTACTATGTGTGATTACTACCTCAATATCATCTCCTTTTAAATGGATGATAGGATATAAAGGTTCGGCTGTCATATTCTCGTTCAACAGGTCTACTAATCCATTACGAGAATGATACCGTTTCCCATTGTATATAATAGTCAATCCTGAGTTTAGAAAAACATAGTTTTTGAGAAGACTTTCGATATATTCATCTTTATATTGATAGTCCTTAAAAATTTCTTTGTCGGGAATAAAGTAAGTTAATGTCCCATTCGCTTCTGTTGTTGGAGATATAGGAGCGTCTTCGGTTACTACCGCTTTGCTGTATTCTACTCGTTTGCATTCGCCATCGCGATGACTGACAATTAAAAAGTAGCTACTAAGTGCATTAACCGCTTTAATACCGACACCATTCAAACCTACTGATTTTTTGAATGCCTTACTATCGTATTTAGCTCCGGTATTCATTTTACTGGAAACATCAACCACTTTGCCTAAAGGCACGCCACGTCCGTAGTCGCGAACAGAAACAGTACCTTCTTCAATGGTTACTTCAATCGTCTTCCCAAATCCCATCATATATTCGTCGATAGAATTGTCCAAAACTTCTTTCAGTAAAACATAAATCCCATCATCCGGATAACTACCATCCCCTAACTTTCCGATATACATTCCCGGACGACGACGAATGTGCTCCATCCAATCGAGCGTCTTAATATCGTCATCGCTATAATTAACAGTTGAAAGTTGGGAGTTGACAGATTGGGAGTCATCAAAGTTAATGTTTGAAGACTCTTTTAGTATGTCTATTTTATTATCATTCATATCTTTCTATTGTTTGATTTTTATTTATGTATCTCTCAACTTTTCTCTGTCGAATATTTAATCGTTACCTGTTAATTTCTTAATGAATGCTCTTCTTGTCTTGTGATGTTCTCGTTTGAAATAATCCCATTGTGCTTGTACGGCATTGTTTGTTTCCAATTCCGGATTACTTTCCGCATAAACAGCACCAACACTTCGGTAGACAGGAATTAGATCATTAAATAATAGTGCATTTACTCCTTTGCTTTGATATTCCGGAAGTACTCCCATCAAATACAAATCAATTATTTTCGGTTTGCTCTTTAATGCTTTTAGCAAATGGATCCAACCAAATGGGAATAAACGTCCTTTTGCTTTTTGCATAGCTTTGGATAAACTGGGTAATGAGATACCAAAGCCGACTACGGCGTCATCCTCCTCTCGAACGATTAATGTTACTAAATCGTACTGGAGCATGGGGATATACATATTTATATAGTAATCTATCTGCTTTTGAGTTAAACGAGCAAAGCCATATAAAGGTGCATAAGATTCATTCAATGTTTGGAATACCTTCTGTGCGTACGGCATGATGGACTTTGCGTTTTTGAACTTCATAATCTTGAGTCCATATTTCTTTTTTACAATCTCACCAATACGTAAATGCTTTTCTGGTACTCCATCAGGAATATATACCTTGAACTCGTGCCAATCTTGGTCTTTGGCGTATCCCATTCTCTCCATCTGTGTCGGATAGTAAGGATAATTGTAGATTGTCGCCATAGTTCCCAATTGGTCAAAACCTTCAATCAGCATTCCCTCGTGGTCCAAGTCTGTGAATCCCATCGGGCCTTGCAACGCTTCCATTCCTTGTTCTTTAGCCCATTTTTCAACAGCACCGAACAGGGCGTCTACCACTTCATCATCATCGATGAAATCTACGAATCCAAAACGTGCATTCTTTTGGTTCCAGGTCTCATTGCTTCGATGGTTAATAATCCCTGCAATACGTCCGACAATTTTGTTGTCTTTGTAAGCTAAAAAATAGATTGCATCACAAACTTCAAATGCCGGATTCTTTTCTCTATCCAGCGTAACCATCTCTTCCTCGATCAAGCCCGGAATGTGATAGGGATTGCCTTTGTATAACTCGATATTGAACTTTACGAATTGTTTTAGTTCTTTCCTACTGGTAACTTCTTTTATTACTACGCCCATTATTCCTAATTGTTTGTACTGCAAAATTACACAATTTATTCATTTAGAGCAGTAGTTTGGGACAAGAATTGTTATTTAAGGGATGAATTGTTACTGTCGGGTAAAACTATTAGAATGCTATGAATCCCTCTTGAATGGTAACATTTTGTTTGTTGGAACAGCTCTGTGAATCGGATTCAATAAGGTGTTAAAAAGAGATAAAAGGAAGGCTTAGATACTCTTCTTAGGATGAAAAATGAAGAGAGAGAGGAGTAAAGTGCTAATGAGTCGGCTGCTATTTATTTTTTCTCGGCAGGAAATTTGATTTTGTAGCCCAGTGATTAATTATTTCCTGCCCAGTGAGTGCGTATTTAGTCACTGGGGAAATTAAATTCGTTCCTATGGGATTGGAAAAATCCTTGGGTAAAGGCGGAAAGTAACCCTTTAATGCTTGTTATATTTCCGGGTTTAGTATTTCTCTTTGGAAATATTCGATTCTCCGAGAGTTGAGGTTTGTCAAAATGAAAGGGAAAGGGGGAAAATTCTTTCTTATTTGTTGAATAGAGAATGGGGCGTAGGCTTGTTTGGGTCGCAGCAAACGCTTATCTTTGTAGCAAGTTCGTCATTCTGAGATTGGGAGTGACGAACTTTGTTGTGTCCTCGCCGCTCGTAAAAGAGGACAATGGTAAATCTTATTTGATTATAAAATCATGAAAATAGCAATAGTCGGAACAGGCTATGTCGGACTTGTTACGGGAACCTGTTTTGCCGAAATGGGAACAGAAGTTTTTTGTGTAGATGTAAATGCACAGAAGATTGAAAACTTAAAGCAGGGAATCATTCCTATCTATGAACCGGGCTTGGAGAAAATGGTCCACCGCAACCAGAAAGCCGGTCGCCTTCATTTCACCACAGATTTAACGGAATGCTTGAATGAGGTAGAAGTCCTCTTTAGCGCAGTTGGTACGCCGCCGGATGAGGACGGAAGTGCCGATTTGAAGTATGTAATGGAGGTGGCTCGTACGGTAGGACGTCATATCACGAAGCATTTGCTGATTGTAACTAAAAGTACAGTTCCGGTAGGAACGGCCCGTAAGGTTCGCGAAGTAATTCAGGAAGAATTAGACCGGCGGGGTGTACAGATTGCGTTTGATGTTGCTTCCAATCCGGAGTTCCTGAAAGAAGGGGCTGCGATAAAAGACTTTATGAGTCCGGACCGTGTCGTAGTCGGAGTGGAATCGGAACGGGCAAAAGAGTTGATGACACGTTTGTATCGTCCTTTTTTGTTAAATAATTTCCGCGTGATATTTATGGATGTTCCTTCGGCAGAGATGACGAAATATGCGGCTAACGCAATGCTGGCTACCCGTATCAGCTTTATGAATGACATCGCAAATTTGTGCGAGATTGTGGGAGCAGATGTGAATATGGTGCGCAAAGGAATCGGTTCAGACGCTCGTATCGGGAACCGTTTCTTGTATGCCGGTTGTGGATATGGTGGCTCCTGTTTCCCAAAAGATATAAAGGCATTAATTAAGACAGCAAAGTCGAATGGATATACCATGCGGATCTTGGAGGCTGTGGAAGAGGTAAACGAAGAACAAAAGTCTATCTTGTTCCGAAAGCTGAATGATTATTTCCAGGGAAATTTGCAAGGGAAACGCGTGGCTCTTTGGGGATTGGCGTTTAAGCCGGAAACGGATGATATGCGCGAAGCCCCCTCTTTGGTTTTAATTGATAAGCTATTGGCAGCCGGTTGTGAAGTTTCGGTTTATGATCCGGTAGCTATGGAGGAAACACGTCGTCGTTTGGGAGATACGGTTCGTTATGCCCAGGATATTTATGACGCAGTGGTTGATGTAGACGCTCTTCTGCTTGTTACGGAATGGAAAGAGTTTCGCATGCCCTCTTGGTCTGCTATTAAAAAGTTGATGACTACCCCTCTAATTTTAGACGGTCGTAATATCTACGACATCAAAGAGCTGGAAGAGAACGGATTCGTGTATGGGTGCATAGGACGGTGATGAAGGAGATTATGTTATAAAAATAGAATATGAAAAAGGCGTTTACATTGGAAGATGAAAAAATAGTGATTACAGGAGCATTAAAAGCAGAAGGTCGAAGTGCTTATAAGAATGCATTAGCTCAAGGTCTCCCTGTAACAGTTCTTCGAGGAAATAATGTTTGCCGTATCGATCCGCAAGGTTCCTTGTCTATTGTTTCTAAGACTCACCAAGCGAGATATAAAGTTGTAAAGAGAAAATATAGCTTGGAGTAGTGGCAACAAAAAGACTTCGAATATTTGCAGGACCAAATGGCTCTGGTAAATCGACTTTACTGAAAATAGTTTCAGAAAGAGGTATTCATTTGGGAGTGTATATTAATGCTGATGATTTGAAAGTATTTTGTTTGATAATAGTTATTCTGAACCTAAATTATTTGCAACTGTCGAAGCAAATGAAATTTTGATAGAAGATTCTATTGAATATATTCCTGGTTGGTTTCAAACATATGTTTTAAATAAACTAACAGAATAAATAATTTGAATGTCCGAACAAACTCTCAAAGAGAAAACCGCTAAAGGCCTTTTTTGGGGCGGGTTGAGTAATGGGGTTCAGCAACTCTTAGGAATGTTTTTTGGTATTTTTTTGGCAAGAATACTGACTGTTGAAGATTATGGATTAGTTGGTATGTTGACTATTTTTATAGCTATTGCCAACTCTATATCTGAAAGTGGTTTTACTGCAGCTTTAACCAATAAACCGGAATTTCGTCATGAGGATTACAATGCGGTATTTTGGTTTAATGTAATTGCTGCTAGTTTTTTATATCTTGTATTGTTTCTTATAGCCCCATTGATTGCGACCTTTTTTGGTCGACCAGAACTAGTTCTTTTATCGCGTGTTTTATTTTTAACCATTGTTTTTGGAGCTTTAGGTACAGCACATAGTGCAGTCTTATTTCGTAAGTTGTTGGTAAAAGAACGTGCGAAGATTGATTTAACAGCATTGATTATATCCGGATTTGTTGGAGTTACATTAGCATTTAAAGGATGTGGTTATTGGGCTTTGGCTATACAATCTCTTATTTATGCTGGAATGTGCATGCTTCTTCGTTGGTTTTATACTCCATGGAGACCTACTTGGCAGTTTCATTTTTCTCCCATAAAAGAGATGTTTACTTTTAGTGTGAAGATTTTGTTTACTAATATGTTTGGACATATTAATGCCAATATTTTTACTGTTCTTTTAGGTAAGTTTTATAATGCGACTGACGTTGGTTTATATTCTCAAGGAAATAAATGGATGTCAATGGGCTATTCCGCAATTGGAGGAATGATTAATGGGGTGGCTCAGCCTGTATTTGCAGAAGTAAATGGTGATAAAGAACGTCAAGTTCAAGTACTTCGTAAGATGATACGTTTTGCTGTTTTTATTTCTTTTCCTATAATGTTAGGTCTTGCTTTTGTCGGAGAAGAGTTAATCTTTATTGCTGTGGGAGAAAAGTGGTTACCTTGTGTGCCAATTTTGCAGCTATTTTGTATTTGGGGAGCTTTCTGTCCTATTCAATTATTATATTCTCAAATAGTAGTTGCACATGGAAAGTCTAGTTTTTATTTGAAAAGTCATATTTTTATTGGACTATTTCAATTATTGATAGCTTTTTTGACACTTCGTTTAGGTATTCTTTGGATGGTATTTGCGAATGTATTAGTTAATATAATAGTGTGGTTATCTATTTGGCATTGGTATGTGAATCATTTAATAGGAATTTGTTTGATAAATGTATTGAAAGATATATTTCCATATATAAGTATGTCGCTTATAGTATTCTTATTTGTTTATTTTTTTACAAAACAAATAGAGAATATGTATTTATTATTTGCGACAAAAGTTTTATTATCTGTTGTTATATATTGTTTTTTGATGTTTGTTGGGAAATCTGTGATTTTCAGGGAATGTTTACAGTTTGTATTTAGAAAATAGAGAACGATGATGAAAAGGAAAGTCTCAGTTGTTATGTGTACCTATAATGGTGAAAAATTTCTAGAAGAACAGCTAAAATCAATTTTGAATCAAACATATCCTATATATGAATTAATTATACAAGATGATGGCTCCATCGATAAATCGATGGATATTTTGAGAAAGTTTTCTCAAAATAATGCAAATATTTGTGTGTTTAGAAATAAAAAAAGAAAAGGGTTTCGAGCAAATTTTTCTTCTGCCATAGATTTGGCCTCAGGAGATTTTATAGCTCTTTCAGATCAAGATGATATTTGGGATCGTAATAAAATTGAGATTCTGTTGTCATATTTAATTAATAAAAAATATTCGTTGGTTCATTCAGATGCAACATTGATTGATAAACAAGGAGGAATTTTATATAATTCATTTTTTACTTATTCATCTATTCCGGTAGAACTCTGTTTTGATGACTATTTGTTTGGGAAAAATAATGTTACAGGGTGTACTTGTATGTTTACAGCTGATTTAAAAAAGTATATATATCCATTTCCTTCTTTTTATTATTATCATGATGCTTGGATCGCGTTAATAGTAAAAAGATTTGGGTGTATATATTTTTGCCCTAAAACTTTAGTCGCTTATAGACAACATGATTCTAATGTTATTGGTGTTGGAAAAAATAAAAGAACATCATTAAAAGAGTTATTCAATAAAGGATTAGATATGTTTTTTTTATTGAAACTGAGAAAAAAGCTTTCTTTGAATCAGAAGCAAATATTTTTACTGTTGCGATATGGATTTACATCTGTCATTGGTCTTGCTTATTTGAGAATTCGATTAAGGAATATTTTAGAAATTAGAAAGTGAATAAATATGAATGTTTCAGTTGTCTATGTTAATTATAAAACAGTCTCTTTAATACTAAATAGTATTGAATCTATTAAAAAACACACAAATGATATTTCTTATGAAATAATTGTTGTTGATAATAATTCTGGAGATAATTCAGAGAAGTTATTGACTTCTATTTATCCTGAAGTTGTATTTATTCAAGCTGAGGAAAATTTAGGTTTTGGAAAGGCTAATAATTTAGGAGTAGATGTGGCAAAGGGAGAAATGGTTTTATTTTTAAATCCAGATACCCTTTTGGAAAATGATGCAATATCAGAAATGTATCTTTTTTTGAAAAAAAATCAACTGGCTGGAGCATGTGGAGGAAATCTTGTTGATATAGAAGGAAAACCTACATTTTCTTTAAATCGATTTGATTTTTCTCTGTTTCAAGAGTTTCTTTCTATTTTCTATTTGAGATTAATACCATTAAAAGCAAGTCGATCAATTTTTTATAATTATGAATCAAAACCATTGTCTGTTAGATCTATTATTGGTGCTGATTTAATGGTGCGGATGGATTTAATAAAGAAGATTGGAGCTTTTGATCCTGATTTTTTTATGAATGGAGAGGATATAGAGTTTTGTTATCGTATCCTTCATACGGGTTATAAGATTTACTCATTACCTACTGCTAAGATTGTTCATTTTGAAGGAAGATCTTCTTATATAAAGAATTCTCGATTACAACTTTTATATGAAGGGAATTATATGTTGTTTAAAAAAATATATTCATTTAGACATTCTAAATGCCTTTATTATCTGATTCATTTTAAATCTGTATTTCGTCGTTTTATCTTTAAAGTTTTAGGAAATAAAGAGAAACAAGAATATTGGAATACAAAAAAAAATGTAAATGTACAGGCTTGGAATAATTTTTTGAATAAATGTAATATTCATGTTTAAAGTTTCTATTATAATACCTGTTTATAATGTCTCTCAATATATTGAAAGATGTTTATTGTCTGTCATAAATCAGACATATAAAGATATAGAGATTATATTGGTAGATGACGCTTCTCCGGATGATAGTATTATAAAGGTTCGGAGAATAATGAAATTATATCCAGATAAAAATATATCTATTGTAACACATACTAAGAATAAAGGACTTTCTGCAGCTCGAAATACGGGTGTAAGATTTTCTACTGGAGATTATCTTTTTTTCTTAGATAGTGATGATGCAATACCTGAAAATGCAATAATGTATTTAGTAAAAAAAATGTGTCAAAATCCTGTTGATTTAGTTGTTGGTACCATAGATATAATTGGAGCTTCTTCAAAAAAATTTCCTTCTTTAAAATTAAGTGATGAGAAAATATGGAATGGATCTGAAGTCTTAAATTCTTTTTTAAAAAAAGAATGGTATGAAATGGCTTGTAATAAATTGATTAATAAAAAAATATTCTTTCAGAAAAATTGCTGGTTTCAGGAAGGTATTGTACACGAAGATAATTTGTGGTCGTTTCAAATCGCAAGAGAAAGTTACACTATGATAGTTTGTGAACAACCAACTTATTTATATTATATTCGACCTCAATCAATAACGCAGAAAAAGACTGAGAAAAATTTTGATAGTTTGTATGTTATTATAACTAAAATATTAGAAGAAGCAAATTCTATAAAGGAAAAGAAAACCTTGTATTTATTGTGTGAATATTTATGGAATTTGAGATTGTATTTTCTTAAAAATTTAATAAAATCTAATTTGAGTGGTGATTATATTTGTTCTATCTATAAACGAATAGATTCAGTGTATTCTCATAAACTATTTAGTGATTTTAGTATGCCGATTCTTATGCTATTAAAATACAAATTATTAAAATATTTATATAAGGCTAAATTTGGATGAAAAAAATACGTATCTATTTTGTGGATTTCTGGAAAGATCTGGATATGAATGATAATTTTATAACCAGATGTTTGATGAGAAATAAGATTAATTTTGAAGTGAATTCATCTCCAGATTATCTTTTTTGTTCTTCTTTTGGTAATAAACATTTGAAATATAAGAATTGTATAAAGATTTATTTTACAGGAGAAAATAATATCCCGGATTTTAATCTTTTTGATTATGCTTTATCTTTTCATCCAATCTCTTTTGGAGATAGACATCTTCGTTTTCCCCTGTATTTGTTATACAAGGGATATGATCAATTAAGTTATAAACAATTTGATAAAGAAAAAGTACTAAATCGTAAGTTCTGTAATTTTGTTTATTCTAATATAACTTTTGCAGATCCTTTTAGAGATGAGTTTTTCTATGAATTGTCTAAATATAAGACAATAGATTCTGGAGGTAGGCATTTGAATAATATTGGAAAGCCGGTTTCTGATAAAATAGCTTTTATACAAGATTATAAATTTACAATCGCATTTGAAAATAGTTCTTTGCTTGGATATACTACTGAGAAAATAATGGAACCTATGGTTGTGAATTCAATACCTATTTATTGGGGTAATCCTGAGGTGAAAAAAGACTTTAATGAGAAGTCTTTTATTCATGTTGTGGATAAATCTTCTATTGATTCTGTTATTGAGGAAATTATTCGATTGGATTCGGATGATGATTATTATTTAAAAAAGATGTCTGAACCTTGGTTGCTTTCAGGATGCACCTATGAAGATTGGTATTCTTCTTTAGATGTTTTTATATCTCATATTATAAAACAGCCGATAGAAAGGGCTAAGCGTTGTACAGAATATGGCTTTGTAAGACGATATAAACGAAAAATAGAAATAAACATAAAGATTTCTAGGTTATTCCCTTTTATAAAATAATTCAGTATGAGATGTGTTATTGTTATTCCTGTGTATAAAGAAAATCCGGATAAAGATGAATTTGTATCATTAATTCAATGTCTTAGGATCTTAAATAATTATGATATTTGTTTAATTGTTCCAAATAACTTAAATATTTCTAATTATAGTTCTATTTTTATTAGATATAATATAAGATTAAATGTTAAATATTTTGATCCCTTTTATTTTAAGGGTATTTCTGGTTATAATAGGTTAATGTTAAGCCGTGATTTTTATTGTAGTTTTGAATTTTATGATTATATGCTTATTTATCAATTAGACGCGTATGTATTTAGAGATGATTTGATGTATTGGTGTAAAAAAAATTATGATTATATAGGGGCTCCATGGTTGTATAGTGATGGATCATTTAATAAAAAAATTTCAGGAAATGGAGGTTTATCTTTAAGAAGAATTCGTTCATTCATTGATCTATTTAATATGAGTGGAAAATTATTTTCTTATGAGGGTTTATTTTCATATTTAGAGAATAGAGGGTTTATCCATAGATTTTTTTATTATGTTAGGATCCTTTTGTTTGGAGGAAATACATTAGATTATTTAATTTCTATTAATGAACAAAATGAAGATCGTTTTTATGCGTCTTTAAAATATAAATTATTAAACCCGTTTAAAGTTCCTGATTATAAAGAATCAATGTTTTTTTCATTTGAATGTTCTCCTAATTTATTGTTTAAGGAAACATTGGAAGAATTACCTTTTGGGTGTCATGCTTGGAGAAAAAATTTCTCTTTCTGGGAAAAGTATATAAAAGTAGATTAATAATTAAGTAATCCTTTTCCTACTTGCCATCTGAATAGTATTAATTTATTCCCTTTAGATATATGTAGTGTAATTAAATACCAAAACCATAGGAATATAGAAACTCCCCATTTACCACTTTCTAATAGTAAGTGTTTATAAAAAGAAAATTTACTAAGGTTGAGTGTACGTACACGTTCACTTTTACCGATTGCATAAGTTAACTTTTTGAAATGTTCGTCAGTTAATTTACTATCAGGTATATGGTGATAAATTTTTGCGGAAGGTAAATAGTAACATTTTTCACCTCCTTTCATTAATCGTAAAAAAAAGTCTTTGTCTTCTGCTCCCATTAAAGAGTTACCCTTTCTTCCTAATGTGATATCAAAAGCTCCGTATTTTAAAAATAATTCTTTTCGAAAACAGGCATGTCCAGTTCCGGGGTAATCTTTGGGAGATAATTCTTTAATTTGTTTCCCTTTGTCATAAGCTCCTGTAACTAAACGCATAGTGAAATGGGATAACCACTTGGGTTGTATTGTTTCATAAATAGGAACAACAGGGCCGGAAGAAATACCTACGTTGGGATAGTGAGTGAAGAAATCATCTATTTCTTGCAGAAAGTTTGATTCTACAGTTTCGTCATCATCAATAAAAACGATGATTTCGCCATTTGAACACATTACTCCTTTATTTCGAGCATGAGAAATACCCTGATTATATTCAATAATATATTGTAGGGGAAAATTTGGATTTTCTTTTTGGTATGTTTTTATAATAACTTCTGTGTTATCTGTACTGTTGTTATTAATGAGAATAATTTCAAAAGAGTCGGAAGGATATTGTTGATTTTTTAAACTATCCAGTACCATTGGAAGATATTTCCCTCTGTTGTATGTACAAATTACAACTGATAAAAACATATTTATTCTAATTACAATTTCTTGATTGGCAAATGTACGAAAATATTTTGAAGTTGTTGTATCTTTGCACTTTATATTAATTAATTTAGAATAGAATGAGAACTTTTATAAAGAAGTCATGGGGGCATTTAATTGCATTCTTGATATTTGTTGCCTTGGTTACTACTTATTTTTCTCCAGTTCAGTTAGATGGAAAAGTAATTCGTCAAGGGGATACTCAACAGTTTGAGGGTATGTCAAGAGAATTGGTTACTCTTCAGAATGATGATTCTGGAGATATTGTTGCTTGGTTAGGTAGTATGTTTTCCGGAATGCCTTCTTATCAAGTTACAGTCGCGAATAAACCAGAGGTTCATTTAGGGATTGCAAATAAAGTATTATCTATATTTGATTATTCTTCTGCTCGTATCGTGTTGATTGCATTAATTTGTTTCTATATATTAATGTGTGTCATGGGTATGAGTAAATGGTTGGCAATCTTGGGGGCAATAGCGTATGCATTTGCTTCTTATAATTTTATTATATTGGAAGCCGGACACATAACAAAAGCTTATGTGATTGCTTATATGCCATTGACAGTGGCTGGTATGTATCTTTTATTTCGAAAGAAATATTTATGGGGAGTTACATTATTTACCTTTGCTGTGGCTACTTCTATTCGTGAGAATCATTTGCAGATTACTTATTATTTGGTCTTTTTATGCGCTTTTATCTATTTGGGATATGTGTATGAAAAGATGAAAAGTAAGGATTGGAAACAATTATTGAAAGTTTCGTTACTGTTATTAGGGAGTATTTGTTTGGCTGTTTTACCTAATATTGATAGTTTATATGCTAATTGGGAATTAAGTAAAACTTCTACACGTGGAGCAACTGAATTAACAATATCTACCCCTAACGGTGAAAAGGTTTCTTCGGGATTAGATAAAGATTATGCTTTTGCTTGGAGTTATGGAAGGGGTGAATTAATGACGTTATTAGTTCCTAATGCCTACGGAGGTAGTTCTGCTGGTATATTGGGACCAGATTCTGAATTATACAAAGAGTTAAGAAAAAAAGGTACTCAGGTAGGTAAAGAGTTACATGCTCCAACGTATTGGGGAGATAAATCTTTTACTTCTGGACCAGTTTATTTTGGAGCTTTAATTTGTTTCCTTTTTGTTTTGGGAATGTTTTTGATTAAAAACCCAATGAAGTGGTGGTTATTTATTTGTTCTTTATTTTTTATTTTGTTGGCTTTAGGACGAAATTTTGATAGTTTTAATAGCCTTATGTTCCATTATTTACCGATGTATAATAAATTTCGTACGGTAGAGATGGCTTTAGTAATACCAGGGTTAATCTTCCCTATGATTGCTATTTGGGGATTAAAAGAATTTTTTTCTGGTAAACTAGACGATGTTCTAATTAAAAAAGGACTTTTTATTTCATTGATTTTCACAGGAGGAATTTGTTTTTTACTTTGGTTAATGCCTAATTTATTTTTAAATTTTCATTCTGTTTATGATACTCAGTATCAGTTACCTGATTGGTATTATAATGCATTACTTTTAGATAGAGCTTCTTTAGCTTCTTCAGATGCGTTACGATCTTTGTCTTTTATTTTGTTAGGAGCTTCTTTGTTATTTTGGTTTTATGTTTCTAAGGATCGAAAGAAAATAACAAAATATGTTATATCTGGAATGATTGTTTTTGTGTTAGTTGATCTTTGGGTTGTAGATCGTCGTTATTTGAATGAAAGCAATTTTATTTCAAAGGGACAAAGAAATGATGTTCATAAAATGACGATTGCTGATTCTGAGATTTTGAAAGATAAAGATCCATCCTATCGAGTTTTAAATTTGAATAATCCATTTAATGAGACAAATACTTCTTATTATCATAAATCTATAGGAGGATATCATGCAGCAAAATTAAGAAGGTACCAAGAATTAATAGATTTTCGTTTAGGGCGGGAAATATCTTCGCTTATAGGATCTTTACAGAATGCACAATCGGCAGAGGATTTATATAAGACATTTACTCAATGCCCTTCATTAAATATGTTGAATATGCGTTACATTATTTATAATCCGGAACAAGCTCCATTAAAGAATCCATTTGCATATGGAAATGCTTGGTTTGTTGATACTATTAAATTTGTAAATAATGCTGATGAGGAAATAATGGCGTTGGAAACATTAAACCCATTAAAAGAAGCTGTTGTAGATAAACAATTTAAGACTGAATTAGTTAGTTTTAGTCCTCAGATAGATTCTATGGCTACAATCTCTTTAAATAGTTATCGTCCTAATAAGTTGGTTTATACATCTAATTCTCGAACAGAACAATTAGCTGTTTTCTCTGAAATTTATTATCAGCCAGGCTGGAAAGCAATGATTGATGGTAATGAAGTTCCACATTTTCGAGTAGACTGGACGTTGCGAGCTTTATTAGTCCCTGCAGGAAAACATGAGATTGTTTTTGAATTTAGACCGGATAGCTATATAACAGCCTCTTATATTGCTTCTTATAGTTCTCTATTGCTTCTCTTGTTATTTTTGGTTGCAATTGGCTTTTCTATAAAAGATATAATATATCACTCTGAAAGATAAAAATAAATTTATATTATCTTCTTATAAAAGAGAGTAGTTTTTTTGTGAAAGTTCCCCATGAAAGAGCTACTTTCTCTTTTTTTATTTGCTTTGAGATTGAATTCAATGTTTCTTCCGTGAATAAGGATTGAATACCTTTTGCTAATGCAGATACTGATATTTCTGGTACAACAATACCGGTTCCCGGTTTTGCAATACTCTGAGAAAAATCTCCTACAGGTGTACTAACCATTGGTAAATTGTAATGGTAAGCAATAGATACGACACCACTTTGGGTAGCTGATCGATAAGGTAAAACTAAAGCATCTGCAGCGGAAAAGAATAAAGGTATATCATCATCGCTGATATAATAATTATAAACAAAAATACGTCCTTTAGCAGGGGAATTATTAATCTGTTTTTGATACTTTTCAAAAGAGCCATAACATTCTCCTACAATAATCAGTTGGTAAGAATTGTCTAAAATATTAATAGCCTCAATTAACAAATCTAACCCTTTGTAATCTCGAATCAATCCAAAAAATAATAGATTCTTTTTATTATTTGGAATATGTATTTTATCACAGGCTATTCTTTTATCAATTGGAACTCCAAAATGGTTGTATAGAGGATGAGGATTTTGTATATATTGAGCTTTAGGATAGAGTTTTAATAAATCGTCTCGGACAATATCGCTTAATACGATAAAACCATGACATTGTTTAAAAAATAATTTGGCCATTGGTCGGTCAAAAAACTTAGGTTCGTGAGGTATTGCGTTATGAATTAATGTAATAACCTTACAATATTTTTTCATTCTGTTCGCAATATGTGCATATCCAGGAACAAAGAAAGACATCCAATAACTTATAATTAATACTTCCGGTTTGAATTTTTGTAGGGCTTGAACTGTCTGAAAATAAGAGAGTGGATTGATACTATCTAAAAGACGTTGGCTTTCTATAGCAATGGCTTTGTCTCCTTTTTCTACATATTGAGTTTTTCCTGGAAAAAGGAAATCTGGGTATAAGCGTTTAAAATTAAAAGCTTGTACAATGTGACCTTCTTTTTTTAATTCAGTATAAAACATTGCACTAAATTGGGCAATACCACCACGGTAAGGATAAAAAGGAGAAAGAATTGCTATTCTCATAAAAATGAAGATTAAAAGGGGAGGTTAAAAAGTTTTCTCCCCCTCTTTGTTTTAATATCTATAATGTTCAGCCTTGTACGGTCCTTCGACAGGAACACCTATATAATCAGCCTGTTTTT
Source organism: Parabacteroides sp. (assembly GCA_017481945.1). Taxonomy (GTDB): domain Bacteria; phylum Bacteroidota; class Bacteroidia; order Bacteroidales; family Tannerellaceae; genus Parabacteroides. The sequence continues at coordinate 201,269 of JAFUOJ010000011.1, read as the reverse complement.
GTGTTAATTTTGACAATTTGACACCAATACGTTCTAAATGTAGACGAGCTACTTCTTCGTCTAAACGTTTAGGTAAACGATAAACACCTACTTCGTAAGGCATTGTCCATAGATCCATTTGAGCTAATACTTGATTTGTAAATGAGTTGCTCATTACAAATGATGGGTGACCTGTTGCACAACCTAAGTTGACTAAACGACCTTCTGCTAGTAAGAAGATAGAGTTTCCAGTAGGAAAAGTATATTTATCAACTTGGGGTTTGATGTTTGTATGTTTAATGTTTGGATAGTTGATTAGTTTATCAACTTGAATCTCATTGTCAAAATGGCCAATATTACAAACGATTGCTTGGTCTTTCATCTGCGCCATGTGTTCGATAGTAATAATGTCACAATTTCCAGTAGTCGTAACAAATATATTACCTTCTTTTACAGCCTCTTCCATTGTCGTTACTTCAAAACCTTCCATTGCGGCTTGTAAAGCACAAATGGGATCGATTTCTGTGACTAAGACACGTGCACCGTAAGAGCGCATAGAATGTGAACATCCTTTACCAACATCACCATAACCAGCAACAACTACGACTTTCCCCGCAATCATAACATCTGTAGCTCGTTTGATTCCATCTGCTAATGATTCCCGACAACCGTATAGGTTATCAAATTTTGATTTGGTAACAGAGTCGTTTACATTTATAGCTGGTACTAATAATTCTCCTTTTTCCATCATTTGGTATAAACGATGTACTCCGGTAGTCGTTTCCTCGGAAACCCCTTTCATGTCAGCAATTGTACGATGCCAACGAGTATTATCTTCGATTAAGATACGATTAAGTGTATCAAGGATGACTTGTTCTTCGTGATTATTACCTTTACGATTGATCGTTTCTGCATTATTTTCAGCTCTGTACCCCATGTGGACTAATAGAGAGGCATCTCCACCATCATCTACAATCATGTGTGGTCCTTTACCATCAGGGAAACGAAGTGCCATATCTGTACACCACCAATATTCTTCTAATGATTCGCCTTTCCAGGCAAAAACGGGAACTCCGTCTGCTGCGATTGCAGCAGCAGCGTGGTCTTGGGTAGAGAATATATTACAACTTGCCCAGCGAACATCGGCTCCTAACGCAACTAATGTTTCGATTAACACTGCTGTTTGAATGGTCATGTGCAGTGAGCCAGTGATACGTGCCCCTTTCAAGGGTTTTTGTTCAGCATACTTCTTACGAAGTGCCATAAGTCCCGGCATTTCGTGTTCAGCGATTTCAATTTCTTTACGACCGAATTCTGCTAAACTCATATCTGCTACTTTATAAGGCAGATTAGTTGGAAATAATTGTGACATAGAGAATATTCTAATATATGTATTATGACACAAAGGTAGTAATATTTGGTGGGATTCAGTTTTCTAAGAAAGAAAAAGGAACTTTTAAATGGTAAAAGCTCCTTTTCTTTGTATGTAAAGGTATGTTCTTTATACAGGAATAATACCTTTTTCTGCTAAAAGTTGAAGTGATAAATCTTTCAACTTGAACTTTTGAATCTTTCCACTACCTGTCATAGGAAATGTATCAACAAAGAAGATATATTTAGGTATTTTGTGACGTGCGATCTTTCCTCGGCAGAAATCCTTTACGATATCCTCTGTCATGGTTACTCCCTCATGTAAAATAATGAAAGCACCTACTTCTTCTCCATATTTTTTAGAAGGAACAGCTGCCACTTGTACATCTTTTACACCTTCTAAATGATATAAAAATTCTTCTAATTCGCGAGGATAAATATTTTCACCACCTCGGATAATCATATCTTTAATACGCCCGGTAATTCGATAATTCCCATTTTCATCTTTGACCCCTAAATCTCCGCTATGTAGGAATCCATCTTTATCAATAATTTCTGCTGTTGCTGTAGGATTATTGTAGTACCCCTTCATTGTGTTATAACCTCGGTTACACATTTCTCCCTGTACACCAACTGGACATTCTTCGCCTGTTTCAGGATCAATAACACGGACTTCGGTATATTCATAGTCATGGCCGACTGTGGTATAACGAACTTCTTCCGGATCATCTATGCGAGAGTGAGTCATACCAGGAGATGTCTCGGTTAAACCGTACACACTGGTAACACGCATGAACATTTTTTCTTCTACCTGCTTCATTAGTTCAATAGGACAGAGAGAACCTGCCATGATACCTGTTCGCAGGGAGGTAAGATCGAACATATTGAACATGGGGTGATTTAGTTCGGCAATGAACATTGTTGGTACACCATAAAGTGCTGTACAGCGTTCTTTATGAATGGAAGCTAAGACAACTAGAGGGTCGAATTTCTCTACCATTACCTGCGTACAACCATGTGTTAATACGTTCATAGAAGCTAATACGACACCGAAGCAATGAAATAGTGGGACACAACAACAAAGTTTATCCTTCGAAGTGAATTTCATATGTTCACCTGTTAGTAAACCATTGTTGGCAATGTTGTAGTGTGTTAACATAACTCCTTTGGGAAAGCCTGTAGTCCCTGAAGTGTATTGCATATTAACAACATCATGTGGCTCTACTAATTTCTTAGCTTCGATTAATGTATTGTCATCAATGTTTTCTCCCAATAAGAGTAATTCAGGGGTATTATACATCCCTCTGAACTTTTCTTGTCCGATGTAGACAACATTTTTTAGGACTGGGAAACGTTCGCTTTTAAGGAATCCTCGTTGTGATTCTTTTAACTCAGGGAGCATAGTATATACCATGTCGATATAACTTCCGTCGAAGACTCCATCTGTAATGCATAGTGTATGGATGTCTGCGTCCTTCACTAAAAACTCCAATTCACTTTGCTTATAATTGGTATTGACAGTAACGGCAACTGCTCCAATTTTAGCGGCTGCATATAAGAATGTAAGCCAATCGGGAACATTCGTTGCCCAAATCCCTACATGGGTTCCATGTTTAACCCCTATAGAGAGCATTCCCTTTGCCATTCTATCCACACGAGAGTTGAATTCTTTCCAGGTGAAGCGTAAATCTCGGTCGGAATATACTAAATATTCTTTGTCGGGTGTTGTCTCAGCCCAATATTCCATCCATTGCCCGAGCGTTTTGTTCTGTAATTGTATTGCCATAGATGAAATTAATAAGGAGTATAAATGACACCAAGGATTTTTGCTGTATTATTTGCTGCTGCATGTACGTGATGTGCAACAATTGAATCATAGTAGATACTGTCACCTTCTTCTAAGATATAGGTGTTCTTACCATAATTGATTTCAAGAACACCTTCCATCACATAGATAAATTCTTCCCCTTCATGAGAAGAAAGAACGAAATTAACACCTTCTTCTGTTGGTGCAACGTCAATCAGAAACGGTTCCATGTGACGGCCTGATTTATCCTGTGATAAAGAGTGATACTCCATATGTTTACGAGCTTGGCTGTCGTTATTGCTAAATCCGATACCACTCGCTTCATTGTTACTATCTTTTTTCCGGCATACAACGGGGCCTAACTCAGATTGATCATCTAAGAATGTTCCTAAACGTACTCCTAAAACACGAGCAATTTTGATTAAAGGTGCTAAAGAGGGGAAATCGATATTCCCTTCAATACGTTCAATTTGTTCAATACTTAAGCCTGAGCGTTCGGCCGTTTCTTCTATAGAGAGTTGTTTAGATTCACGGATGCTTTTAATTTTTGCTCCGATAATTTTATTGGTTCCCATATAATAAGTAATAGTTTGTTATTTATTATTTAATGATTGATATTTATGAACTTATAATTTATTCTTGAAAAGAAAAAAGGATGGTCTTTCAAGAAGGCCATCCTTTTAAACTTCTTTCGAGGAAATAACTTTTTACTTTCTGATACCAAGTTCTTTGATGATAGAACGATATCTTTCGATATCAGTTTTGATAAGGTAATCCAATAAACGACGACGTTTACCAACCAACATCTTCAAAGCTCTTTCTGAACTGTGGTCTTTGTGATTAACCTTTAAATGTTCTGTCAAATGTGAAATACGTACTGTAAACAGTGCAATTTGGCTTTCTGCAGAACCTGTGTCTGTTGCAGATTTACCATACTTTTCGAAAAGTTCTTTTTTCTTTGCTGAATCTAAAAACATGATTCTTGTGTACTTTAATAAATTAATACTATGTTATCTAAGCGGCGACAAAGGTAGTTATTCCTTTTGGATTAGCAAATCTTTTTATATCTCTTTTTTATTTTGGAATACGATTGACATATACATATCGTAAATTTATTGTATTTTTGTCGCCAGTAAATTAGTTTTCAATGCAAAAGATTAGAAACATTGCGATTATTGCGCACGTAGACCACGGCAAAACAACGCTTGTGGATAAAATGTTATTAGCCGGTAAGCTTTTTCGTGAAGGACAGGCAGAACCGGATCAGTTTCTGGACAACAATGATTTGGAACGCGAGCGAGGAATTACGATTCTTGCTAAGAATGTATCTATCAATTATAAAGGTTATAAAATCAATATTATCGATACTCCGGGGCACGCTGATTTTGGTGGAGAAGTAGAACGTGTTCTAAATATGGCAGATGGTTGTCTGTTATTGGTTGACGCATTTGAAGGGCCAATGCCACAGACTCGTTTTGTGCTTCAAAAGGCTATTCAGTTAGGATTGAAACCAATTGTTGTTATTAATAAAGTTGATAAACCGAATTGCCGTCCTGATGAAGTACAGGAAATGGTATTTGATTTGATGTTTAACTTAGACGCAACAGAAGAACAGTTGGATTTCCCAACTATTTATGGTTCTGCAAAGCAAGGTTGGATGTCTGAAGATTGGAAAAAGCCGAAAGAGGATATTACAGCATTGTTGGACGCAATTATTCAGTATATACCAGAACCAGAGGTGTTGGAGGGAGCTTCACAAATGTTGATTACTTCTTTGGATTATTCTAAATATGTAGGGCGTATTGCTGTAGGTCGTGTACATCGTGGAGAATTACGTGAGGGACAAGATATCATGTTATGTAAACGTGATGGCTCGATGGTAAAATCCAAAATTAAAGAGATTGATGTCTTTGAAGGATTGGGACGTACAAAAGTGGATTCTGTTCAGTCTGGAGATATCTGTGCTATTATTGGTGTGGAAGGGTTTGAAATTGGTGAAACAATTGCAGACGCGAATGAACCTGAAGCGTTACCAACTATTGCAATAGATGAACCGACGATGTCAATGCTTTTTACAATTAACAACTCTCCATTTTTCGGTAAGGATGGTAAGTTTGTTACTTCTCGCCATATTTTTGACCGTTTGACAAAAGAGTTAGATAAGAATTTAGCTTTACGTGTTGTTCCGACGGATTCGGCAGATTCATGGTTGGTATATGGTCGTGGTGTTCTTCATTTGTCAGTCTTGATTGAGACTATGCGTCGTGAAGGATATGAATTGCAAGTTGGTCAGCCTCAAGTTATTATTAAAGAAATAAATGGAGAAAAATGTGAACCGGTTGAACAACTTACTGTAAACTTGCCAGAGGATTGTGCTAGCCGTATTATTGATATGGTGACAAAACGAAAAGGTGAGATGACGATGATGGAAAGTAAAAATGATCGTATGCACCTTGAGTTTACAATCCCTTCTCGTGGTATTATAGGTTTGAATAATGCTGTGCTGACAGCATCTGCGGGAGAAGCTATTATGGCGCACCGTTTCCTTGAATATCAACCTTGGAAAGGAGATATGGAACGTCGTACAAATGGTTCTATTATTGCGATGGAAACGGGTACAGCCTATGCTTATGCATTGAATAATTTACAATCACGCGGACGTTTCTTCATCGCCCCTGGAGATGAAGTATATGCAGGACAGGTTGTGGGAGAGCATACAAAAGATAATGATCTTGTTGTAAATGTGACAAAGTCTAAGAAGTTAACGAATATGCGCGCTTCAGGTTCTGATGATAAAGTTTCGTTGGCTCCTCCAACTGTTTTTAGTTTGGAAGATGCTTTGGAATATATCAAAGGTGATGAATATGTGGAAATTACACCGAATAGTATGCGTATGCGTAAAATAATCTTAGATGAATTAGAACGTAAAAGACAAAATAGATAGGAATAGAATGGCTATAAAAGAATCACCCAAAAGTTTATGCTTGACTTTTGGGTGATTTTTTAGAAGTATCCGTGTGTTTCAACATCTCCGTATTTCAATGCCAATTCTATTCGTTTGATAGTAAACTCTTCTCCTTGTGATAGAAATTCAATAATATTATTCCCATGTTTAAGAGTATGTTCTGGAAGTATAAAAGCATAAACTTTCTCATCTCTTTTCAATTTACGTTCTTTATCGTATAAAAGAGTATAAGAAGGCATTTCTTTTTCTACTTTTTCTCCATTGACTAGTAGTTGATAAGAAGCAGGATGATTGGTACGGATAAAAAGAATAACCTCTTGAGGATAATCCTCTTCGACCATATCTCCTACATAAATTTGAGCTTGTGATCGTTCTAATTTATTTACATTTAAAGGAAGAGGTGTATTATGTTTGATTTCATATTCAATTCTTCCATCTGACAATGCATAAATCTTGTTCCGTCTCTTTAGGGTTTCTAAAGATCCTAATTCTTGGAGAAGTTCTGGCATGATGACACGACAGACTTGTCCTCCGTCTTCTAAATGTAATTTACCATTGTGTTTGGCTAATTCACCAAAGTAATAGTTGAATAGATAGATTCCGTCTGCTCCTTGTGAAAGAATATGTGAACACATACCTCGGTATATACCGTGAGACCATGTCTCTCGTTGAGAATAATGATACCCACCATCGTCTACTGAACTATAAAATGGAATATTTAAATCATTACCTAATTCCTCTTTAAATTGGGCAACAGGCATTGCTGGGTTACCTTGCCAATGAATACCAGTACTAATAAAATCTAATAGACCTAAACGTAGCCATTCACGAATATCTATGCCTTTCATTAAATTTTGTTCTACAGTTGGAGCAATACGAGCTGAAAGCAGAATTTTTCTTCTCTGTTTAGCTGATATTTCATCGACTTTTTTACGGACATCTTTGACAAACTGAGTTAGGAGAGGGGCATTTTTTACTCCTGTTCCTGATTTGAAATAGACGATGAAACGCATAAAATCCAAATCATATCCATCGACGAAATTGGCATATTTTTCTAATTGCTCAGAAATAACGGTTAATTTATAATCTCTTACCTCCTTTATTGCAAAATTGAGAGCTCCTGCACTATTCCAACCTTGTGTAGAGTCCTTTAACCAGTATTCAGGATGTTGTACCCAAAATTCAGAATAGGATGTAGGACAGTTTGTTGTTGTATCATTAAAGTGTAGGTCATTCAATCGACAAGTGATAAAAGTCTCTAACCCTTTTTCTTTAGCCTTTTTTAGAGTGTAAGATATAAGATCTGTTCCCTCTTTTTCTAAATTTAAATGGTTTAAATAATAGGTTTGAAGAGTTTTATATTGTATAGAATCAGATTCTCGAAGTTTTAATCCTTTAAAGTCTTCACCTAATATGCGTCCATAGTTAGAACGATAGTGAAATAGATTACTCCCTGTACAAATCATATAGGTTGTAACTTGAGAATTAGCAACCATACTCACACAGGAATCTAAATCCGCAAGCGTCAATGGCCGTTTGTTAAACCATAGATTCCCTAACAAATCAGTTCCATCATTGTTGTGAATGAGCCGATGTTTAGGACTTTCCTCTTTATTAAGAGAAGGAGCACAGGCGAAAAACACCTGTGCTCCTAAAATAATAGAGAGAATATTTATGACAAATAATCTCATGATACCTCGTTTTAATCAATCAATGAATAAGGTTTTTCTAACTTTCTTCCCTTGTTAGGTTTAGAAGTCATTTCGAAAATAAGTTCACCACCATTCATAATGTCATCATGGGTGATATAAGCTTTGTTGTAAACTTTACCATTCAATTTTACTGACTTGATATAACGGTTCTTGTCGCTTACTTTCGGAGCTTTTATTTCAAATGTTTTACCATTTTCCAAATTAACTTTTAAGTAAGGTAAATAAGGAGCACCAATGATATACTGGTCTGTACCTGGACATACAGGATAGAAGCCCATTGCAGAGAAAATATACCATGCAGACATTTGACCACAGTCATCGTTACCACACAAACCGTCGATGTTGTTGCGATACATCTTATTCATAATTTCACGTACCCAATATTGAGTTTTCCACGGTTGTGAAGACCAAGCATATAGATAAGGAATGTGCTGGCTAGGTTCATTACCATGTCCATAAGTCCCTAATAAACCTTCACGACTTACATCTTCTGTATTTTCAAAGAACTTATCTGGTAAATGCATTGTAAACAATGAATCTAATTTATTGACGAAACTACGATCGCCACCCATTAACTTAATTAAGTTAGTAGGAGCCTGTGGTACATAGAATGAATAGTTCCAAGAGTTTCCTTCCAAGAAACCTTGGTGGTGTGTTTCTAATACATCTAAATCTTCTTTCCAACTACCGTCTTTGTAACGAGGACAAGCAAAACCGAATCCTGGTTTAAATAAGTTCTGGTAAGATAGAGCACGTTTCTTGTAAATTTCAGCTGTCTGTTTATCTCCCATTTTGGAAGCTGTACTATAAATAGCCCAGTCTTCGAAAGCATTCTCTAATGTAGTAGAAGCAGAAGAACTTTTTGAACATTCAAAAGGAATGTAACCATATTGTTTATATTCTGCGGTGTAGTCAAAATAAGGAACATTAGAAGTGCTGATCATTGCTTTTAATGCTTCGTTTTTATCAATAGGAAGACCTTTTGTGATTGCGTCTGCCAATACAGAAACAGAGTGATAAGTTCTCATACACCAGTTCTCGTTAGCCATGTGTGACCAAATAGGAAGCATGTGATGAACACTTTGTTGATAGTGAGTGATCATAGATTTAATGATGTCTACACTCTCTTCACGTTTGATGATATTAAATAGTGGATGTAGTGCACGATAAGTATCCCAAACTGAAAATACGGTGTAATTTGTAAAATCATTAGACTGGTGAATATTATGATCAAGACCACGATATCTACCGTCTACGTCCATGTAAACAGATGGATTGATCATAGTGTGATACAAAGATGTATAAAGCATTGTCATTTGGTCGTTATTCCCCTCTGCGTCAATAACAGAAAGTTCTTTTTCCCATTTTTCATTTGCCTCTTTACGAATAGTATCAAAGGATTTACCTGAAGCTTCTGCATGTAAGTTCTTGATTGCTCCGTCTGTTCCGACTGCTGATAGAGCTACTTTAACTTCTAAAGGTTTTGCACCTCCTTCGAATTCAAAATAAGAAACTACTTGACGACCACCGATTTCAGGGAAGTTCTCTTCATGTGGGAAACGACGTAAACCACCACCATACTTAATCGGACCAAAGTCTTTATAACCATAGTGCGTAATTGGTTGAGAGAATGAAATTGCAAAATAAGTGTAGTTTACTCGGCTCCAGCCGTTTGTAATACGATAACCTGTGATTAAGGTATCATTCTCAACACGTAAGTTTGCCCATAGTACTTTACCGTCATAGTTGTAAATACCATGATTCAAATCAAGAATTAATTTCTTTGTTTGATTTGCAGGATAAGTATATTTGTGAATACCAGTACGTTGAGTTGCTGTTAACTGTACTTTAATTTGATCATCAGCCAAAAGAACTTCATAATAACCCGGATGAGAAACCTCTGTGTCATGGCTGAAGCGAGAACGATATCCACTATCCGGATTTTCTGCTGTTCCCGGATTTAGTTGAGTTTCACCTGTATAAGGCATTAATAAAATATCACCCAAATCTGAGTGACCTGTACCGTTGAAGTGTGTGTGGCTAAAACCAACAATTGAACTGTCTTTGTGCTGATAACCTGCGCAATATTCATAAACACGCGGTTGGTAAACCCCGTCAATGTTCTGAGGAATAGTATCAGTATCAGGACTTACCTGCACGATACCAAAAGGAGCACAAGCACCAGGAAAAGTGTGTCCCATGCCATTAGTACCGATGATTGGATTAACCAAATCTGTCTTTTGGGCCATAGCGGGTATGGCCATGCACGCCGCTAAGGCGATAACCATTGATTTCATTTGTTTTTGCATTTGTATTTGTGTATTTTTCCTAATTTCGATAGAATTTCCAAAAATAAGCAATGTGTGGGAGATTAGGAAATATTTCCTGCTTGATTTGATAGATATTTAGTTAAAAGAGTGAAAGTTATCATTGGATCTATGTTATAGGATATAAAAAAGGAGATGAACTCTTGCCCATCTCCTTCTTATCTATATAAATCTAATAATTACTTAACCAATGAAGCGAAGTCACTGTTAGTTGCATATTTAGCAAATTCTAAGTCTGTAGCAGCTTCTTTAGCCAAAGACTTATCAGCTGCAATAGCAGCTTTCAAGTTACTGATTACACCATTAGAATCATTTGTACGAGCAGCAACGATTGCTTTCAAGTAAGAAGTTGTTGCGTCTGGCTTAGCAACTGCATTCAAAGTTTGAGAAGCCTTGCTATAATCTTTTGTTAAAATCTGAGCTAATGCAGCATTATTAGATTTTACAGAGCCAAAAGAATTTGCAGCCTTAGCCCATTCACCTTGTTCTAAGTAAAGAACACCAAGAGCTTCACCTAATTCTGCAACACCAGAAGCACTACCAAATAATTGCTGAGCTTTAGCTTGGTCACCCTTTGTCAAAGCAATCAAACCTAAGTTCATATTTGATTCTGGATTGTTCTTAACTGAGTTTGCTTTGTTGAACATTTGTTCAGCCTTGTTCAAATCGCCAGCACGGAATGCCATCATACCGATGTTGTTCCATGTACGGTAGCAGTTAGGATACAATTCAGAAGCTTTCTTATAGATAGCCATCTTTTCGTTGTCATTGTTTGTCAATGTTGCAGCGTAAAGGATTTCTTCGATGTTCAATGCTTTAGGATCACTCTTAGCCAATGCGCTGATTTCTTCGTCAGACTTACCGATGATTTCGATGTTAGCAGTCAAACGAGAACGACGAAGTTGAGGTAAGATTTCTTCTGCCAAAGTACTGAATACAGAAGAGATGTTCTTAATTTCCTGTTCGCGTTGTTCAGGATCTTTGTACATAGAAAGAACTCGTAATACAAGGTCTTTATCCTGGATGTTTGATTTAGAAACTAATTCTTGGAAACCTTCCCAGTCTTGAGCTGTGTAGCGAGCGTCAACAGGAACGTCCACTTTCATCTTCTTCAATTCTTTAGCCAAATATTTGTTTGTGTTACCTTCACGTCTTTCAGCCAAACCAGTGTTGTATTTAACACCACCATCAGGAGAAGCGTAAGCAGAGATTTCAATTGCTACATTCTGGTTAGGAGCTTCATCTGCATTCTTAACCAAGTTCTTCCAATCTGCGATTTCGTCTTTCTTTAATTCTTTAGAACGAAGTTCAGCTTGGTGGATAAGGAACATGATGTTTGCATCGTGAGCTTCTTTAATGATACGCTGGAATTTGTCTGCTGCGATAGCTGCATTAGCAGTAGCTGCATCAGCCAATTCTGATGTTGCGATAACACCTTCACCGATCTTTACATCTGGCAATTTAACAGTTTTGTTTTTGATTTTAGCGTCAAAAGTCAAATATAATTCTGACTTTTTCATTTCAGGTTTGTAAGTGAAAGCAGACTTCATTGTTACATTAGCACCTTCTTTCTGCGGGATAACTTGATTGTTACCTTTTACTTTTTCACCTTGGTAAGTGTAAGATGTACCCCATGCTTCACCACCTTCGTAACGAAGAACCGGAGTTACAGTTACTACCGCTTTCTTGTTGAACCATTTTGCAGGGAAAGTAGCGTTGATAGTTACAGGTACTTTGCCTCCGATAGCCTCTAACGGCTGCGGTTCAGCTTTGATGTACTCTTCAGCTAACGGTTTCAACTTGTTTGAACAAGAAGAAAAAGTTAGAAGTGCTGCCAATACGAAGAAAGGCAATAAAAACTTTTTGTTCATAATTTTGATGTAAGTTTAAAATGTTATTATGTTTATATATTCACTTTCAATCTGCTCCTATCTATCAACATGCAAAATTAAAGCATTTTTTGTTTATGTCGAACAAACAATGTATAAAATCTTTCTAATCATGCTTATTTTAATTAAAACAAGACCTTTTTTGTATAAACTTTGTTGTTATAAACCACTTTAGCTATATATATACCAGGGGATATACCTCCTGTCTTTATCGTTGCCTCTTGATGATGAATAGGGATTTGCATTACAATCTTTCCTTCAATCGTGATCAGTGTTAAGCTTGCTTGCGTGATAACAGCAGGAAATGAGAGATGAATAGTCCGATTCTTTTGATCGATAGACCAATTTAATTCGGTTTCTATTGGAAAACCTTCAAGTGCTGTTCCAGATGAGTTTGTATCCATTCCGTCACAAATAGGTGTTTCTAAACCGATAGGATCCAACCAACATTTAAGTTGTTTGCTACTATCAGCCGGCTCTGCCCAACTTTTTTGTAAAGCGAAGAAATAATCATTGATAGGTGAACTACAAAAAGAGGATCCACCGGTTAGAGCTCCAATAACATGATTATTCCCATCAATCAGAGGAGAGCCCGAAGAACCTGCGGCTGTACATCCTGTAGACCAACGGCTTACTTTCCAATGAGTAAGCGGATTGAAATCCATTTCCTGTATAGTATAAGTGAGTAATTCGATGTCTCCATCAACTTGATTTAGTCGTTTTAAAGAACCTCCCGGATGGTGAATACAAACATAGGGATTTACCCCTTTGTCCTGTGCATTCCAGCCAGCATAATATACATTATAATCTGTCGGTGGTACTTCCAATAACTCCAATAAGGCCATATCTGTCTTTTCATTAGCTGCGCGAAAGTAAGCAGAGGACATGGTTTGGTCTGTTTGTCCAACTTCTACCGGACTGCATTGAGGACTGTTATAATTGAAATAACAGATAATATTTCCGGCAACGGCAGCATAGTCCGGGTTGGTTAGTTGAAATCGCTCGTTCAAACAGTGGGAAGCGGTTAATAGATAGGGTTTCCCATCCTGTGCGGTGTTATTAACTAATGTGCCTGTACAACTTGTTGTCCCATTGATAATAAGTAAAATAACACTTCGCTCAATGGCATTATAATACTCTGTAGTATCTTGATAACAGGCCAAAGGGGGCATACACCAGAAATTAGACTGGTCTGGTTGTGGTTCAGAAATTCGGAACTGACGATATCCATGATTAACTTCCCCAATGGTCAGTTGTCCCGGGAAAGCAACCGTAGCCGGCTCTTGATATTCGACGATTATTCGGTCTCCCACAATCGGTGCAACAGGCAGTAATCCTAATTCTGAATTATTTAAGTGAGTAAAAGAACCTAATACTTCTGTTTGGTCTTTATTATAAAGGTACACGCGAGCCCCTTCTGGAAGATGATATTGACTGAATAACAGATTGAGAGAGTAAGCATTGGGAGAATAAAAACCTAATCGCCATACTTTTGTTCCGTCTGGAAGCGTGAAATGAATACCCGAATTGTCCGGTGTGTAATCAGTTATAAATTTGTAAGCAAACCGATATCCGTTACGAAAATCACTTGCCTCAAGTGAATCCTGCCGAAGTTGCTCTCTGAGGTTAAACTCAGGCATTTGAATAAATAGATCCTCCTCTTGACTTTTTGTGATGGAAAGAGGTAAGGGTGTTCCGCCGTGGCTAATTTGAGCCTTGCCCGAAACACAAAAGAGCAAGCAAATAATGTAGAGAATATTATTTTTCATCATAACAGTCGCAAATATACGATTTAAAAGAGATTATTCTTCTATTTCAGACAGAATTTGAAAGATAAATATGTTGAGAAAGGATTTATCCCAATCCCCTTTTTTGTTATCTCCAGCTACCCCATAGCTTCTTCCCTTCCCAACCTTACCGGTCGCTACTTCCGCGACTGGTAAGGTCTTTTTTATAATTCCACGTGGAATAAAGAAATATTCCGTACGGAATAAAATTATATTCCGAGTGGAATTGTAAATTATTCCGAGTGGAATACGAGTATATTCCGTACGGAATAAGAAGTAATACCTTACCGGTCGCGAAGGTTGCGACCGTCCGCGTTGGGAAGTCACGACCACTAAGCCTCTCCCTGAAACTTTGTCCGGACTGGAAAATTCCCTCTGAAATGGCGATGATGTTCTGAATAAACTCTTATCTTTGCTTTCAAACAAATAACAGTATTAACTAAATCCTAAAAACTATGGGAAAGTATATGAATCCCTTTACCGACGTGGGGTTTAAACATCTGTTCGGTAGGGAAGTGAGTAAAGAGTTGCTGACGGAACTGATACGAGTGATTTTGGGAGATGAGCGCCATGTGAAGCGTATCAACCTGATGAATAAGGAGAAGGTTCCGAGGTCTTTGAATCATAAGGTGGTGATTTACGACATTCTATGTGAGGATGAGGACGGCACACAGTTCATCGTAGAGATACAAAACCAGTATCAGGGTTATTTCCTGGATCGTGCGTTGTATTATCTATGCCGAATGATAGACGAGCAGGGGCTGAAAGGTACCGCTTGGAGATATGAGATTTGTCCGGTATATGGCATCTTCTTTTTGAATTTTAAGATAGCGTCGTTGACGAAGTTTCGTACGGATGTTGTATTGGCAGACCGTGAAACGGGAGAGGTGGTGAACAACAAAATGCGTCAGATTTATTTGAGTTTGCCCCATTTTAACAAGACGGTGGAGGAGTGTCAGACCGATTTTGATCGTTGGATTTATTTATTGAAGAATATGGAAACATTTGAGAATTATCCTTTTTATGTAGAGAAATCCGTTTTCGGGAAGATCCTGGAGGTTGCAAACGTGGCTACTTTGAGTGAGGAAGAACGTTGGGAATACGACCAGGCATTGAAGCACTATAGGGATTATAACAATACGATGTACACCTTTTATCACCAAGGGCTTGAAGAAGGTAAGGCAGAAGGACTCGAAGAGGGGGAAGCCAAAGGACGAGCGGAAGGTAAATTCGAGGGTATTCGTCTTATGATTCAAAATATGCGTGAACAGGGGATGGACATTTCTTCAATTGCCAAGATAGCCAAGCTGTCGGAAGAGGAGGTTATGACTTTGTTAGGCTCAAAATAAAAACTTAAATACCATGCGAATAAAGACTTTATTGCTGTTTCTTGCTTTGATTTTACTCCCGGGGAGGATGGGAGCCCAGAAGGTACGGATGATGTACGGGGATACCTCTCGAGTGGGAGTCCCTTATGCGAAAGACCCGCACGTGGTGAATTTCAAGGGACGTTATTTGATGTATCATTCGATACCGCCTAAGAAGGGTGATCCTAATTCCGGCTGGAATATAGGTATTGCAGCCAGCAGCGATTTGGTGAATTGGACTAAGGTGGGGGAGATCACGCCTGCTCCGAATGCTGAATATGAGAAGAAGGGACTTTGTGCCCCCGGTGCTTTGGTGAAGGATGGCAAGGTTCATCTGTTCTATCAGACGTATGGGAATGGGAAAAAGGATGCGATTTGTCATGCCGTATCTGAAGATGGTATTCATTTTGAACGGAACGCGACGAATCCGATTTTCTCTCCTACAGGTGATTGGAATTGTGGAAGAGCGATAGACGCGGAGGTGTGCGAATTTGAAGGACGCTATTTCCTCTATTTTGCGACTCGCGACAAGGACTATAAGATCCAAATGCAGGGAGTGGCTGTTGCTCCGGGAAATACGACTTTTAATCGGGAGGATTGGGTACAGGCTGCCGATTCATCGATCCTCTATCCGGTTTATCCTTGGGAAGGACAGTGTATCGAAGGTGCTTCTATCGCCAAGAAAGGAAAGAAACTGTTTATGTTCTATGCCGGTGCCTACAATAATGCTCCCCAACAGGTCGGAGTGGCGGAAAGCCGGGATGGCATCGTCTGGAAACGCCTCTCGGAGGAGCCTTTCTTGCCTAACGGTAAGCCGGGGGAATGGAACTCCAGTGAATCCGGACATCCTCATATCTTCACAGATGTAGACGGACGGACTTACCTCTTTTATCAGGGCAATAATGATCATGGAAAGACTTGGTTTATCACGCAAGAGGAGGTCTTTTGGAAGAAAGGGAAGCCTTATTTGAAGAAATAGAGAGCGAGGGGCTTTATTGGAAAGCATAAAATCTGTACTTTTGCACTCCGTATAATTGTGCAATTATAATGAAATATAGAATAACAGCTCCAGCCTTATTGAAAGCTTCTGTTAAGCTTCCTGCTTCAAAGAGTATCTGTAATCGTGCGTTAATCCTAAACGCATTGAGTTATAGTCCGTATGATATTCAGAATCTGTCGGACTGTGACGATACGGAAGTGATGGTTAAGGCTCTGAACTCAAACGAACGTGATTTTGATATAAAAGCTGCGGGAACTGCTATGCGGTTCTTGACAGCTTTTTTGTCTAAGGTAGTAGGCGAGTGGACAATCACCGGTACGGAACGTATGAAGAACCGTCCGATAAAGATCTTGGTAGACGCGCTCAATGCTTTGGGGGCAAAGGTCGAGTATATGGAGAAAGAGGGGTATCCTCCTTTGCGAATCTTCGGAAGTGCTTTGCAGGGTGGCGAGATTTCGTTGGCCGGCGGAGTTAGTTCGCAGTATATATCTGCATTGTTGATGATTGCTCCGCTGATGGAGAACGGATTGACTTTGCATTTGGAGGGAAATATCATCTCAAAGCCTTATATCAATCTTACACTGCAATTGATGGCGCAATATGCTGTAAAAGCAGAGTGGAACGGCTCTACCATTAAAGTCCGTCCGCAAGAGTACAACCCAATCCCTTTCACGGTGGAGTCAGATTGGAGCGCCGCTTCCTACTGGTATGCTATGATGGCGTTGTCGCGAAACGCAGAGATTGAGTTGTTGGGATTATTTAAGAATAGTTTGCAAGGAGATTCTGCAGGAGCCAAACTCTTTGCTCAATTGGGAGTCGGTACTACTTTCACTGAACGGGGAGTACTTCTCAGACGTAATGGTAACAGCGTTAAGAAGTTGAACTATAACTTCGTGAATGAACCGGACTTGGCACAAACATTTGTGGTGGCTTGCGTGTTAATGAATACGCCTTTCCGCTTTACGGGATTGCAAAGCCTGAAGATTAAGGAGACGGATCGTATTGAGGCATTGAAAACAGAGCTTCGTAAGTTAGGGTATCTGCTGACGGATAGTAATGATAGCATTCTGGAGTGGAATGGTGAACGCTGTGAACCGGAAGAACATCCGGTGATTGCTACCTATGAAGATCACCGTATGGCTATGGCTTTTGCCCCGGCTGCGTTGGTTCGCCCGGAAGGAATAGAGATTGCTGATCCCGAAGTTGTAAGTAAGAGTTACCCGCATTTTTGGGAAGATCTCAAGGCGGCTGGATATTCTATAACCTCTTATTAAGTATCATGTGGTATATTATAATAGGTATAATTGCTTTAGGACTTGTCGCCGCTGTAGCTGGATATTTCCGGAACCGGAAGCTGCAACAGATGTTGGAGCGCGGAGAGATCACAGAGATTCCTGAACCGAAAGAGCTGACTGCAGAAGAAGAATGCTGCGGACAGCATGAGACCTGCGAACGGGATAGCCTGTTAGCTGCTGTGAGTAAAGGAATCGAATATTATGATGACGAGGAGCTGGATCGGTTTCGGGGCATAGCTTCGGACGCCTATGACGAGGAGGCGGAGAATGAGTTTCGAGAGGTACTCTACACGTTGCAGGAGGTAGAGGTTGCCGGATGGTTACGGAGTCTTCAGTTGCGTGAGATCAATTTGCCGGACGCATTGAAGGATGAAGCTTTTTTGATTGTCGGTGAACGGCGAATCCATTAGCATTGGAGGAAAATTCCCTGCCGAGGAAATTCTTGTTTCCTGCCGAGGGAATACTATTTCCCTGCCGACCGAAAAAAATAGAGATTAAGAAGAGATAGAGAATGGATTTACTGCAATATAGTTTTTTTCAACATGCTTTATTAGGAAGTCTGCTTACCGCCATTGCTTGCGGTATTGTGGGGACCTATATTGTTTCACGACGTTTGGTTTTTATTAGCGGCGGGATTACGCATGCCTCTTTTGGCGGGTTAGGTCTGGGGTTCTATTTGGGGATGAATCCGGTACTGATGGCGATGGTTTTTTCCGTACTCTCTGCGTTGGGAGTAGAGTGGATGAGTCGGACACAAAACATTCGGGAGGATTCTGCGATTGCAGGAGTCTGGTCGTTAGGGATGGCATTGGGAGTTATTTTTATCTTCTTGACTCCGGGGTATGCTCCTAATCTTTCGGCCTATCTGTTTGGAAACATATTGACGATCTCTACCGGTGATTTGATCGGGATGGCTATCTTGACCCTCCTCCTCATCCTTCTTTTCGGATTCTTTTTGCGGGAGATTGTTTATGTCGCTTTTGATCGGGATTTCGCACTGACGCAAAGGCTTCCGGTACGGTTGATAGAATATACGATGATTTGCTTGGTAGCGGTGACTATTGTGCTGTCGATTCGTATGGTCGGCATTATGCTTTTGATGAGTCTGCTGACCCTACCGCAGATTTCCATAAACCTGTTTACTTCAGACTTCAAAAAGATTATCTGGGGAAGTATGCTACTGGGGTTCTTGGGCTGTGTCTCCGGATTGGTTCTCTCTTACTATCTGAATGTGCCTTCTGGAGCGTTTATCATTTTGGTACTGGTTCTTTTCTTTTTAATAATGAAAGCAATAAAAGCAGTACGTGAGCGTTAAAATAAAAATATGCACAAGGGGATAAACAAGGTTATTCCTACGTAGGGATGGGCATGTGGCAGATGATTTCATGAAGAAAGGTTTCTATTATATAATTCTATTGTTGGCAGTCTCTCTGTTCTGGTCTTGCAGTACGAAGAAGAATACGAAGGCGAGCCGATTTTATCATGCCTTTACTTCCCGCTATAATATTTACTTCAACGGAAAGACCTCTTTTGATGAGGCACTACTCTCCATGCAGAACGGCTACAAAGAGAGTTATTCTGACATGATTCTGATGTACCCGATCAGTGCCCAACCCAAAGAGAAGCAAAACACCGGCGGTCCCTTCGACCGAGCCATTGAAAAGAGCAACAAAGCCATTAAACTACACTCCATTAAGGCAAAGCCGCCTAAGAAAGCCGGATGGCGTAATGACCCGAAACAACGTGCTTGGCAAGAGCAAGAGGAATACAACCCTTTCCTAAAGAAATGTTGGTTGCTGATGGGACAGGCACAGTTCTATAACGCAGACTTTTTGCAGGCTTCGGCTACCTTTTCCTATATCGCCCGTCATTATGCACATGATGAAGAGGTCGTGGCGGAAGCTCGCTTGTGGCAAGCTCGCTGCTACTCAGAGATGGATTGGTTCTACGAGGCAGAAGATATTTTAGGAAAACTGAATACCAATGGGATTCCAAAGAAGAACTTGAACCAGTATGCAGCTGTGTATGCCGACTACTTGGTAAAGAACAAACAGTTTGAGGAGGCAGTTCCCTACTTTAAGACCGCTATTAAGGCAGAAAAGAATCGCCGTCAGCGTTCCCGCATGAAATACCTCTTAGGACAGATATACACCGAGTTGGAACAAAACGGGCTGGCTTATCAGATGTTTGGACAGGTGATAAAAGCAAATCCCCCGTATGAGCTGGAGTTCGCCGCTCGCATTCGTCAGACAGAAGTATTTACCGGAGGAAACTATCAGAAGGTCGTGAAGAAGCTTCAGCGGATGGCGAAGAGTGAGAAGAATAAAGACCTGTTAGATCAGGTCTACTATGCTTTGGGGAACCTGTATCTAAGTCGGGAGGATACGCTGAACGCCATAAAAAACTATGAGTTGGGAGTGGAGAAAAGTACGCAGAACGGTTTAGACAAAGCGATATGTCAGATTAAATTAGGTGACCTCTATTTTCAACAGCGTAACTATGTGCAGGCGCAACCGAACTTTAGCGGAGCGTTGGCCGGTATTCAGAAAGAATATAAAGATTACGAGCGTGTCTCCAAACTATCCGCAGTACTGGATGAATTGGTGGTACATGTGGAGGCTGTTCACCTGCAGGACAGTTTGCAGACCTTGGCTAAAATGCCGGAAGCAGAACGGCTGGCAGTGATTGATAAAATCATCGAACAGGTGAAGAAAGAGGAGGAAGAGGCGAAGAAGTTAGCCGAGAAGGAGGCCTACTTGGCCGAACAAGAGGCGAAAGGTACAGGTATCGACCGACCGGGTACGGAGACGGGTGGCATTGTACTCCCGACTGCCGGTGGAGGCTCCGGTTTCTATTTCTATAATCCGCAGACTGTAGCACAGGGTAAGACCGCCTTTCAACGGAAGTGGGGACGGCGTACATTAGAGGACCATTGGCGTCGCCGGAAGAAGGAGATGTCTACCTTCAATGAGAATACAGAGGAACAGACGCAACAGGCAGTCGAGGGAGAGAATGTCGCACAGGCTGACCAAGCAGCAGAATCCCTTGAGAGCGGCTTGGAACCGGTCGCTGCTGATGACCCCAAGACGCGTGAGTACTACATCCAGCAGCTCCCGATGACTCCGGAGGATGTAGAGGCTTCCAACCTGATTATCGAGGACGGGCTTTATAACATGGCCATGATCTATAAAGACAAGTTGGAAGATATTCCGTTGGCAATCGAAGCCTTTGAGGAGTTGGAACGTCGCTTCCCTCAGACTAAATACCTGTTGGAAAGCTATTATCAAGTCTATTTGATGGCACTCCGTGCAGGAAACGAGACGGTAGCTACCACTTATAAGAATAAGCTGATGACCGCCTTCCCCGAATCGGACTATACAGTGGCTATCTCCGATCCGAACTACGCCTATAATATCCGCATGATGGATGTGGTGCAGGATTCCATTTATCAACAGACCTATAGCAGTTATCTGGCAGAAGATACGACGGCCGTGCGTCGGAACTATCACTATGTCAGTGAGAAATACCCGTTGGCAGACCTAATGCCGAAGTTTATGTTCTTGGACGCTTTGACCTATGTGCAGGCCGGAGACGCTGAGGGCTTCAAGGCTGCATTGAAGGCATTAGTCGAAAAGTATCCATCGGCAGATGTCACCGAGCTGGCAGGCGAGATGTTGAAAGGGGTGCTTCGAGGTCGTATGCTGGTACAAGGCGGTATCAAGGGGATGACTTGGAACCTACGCTTCGGTTTGGGTGAAGATGGAACCCTATCGGCTGCCGATTCGGCACGTGTCTTTACTGCTGAACCGAATACGCCTTACCGTATGCTGTTGATGTTCCCGACCGGAACGATAGACCGCAACCAATTGCTCTTCGCTGTTGCCGCCTACAACTTCGCCAACTTCATGGTGAAAGAGTTTGACCTCAGCTTTGAAGAGGCCGGTCCGATGAGTATGCTGACGATAAAGGGCTTCTATAGTGTAGACGAAGCTCTACATTATTATAAGATGATATACGGGGCAGACGGCTATGGCACTTCGTTGGATAAGAATGTCGCTATCCTTCCTATCTCGGATGATAACTATGAGACACTTATGCGCGGAAAGACCTTGGATGAATATATCCTCTTCTTCCAAGAAAACTTTGGCGAGGCGGCTCCGGAATTAGCAGCCCGTTGGAAAGCCCGTATGACCGCAGAAGAGATTAAAGAGGAAGAGGCGAAAGCCGAAACAGAAACCGCTACTCCTGAGCCCGAAGAGGCTCCGGCAGAAGAGGTCACTCTACCACCGGCCCGTCCGGCAGCAGATACCTTGGCGGTACCGAAGATTGAGACGACCACTCCGGTGGAACAGCCGAAGCAACTCACCTTGAAGGAGATCAAGGAACTACGCGATAAGGAAGCCGCTGAAGAGGCTGCTCGTAAGGAAGAGGCCCGTAAGGCATTCGAAGCACAACAGAAGGCCGATAAAGAGTTACAGGAACGAGCTGCCAAAGAGAACGAAGAGCTGCTGAAACGCCAGAAAGCCGAGGAAGAAGCCTTATTGAAAGCGAAGGCCGACCGCGAAAAGCAACTCGAACAAGACCGTAAGGAGAAGGCTAAGCAGACCGCTGCCGACCGTAAAGCGAAGCTGAAAGCACGCGAAGAGCTACGTAAGCAGAAAGAACGTGACTACAAAGCACGTCTGAAAGCCAAAGAAAAGGCTCGTAAGCAGAAGGAACGCGAGTACAAAGCCAAACTCAAGGCCAAAGAGAAAGCCCGCAAAGAGGCACTGAAGGCGAAGGAGGCTGCCGCAAAGGCGAAACGCAGAAGATAAGCATACAAAAAAGGCTGGGATCCCTTGAATCCCAGCCTTTTTAATTAAAGCTCATCCGGCGCGTCGTCCTCACCGGTGCTGCCTGAGCCACCCGGATTGACGAGCTGCAGGTAGGACTTCCGGTTGGCATACTCAATGCCTTCGGCAAGGACACCGCCCTCCTCGTACTGCAGATTCTCAAGGATAGCACTGCGCAACTCTTCGTCCGGTTTGAAAACCAGTTTTGCGTCGTAGATCATTTCGCCGGCGTTGAAGTCCTCAATGTTTTCCACCCCTTTGCTCTTGAACGATAGACGTAAATAACCGACCCCGGGGATATGTACCGTATGCCCCTGCACAATCTGCTTGGGTACATATTTGGCCAATAAATCAAGAGCCGCTTCTAATTCAATAGGAGCAACGGTCGTGTTTTCGGTGGCAGCCTTGGTCATCTGCTTGCCAGTCTGTGCGGTAGAACTCTTAGGTACAGCGTACCACTTCTTCGGATCCTCCTTCTTGGAGGGATTTCCCTTCTGAACTAACTTATAAGAAATAGCCATGAGAAAAAATTTTAATAGGTTTAACAATAATGGATGTGAGAGCCGGATTCTGACGCTTTTGTACCTAAAAACGACATCGGTATGTCGCTGCTGCCGACATCGGTATGTCGACCCCGGTGACATCGGTATGAAGCACCCGCCGACATCGGTATGTCGTCAGGGGGGACATCGGTATGTCGTTTTAAGGAAGAAAAAGACCGCCTCGAATCATTCTCTTACAACCCGAACAAAGATAGTATTATTTGTTGATTTTAAATTAAGAGAGGGATATAAAAAGTGAAAGGTTCGACTTATCACAAGGGGAACCTTTCTTATAAATTACGTTTTTAATTGAAATAAAATGAAATTCTAAACGACATCACGTCGTACACATTGTTTAATTATTATGCCATAAAACAAATTAAAAGCCGAAATATTGCTTAGCGTTATTGTAGCTAATGTCCTCGACCATCTTGCCGATGAATGGAAGTTCGGAAGCCGGAAGCAAACCGTCTTCCACCTCGCGACCTAAGAGGTTGCAAAGGATACGGCGGAAATATTCATGGCGCGGATAAGACAAGAAGCTACGAGAGTCCGTCAGCATACCGACGAAACGGCTCAGCAGACCTAAGTCTGACAAAGCGTTCAACTGTCGCTCCATACCGTGAATCTGATCCAAGAACCACCAGCCGGAACCGTACTGCATTTTGCCCGGAACCGTACCGTCGTTGAAACTGTAGATTGTAGTCACAATCAACTCGTTATCACGCGGGTTCAAGTTGTAGAAGATGGATTTAGCCAACTCGCCCTCTTCGTCCAAACGGCTTAAGAAGCGTGACATAGGAGCAGCCACCTCGAAGTCGCCGATAGCGTCATAGCCGGTGTCAGCACCTAACTTCTTAAACATGCGGGCGTTGTTGTTACGAGTCGCACCGATGTGGAACTGCTGTACCCATCCTTTATGTGCGTTCATAACTGCTAAGTCATGTAGGATCGCAGAGCGGAACTTGTCGACCTCTTCAGCGGTCAGTTCCTTGTTCATACGGGCTTTCATGAAGATAGCTTCGATCTCAGCGTCTGTATAAGGCACATAGATGAAGGCTGTCAAGCCGTGGTCAGACAAGACGCACCCTTCGGCAGCGAAGTAGTCATGACGTTTCTGCAAAGCAGCCACTAAGTCTTTGTAGCTAAGGATAGACATATCGGCAGCAGCTTCCAACTTGGTCAGATATTCGTTGTAAGCCTCTGTATTGTCGATTGCCATAGCCTTGTCCGGACGCCAAGTCGGAAGGACTTTCGTCTTCAGACTGCCTTGACGGATAGCAGCGTGATACTTCAAATCGTCGATGGGGTCGTCAGTCGTACAAACAACCTCTACGTTCATACGTTCCATGATGGCCTGCGCACGGAACTCCGGTGTCTGCAACTTGGCAGTACATTCGTCGTAGATCTCGCGTGCAGTAGCCGGATTCAACACCTTGTCTACACCGAAGATACGGCTTAGTTCCAAGTGTGTCCAGTGATACAACGGGTTGCGCATAGCGTGTTGAAGCGTGTCAGCCCACTTCTCAAACTTCTCATAGGCAGGTTTATCGCCTGTGATGTATTCTTCGGGGACACCATTCGCACGCATGGCACGCCATTTATAGTGGTCACCGCCTAACCAGATCTCAGTCAGGTCTGCAAACTGATAGTTGTCTGCAATCTGCTGAGGAATTAGGTGACAGTGATAGTCAATGATCGGCATTTTCGCTGCATGTTCGTGATACAGCTGCTGAGCTGTGTCTGACAAAAGCAGGAAATTAGAATCCATGAATGTTTTCATACTATTAGTGGTTTATGCTGTTAACGATACTTCTTGATAATATCCAACGCGTTGCGGCAAAGAGCAGAGATACCCTCCCAGTTGCCTTCTGCGATCATCTCTTTCGGGAAGAGTTTAGAACCCATACCTACGCAAGTAACGCCAGCCTTGAACCAAGCTGATAGGTTTTCTTCAGTCGGTTCAACAGCACCGGTAGCCATGATCATAGACCAAGGCATTGGAGCTTTCATGTTCTTTACGAATGAAGGACCTCCTACGTTGCCTGCCGGGAAGATCTTGCAAAGGTCGCAACCAACTTCTTGTGCGAAGCCGATTTCAGAAACAGAGCCGCAACCCGGTGTGTAAGGAACTAAACGGCGGTTACAAACTTTTGCAATCTCCGGATTGAACAACGGGCCTACGATGAAGTTAGCTCCCAATTGCAGATATAAAGAGGCAGTTCCTGCGTCTACAATAGAACCTACGCCTAATACCAATTCCGGACATTCTTTAGCTGCGAATTTATTCAACTCAGCGAATACCTCATGAGCAAAGTCACCGCGGTTTGTGAATTCGAACGCACGAACACCGCCTTCGTAACAAGCCTTTACAACTTGTTTAGCTGTTTCTACATCTTTATTATAGTATACAGGAACCATGCCTGTGCTAATGATAGCGTCCAGTACCTGTAATTTATTGAATCTTGCCATGCTAAGAATAATGAATTTGTATGATTGTGATTATCTTGAAACTCGTCCGGAAGCGTCTCCGCTCATTAGCTTTTCAACCTCTTCTACTGTTACTTGATTGTAGTCACCGTAGATCGTGTGTTTCAAGCAAGAAGCAGCGACTGCGAAGTCAAGCGCTTTCTGGTCGTCTGTTGTATAAGTCAATAAACCATAGATTAAGCCACCCATGAAAGAGTCACCGCCACCTACACGGTCTACAATGTGAGTAATGTCGTAACGACGAGACTGGTAGAGCTTACCGTCTGCATATAGAACACCGCCCCAAGTGTTGTGGTTTGCATTGATTGCGCCACGTAGCGTAATGATTACCTTCTTTGCACGTGGGAATTTAGCCATCAACTGTGTACAAACTGATTCGAACTCAGCTGCGTTTACTTCACCATTGGTTGCAGTAACATCGAATCCCTCCGGTTTGATACCGAATACCTTTTCTGCGTCTTCCTCGTTTCCTAAGATTACGTCGCAACCGGCTACCAGCTCCGGCATGATTTCAGAAGCTGTCTTTCCATATTTCCATAAGTTCTTGCGGTAGTTTAAGTCACAAGAGACAGGGATACCCATGCGGTTGGCTACTTGAATGGCTTCCAAGCAAGCGTCAGCAGCTCCTTGTGAGATAGCAGGTGTGATACCTGTCCAGTGGAACCAAGAAGCGTCTTTGAATACCTCTTCCCAATTCACCATTCCCGGCTGAATTTCAGAGATTGCGGAATGAGCACGGTCGTAAACCACCTTGCTGGCACGTGCTACAGCACCTGTTTCTAAGAAATAAATACCTAAACGGTCGCCCCCATAAACGATGTGGTTTGTACCTACACCATATTTACGTAAATCCATTACACAAGCACGTGCAATGTCGTTTTTCGGCAAACGGGTTACAAACTCTGTTGCAATACCATAATTAGCCAGTGATACAGCTACGTTTGCTTCGCCACCACCAAAGGTAGCATTCAATTTATCACTTTGACAAAAACGGAGATAGTCTGGTGTAGCCAGTCTAAGCATGATTTCTCCAAAGGTTATTACTTTTTTCTCCATATCAATGGTTTATAATATATTTTAGGCTACAAAAATAAAGGTTTATTTTTAAATAAGCCTTTTGTTTTGCAAAACATCGGGGTTCTCGGTACAAATTAAAGGAAAAGTTTTGTTTCGAGTCATGAAAGTTACCGCTTTCGGGTGACGAAACTTACCGCTTTCATGACCCGAAAGTTACCGCTTTCGCCCTTAGAAAGCGGTAACTTTCGAAGGATGAAACAAAATGAGACAGAGCAAGAAAGAAATATATGTTTTAAAACAGTATACTTTTTTGATAGAATTTAACAGACTATTCTTTGGATATTTACGGTTATTTCGCATATTCGCACCGTAATCATAAAATTAAAATGATAAAAATGGAAAGATTGACTAGACAAGAAGAAGAAGCAATGCGCCGCATTTGGAAGCTTGCTCCGTGTTTCATTAAAGATGTATTGGCTGAGTATGAGAATCCTAAACCGCCTTATACTACGTTGGCCTCTGTTGTGAAAAACCTAGAACGTAAGAAGTATGTAAAAGCAAAACGTTATGGGAATACGTATGAGTACACACCGATTATCCCAATCGAAGAGTACAAACGTTTCTTCATGGGTAGTGTGGTAAATAACTATTTTGCTAATTCATACAAGGAAATGGTTTCTTTCTTCGCTAAAGAACAGTCTATTTCGGCTGACGAGTTGAAAGAAATCATTGACATGATTGAAAAGGGACAGGAATAATTTTAATACAGAGATATTATGATACCGGAATTTGCCTACTTTCTGAAGGTAAATATGGCTCTTGTACTCCTCTACGCTTTCTATCGGTTGTTCTTTTATAAGGATACCTTTTTCAAGTTGCGTCGTACCATCTTACTGGTGTTCTTCGGAGTATCAGTGATATATCCGTTTTTGGATATTCAAGATTGGATTCGGGAACAGGAGCCAATGACGGAGGTGATTCAGATGTATTCGGCTATTCTGCCGGAAGTAACCCCCGTTTCAGAAAGTAGTGCTACCGGAGTAAACTGGCAGGAGCTTTTCCTTTCCGGTATCTCTTATCTGTATTGGGGCGGTGTGTTCATACTGCTTCTTAGATTCTTTGTCCAGTTGGGTAGTATCTTGGGTTGGCCTATAAATCAGAAGTTGCTTATGTCCGAAATGTACGTGTACATTTATTAAGTGATCCGGCTGGACCCTTTTCTTTTTTCCGCTTAGTGTTCTTACATGTAGAGAGTCATTCCGAGAAGGAAATAGATGAGATTTTAACGCATGAGTGCACGCATGTCAATCAATGGTATTCCATTGATGTCATGTTAAGCGAGTTAGTTTGTATAGCCTGTTGGGTGAATCCGTTTGCTTGGTTGCTGAAGCGTGAAGTCCGCCATAATTTAGAGTATTTGGCAGATGATAAGGTGTTGAAGTCAGGATATGATAGTAGAAGTTATCAATATCATTTGTTAGGGTTGGCCCACACCGATAAATCAATAGCTGCTTTATCCAATAACTTCAATATGTTGCATTTGAAGAATCGGATTCTGATGATGAATAAGAAACGTACACGGGGAATCGGAAGAACGAAGTATTTGGTCTTCATACCGATAGTTGCTTTCTTGTTACTGTTTAGTAATTTCCTTCTTAAACTTAAAATATGCGGGAGCCTCTCGTTATATGTCCGGTCATGCTTTTGACGCTGTTGATTTATTGGCTAAGGCTTATGAGATAGACTCTACAGACATAGAGACTGCATTGTTATATGGGGCTGCAATAGGGAAAACGTATGACCGGAAGCGAGCATTTGAACTGTTGGATCAAGCCGAATTGAATATGCAACCGAAGCCATTTCTCGTCAATATGTTGACTACATTTCGAGGGGATGTTTTACAACGTGACGGACGTTGGAATGAGGCTGAGAAACTGTATTATGCTGCTTGGAAGGCAGACCCTAAACAATTGATCTTTCTATATGAAATTAATCGGCACTATTGGGATTTAGATCCCAGTCTATTTGAAGACGAAGTTAGATTACAAAAGACGATCTTTAGTAAGTATGCCTATTTAAAAGCTTATCTGAAGACAGAAAAGTCACAAGAGAATTTATATAACTATCGTCCGTTTTTGGAAGCTGTTTGTGAAGATGCCTTTTTCCGTAGTGCAGATGAGATAGTCATGTTGGCTCCTGATGGGAAAAAGATGACAATCCCTGTTGAAAAAATGCGTGAATTGGTTAATCAATTACCGGAAATGCCTGCTGAAAAGCGACTTTTACGTGAGCAAATGCAGGCACAGATGAAAAAGAAAAGAGAACAAGAAAAACAGCGTCAAGGAAATGTTTTACAGGCGGATACTTTAGGACTGAAAAATAAGGAACAATGAGCGTGAGAGCCGGAAGGAAGGTCGTTTTGTTGTTAAAGTGAAAGAATGTATTGGGATTGAACTGTTATTTGAAAAATGATGATTATGTTTGCATAAATTCTTTATAATAATGAGGACTTTATGAATGCAGAGATAATTCAGTTTTTAAAGGAACTACAGGTAAATAATAATAGAGAGTGGTTTCAAGCTAATAAGAGTCGATACGATGTCTTACGTAAAAACTTTATAGAAAATGTTCAACTGTTGATTGACCGAATCGGCTTGTTTGATCCGGAAGTTGCAGGCTTAGACGCAAAAGATTGCCTTTTCCGTATTTATCGAGACATCCGTTTTTCTCCAGACAAAACACCGTATAAACGCCACTTCGCTGCTTATATAGCCTCTTGTGGTGGAAGAGGTAGTGAACGCGGGGGTTATTATATTCATTTAGAGCCGGGTGGTTGTATGCTTTCGGGTGGAGTTTGGTGTCCTCCTCCTGTCTTGTTAAAAATGCTTCGTAAGGATATTTATGAGAATATTGAGGAGTTGGTGGAAATTCTTGAGAATCCCCAATTTAAGAAGACTTATCCAGTGATGGAGGGGGAGGTATTGAAACGTATGCCAGTTGGTTATCCTTCTGATTTTGAATATGGAGAAATACTTCGTCATAAGGACTTTTGTGTAGCTTCTTATAAGCCGGATGAATATTTTTTTACTCCCGATTGGCTGGATAAAGTCGTTGAAGATTTTAAATTACTGTATCCATTCAACCGTTTTCTGAATTATACTGTAGACGAATACTTGGGGCGCGTTTAATGGGACGTGTGTTTTTAATTAATGGCTCCCGTCCCAGAAAAAATAGGACTTGAGCGAGAAAAAATGGGACAGGAGATATTTTGTGAAATAGGAAATATTGTATTCTTTTGTGCCTGAAAAGTGAATTTAAGAATATAAAGTAATATGAAACAATTCTTTAAAACAGTATTTGCGTCCACGTTAGGTGTGTTGATCGCATTGGGAATCGTTATGGTGGCCTCTTTCTTCTTTGTAATAGGGATAGTGGCCAGTGCTGAAGGAACGACGGAGTATAAACCGACTGAAAATACAGTCTTTAAACTTTCTTTGAAAGGAACTTTAGTTGATCAAGCTGTTCAAAATCCATTTGCAGAGTTGATGGGAGAAACGAATGAGCAGTTGGCTCTTTCTGATGTTGTAAAAGCAATTCGTAGAGCAAAGACAAATGATTATATTAAAGGAATCTATTTAGAAGCAGGCTTATTGTCTTCAGGCTTTGCGAATATAGAAGCCATTCGTCGTGAGTTAGTAGATTTCAAGAATAGCGGAAAGTTTATTGTCTCTTATGGAGATTATTATACACAAGGGGCTTACTATTTGTGTAGTGTTGCAGACTCAATATTTGTAAATCCACAGGGTAGTGTCGCTTTGGTTGGATTGGCTTCACAGGGAGTTTTCTTTACCGGATTAACAGAAAAGTTAGGTGTAGAAACTTATATATTTAAGGTAGGAACCTATAAAAGTGCTGTTGAACCTTTCTTCTTGAAGAAGTTTAGTGAAGCAAATCGGGAACAATTGACTTCTTTCTTAGGTAGTATCTGGGGAAATTTGACAACGGAAATAGAGAAGAGTCGTTCAATCTCATCTGAAGCTTTGGAACGTTATTTAAATGAAGGACTGTCAATGGGAGAGGCCTCTAACGCTGTTGATTATAAATTAGTCGATGGACTTCGTTATCGTTATGAAGCTGAAAATTGTGTGAAAGCAATGGCTGGTCAGGATATGAAGGGTAAATTAAAAACAGCCAATGTTGATAAAGTTGCTTCAATTCCGGTGAAGGAGAAAGACTTCTCTAATAAAATTGCCGTCTTATATGCTGAAGGAGAGATTCGTGAAGAAGATCCATCATCTTCTATGTATGCCAATGAATCGGTTATTTCAGAAGAGATGGTGAAAAAGCTACGTAAATTACAAGATGATGAAGATGTGAAAGCGGTCGTATTTCGTGTAAACTCTCCGGGAGGTAGTGCATATATCTCTGAACAAATCTGGAAAGCAGTCGTTGATTTAAAGGCGAAAAAGCCGATCGTTGTATCTATGGGTAACTATGCGGCTTCCGGTGGTTATTATATCTCTTGTGCTGCAAATAAGATTATTGCAGAGCGGACAACTTTAACCGGATCTATCGGTGTGTTCGGTGTGATTCAAAATTTCACAGGAACTTTAGAGAAGGTGGGTATTACTACTGATATGGTAAAAACAAATACTTATGCAGATATGGGAGATTTGACTCGCCCAATGCGTGAGGACGAAAAAACTTTGATCCAGAGAAGTGTTGAACGTACTTATGATTTGTTCTTGACTCGTTGTGCTGATGGTCGTGGTATGACTAAGAGCGAAATCGATTCAATCGGTCAAGGTCGTGTGTGGACAGGTGAGCAAGCTTTGGAGAGAGGTCTGGTTGATCAGTTAGGTGGTATGGAAGTGGCAATTCAAGAGGCTGCTGCTTTAGCTGATTTGAGTGATTATTCTGTAACTATAGCTGATGGACCGAAAGATTTTTTCACTAAACTTTTAGAAAAACAGATGGAGGAAATGAAGGTTTCTATGGTGAAGTCAGTATTAGGCAAAGAACAATATGAGTTGTATACGACTATAAAAAGAGCGGAAACTGAATCCGGTATTATTGCTCGAATGCCATTTAATGTAAAAGGTTTATAATAATAGAACTATAAAAAATGGGCTGTCCTTATAAAGAAGACAGCCCATTTTTGTTTGTAAGATTATTCATGTAATTTTCTACTACGTAAATAGTCTAAAAGGAACTGAGGACGGTCAGTCTGAATGATACGTGCTCCCAATTGATCAATAAGATAACCATAACCGTCATCTGTATTGCGTAATGAAGCGTCATCATCGTGACCTCCGGCTAATGTATCCCATAAAGTATTATACCAAATGAGTGTACGTCCTTTTAAACTTTTCTGTAGTTTTTGAGGTAAAGGATTTGATTTGTTAGCATAGACCAATTCAAATGCAACAGGGTGCATATCGCTGATGAAGCTTTCGATCTGTTGTTCTGCGTTGTCTTTGTCTAAGTTAACAATCGGCATATAAATAACCTCTTGAAGATATTTACCGAATTGTGCTTTTACCTCTTCTGCTGGTTTGCCTCCTTTCATGATAATCTGTTTAGTTGTACCAGTTTTCTCTAATAAAGCATAGACCTCTTCAAAGAAACGGTCTGCTTTATCCAGATTAATCATGATTTTCCCTTTGGCATGAAGTAAAGCTTCTTCTAAAGTAGGTACTTTATGTATGGTTCGGATCGCACAGCCATTTTTTAGTTTTAGCTGACTGATCTCGGCCATTGTTGTCTCCTCTATTTTCCCTTTACCTGTAGTTGTACGATTTAATGTGTTGTCGTGCATTAAGATGAGAACCCCATCTTTTGTACGTTGTACATCTAATTCAACAATATCAACTCCCATTTGAATAGCATTGTCAATAGCTTCTAAAGAGTTTTCGGGAAAGTTTCTCCAGTCACCTCGATGAGCAGTTACCAATACACTACTTTCATCACACTTCAGAAGTTTTTCTCTAATCTGCATTGCCCGATCTTGTGCGAACCCTGGCAGAATTGTTAAAGCAATAAATGCAAAGAATAATATTTTTTTCATACGGCAGAGGATATGTTTAAAGGATTTTATTTTTCGGATTTAGTAACCTCAAATAATCTTGCGCAAGCTTGGCGAGCTGCTAATTGGCAAGCTAAAGCTTGTTCGTCTGTTAAAGCATGTTCTGTACCTGCTAAGCGGCAAGGATTACCTGCTAAATTTGTTTTTAGAACCGGTGCTACTAAAGTCTGGAACCAAGCACAAGCTGCTGCGTAACGTCCCATCTTATAATCTAAATGGAAACCATCGCGAGTGAATTGCAAAGAATCAGCCATCGCTGTTTCACGCAAGTTCTGTACTGTTGTACCAGAAGGGATAATAACATTGATTTGTGTATCTTCCATCAATTGTTTGTTGCAGTTGATGATAGATTGATACATCATATTACAACTTTTACCGTAACGACTGAACTCTCCATGTTTGCTGGTATTAGCGTATGACCAAGTCTGTTGCCATGCAATACAAGCTCCAGCATTTGAACAATGCATGCGAACGATTTCAATCAATTGATTCAACCACGGCTGATAAGTCATATACCAACCAGATTTACCTGATTGCTGTTGTAGAACGACGATATCCCAGTTCTCGTCTTCAATACCTGTATGCAAATGAGTCCCTTTAACACCCGGCTCCCATTTGTTTTCTGTAGACTTATAATAAATGTAACGACCTTCTCCCGGAGCTTTTTGGTCTTCAATGCAATGACCTTCTAATGAGCAACCTCCGATGTAAAGGCGACCTAAGATTACATTCTTAATACCTGCAGCCTCTAATAATTCAGGAAGGTACATCATACCGTCATCTGTGAAGCTGTTACCGATACCTAAAATACGCAGCGTATCCGGATTCTGAGGAAGCGGATAATTAGTTTGTGCGAATACTGAAATGCTGAAAAGATTCAAGCATACAATGACTAATGAAAGAATTCTGTGTTTCATTTTTTGAAATTTAAATTGTCAACAAATATATCTTTTAACCTGTTATACTTTACATAAGTGTTGCAAAAGTAGTAAAAAAGTGTTGTTGTTTGCAGTTTATGTAGTGAAAAGCATTACTTTTGTGGCTCATTATTAGTAGAAAAGAAAAAAGAATGGATAAAATTAGTTACGCACTGGGTCTAAGTATCGGAAATAATTTCCAGAATTCAGGTATTAACAATCTCCAAGTTGAGGATTTTGTAAAAGGAGTAAATGATGTGTTGAGTGGTGCTCAGCCTGTAATTAGCTATGATGAAGCTAAGCAAATAATCAATGAATTCTTTATGAATCTTCAGAAGCAAAAGTTAGAACTGAATAAGAAAGCCGGAGAAGAGTTCCTGACTATTAATAAAGGAAAAGCAGGAGTCGTTACTTTGCCAAGTGGTTTACAATATCAAGTTTTGCAGAAAGGAGAAGGTGCAAAACCAACTGCCACAGATAAAGTAAAGTGTCATTATCATGGAACATTGATTAATGGTACTGTCTTTGATAGTTCTGTACAGCGTGGTCAACCAGCAGTATTTGGTGTGTCACAAGTGATTCCGGGTTGGGTGGAAGCTTTGCAGTTAATGCCGGTTGGCTCAAAATGGCGTCTTTTTATCCCTTCTGAATTGGCTTATGGTGAACATGGAGCTGGTGACGCGATTGAACCGAATAGTACATTGATCTTTGATGTAGAATTATTAGACATAGTAAAATAAATATAATATAGAAAGATGAAAAAAATTAGTGTATTGGTTGCTACAGTAATTGTAGCTATGGGCATGACCTCTTGTGGAGGTGGTTCACACAAGAGTGCTTCTTTGAAAACTGGTGCAGATAGCGTGAGCTATGCGATTGGTATTACTACAGGTGCCGGTTATAAAGAAAATTTGAAGACATTACCGGGTGATCCTGCTAACGTGGATGACTTGATTGCAGGTTTCGTACAGGCAATTAAGGGTGATAGTGCTGCTATGAAAATGACTCCGCAAGAAGCTCAGGCTTTTATGCAGAATTATTTTATGCAGGCTTCAACAAGAGACGCTGAAAAGAATAAAGAAGAAGGCGAAAAGTTCTTGGCTGAGAATAAAACAAAGAGCGGTGTGATTACAACTGAAAGCGGTTTGCAATATCAGGTAGTTACAGAAGGTAAAGGAGCTAAACCGACTGCAGAAGATCGCGTAAAAGTTCACTATACAGGTACATTATTAAATGGTACAAAGTTTGATAGTTCTGTAGATCGTGGCGAACCTGCTGAATTTGGTGTTGGCCAAGTAATCAAAGGTTGGACAGAAGTTCTTCAGCTAATGCCAGTTGGTTCTAAATATATCGTTTGGATTCCTTCTGAATTAGGTTATGGCGAACGTGGTGCTGGTGCTGACATTAAACCGAATAGCACATTGAAGTTCGAAATCGAGTTGCTTGAAATCGTTAAAGACGAAAAAAAGAAATAAAAAGCAGATATATTGATTGAATTGGAAGTGGGCGAAAATATGTTTGATAGCATATTTCGCCCACTTTTATTGTTTATTCCTCACTTTTCCCTTTCAGAATGATACAATATTAAAATTAAATATATACTTTTGATACATTAAATCTAAAAATGGAAAATAAGTAAACGATGGAGAAGATAGACAAGCTGGATCGGCAAATCTTGAATATTATTTCCAAGAATGCCCGAATTCCTTTTAAAGATGTGGCAGAAGAATGCGGAGTATCGCGTGCTGCTATTCATCAGCGAGTACAACGAATGATTGAAATGAACGTGATTGTTGGATCAGGTTACCACATTAATCCGAAGATTTTAGGCTATAATACATGTACATATATTGGCGTAAAGTTGGAAAGAGGTTCTATGTATAAAGAAGTTGTACCAGAGTTTGAAAAAATTCCAGAGATTGTGGAATGCCACTTTACCACAGGACCGTACACGATGTTGATTAAGTTGTACGCGAGAGATAACGAACACTTGATGGAATTGTTAAATACTCAGATTCAGGAAATCCCCGGAGTGACAGCTACCGAGACGCTTATTTCTTTGCGTCAGAGCGTAAAGCGCGAAATTCCTATTTGCGATATCTTTTCTGAGTAGTAGGATATTTAATTGAAAAAGCTCGGTGACCCTCTTGTGTCGCCGGGCTTTTTTTTATAGTGTACAATTTATATTTTTGCAAAAAGCTGATTTAAGATGTGTAGAATTCTGTTCATATTGTTGGTATGTTGCCTTCCTATTGGTTTGTGGGCCGATGAGTATTATTGTTTCCGTGTTTATTTGAAAGATAAAGGGAATGCTGGTTATCGAGTGGAGAATCCTGAGGTTTATCTTTCTAAGAGAGCGATAGAACGAAGGATCAAACAGGCAATTGAAGTGACTCAAGAAGACTTTCCTATTTCACCGGCTTATATCAATCAGTTGTCAAAGACCGGTGCTAAGCCGATAGTGCAGAGCCGATGGTTTGCAACGGTTGTAATGGAGAGTACAGATAGTTTGGTCGCAAAACAGTTGGAACAGCTGGACATTGTTGATTCAGTGAAGTACGTTTGGAAAGGCAAAAGAGAAAATCTGGAGAGGGTAGAGGAAACCGGAAAGCTTTATCCGGAAAAAGAGCCTCTACCGGATAAATATGGTCATGCTCAGAAACAAATAAAAATGTTGAACGGGATGAAACTGCATAAAGCCGGTTTCCAAGGCGAAGGTATGCAGGTCGCTGTCATTGACGCTGGCTTTAAGCATGTAGACCGGATTGCAGCTTTTGACTCTTTGCATTTGTTGGGAACCTATAATTTTGTAACACCGGGAGAGAGCGTATTCCTGGATGATGACCACGGGACAAAGGTCTTGTCCTGTTTGGCTGCCAATCTACCGGGGATTATGGTAGGGACGGCTCCTAATGCCTCTTTTTTATTGTTAAAGAGTGAGGATGGGGCTTCCGAATACCCGATTGAAGAGGACTATTGGACGGCTGCTGTTGAGTATGCGGATAGTGTAGGGGTAGATGTTGTTACCTCTTCGTTAGGTTATTTTTCTTTTGATGACGAATCACTTTCTTATGGTTATGAGGCTCTGACGGGGAAACATGCCCTTATTAGTCAAGCGGCTAATCGGGCTTCGGAAAAAGGAATATTGGTCTTTTGCAGTGCCGGAAACGAAGGAGGGAACGAATGGAGAAAGATTACTGTCCCGGCAGACGCAATCGGCGCTTTTACAGTCGGATCTATCACGCAAGAAAAGAAACGAAGTAACTTCAGCTCAATGGGCTTTACTGCGGATCGACGGGTGAAACCGGATGCCGTGGCTTTAGGTACAAGCAGTTGCGTCATCGGTTCGCGAGGAGATGTACGTTTTGCCAGTGGAACCTCCTTTTCTACTCCTATTTTGGCAGGATTGGGTATTTGTCTTTGGCAGTCACTTCCGGGATTGACCAATCGGGAGGTGATGGATCTGTTGCGTCGCTCTTCCCATCTGTACAAACGTCCGAACGTTGAATTGGGATACGGAATACCCAATGTCTATAAGGCCTATAAAAAGGGGAAAAAGTATGAATCTCGATCTAAATAGTGCCGGACAGGATCGGCAGGAGTTTTCCTTGCTTGAACTGAATAATCGGATTAAGAATGTCTTGTTGGACGCATTCCCGGAAACTTGCTGGATTCGCGCAGAAATGAGTGATGTGCGTACCAATGCAGCTTCCGGACATTGCTATTTGGAGTTTATCGAGAAAAATCCGGTTACCGGACAGTTGGTTGCTCGAGCACGAGGCTCTATTTGGGCGAAGACCTTCCGTCTCCTGAAACCCTATTTTGAGATGGAGACGGGGCAACAATTTGCTTCGGGGCTGAAGGTTTTAGTGAAGGTCGCTGTCGAGTTTCACGAACTGTATGGATATAGTTTGACTGTATTGGATATTGATCCGGCCTACACGTTAGGGGATATGGTTCGGAGACGTATGGAGATTATCCGGCAATTACAAGAGGAGGGAGTCTTTACATTAAATAAAGAATTACCTTTCCCGACTTTACCTAAGCGAGTAGCGGTGATTACTTCGCCTACGGCTGCCGGATACGAGGACTTCCTGAATCAGTTGGCTAATAATACGGCGGGTTATCTTTTCTATACGAAGTTATTTCCGGCTCTTATGCAGGGAGAGCGAACGGAGGAATCTGTGATTGCTGCTTTGGAGCGAATCTATCAACATCTTGATTGCTTTGATGTGGTGGTAATCATCCGAGGAGGAGGGGCAACGTCCGATTTGAATAGTTTTGATTCTTATCTGTTGGCAGCAAACTGTGCCCAGTTCCCTTTACCGATTATTACCGGGATTGGTCATGAGCGTGACGATACCATCTTGGATTTAGTGGCACATACCCGGATGAAGACGCCTACGGCTGTTGCGGAATTCCTGATTGCCCGGATGGATAAAGTTGCCGGGGAATTGGATTCATTGCAACAAAGTGTAAGCCTGTTGGCTACAGAGATTCTGTCTGCACAAAAGAATCAGTTGCATACGTTGGCTAACCGTTTGCCGGCATTAGCTTTAAACCGGATCGAGCGGAATCGTTCGCTATTGCAACGTTTGGGAGGGCAATTGCCATTGATGGTCTCTTCGCTTTTGAAACAACAGCGGGCAACGGTAGATACTTGGCAATTACATTTGAAAAACCGAACGGAAACTTGGTTGGCCGAACAGAACCGTTTCATTCAGCTGACCGAACAATTTGCCCAAATGGCTTCACCGGAATATCTCTTGAAACGGGGATATAGCTTAACTCTAAAGGAAGGAAAGATAGTGAAGCAAGCCACTGATTTGCAGTCCGGAGATGAGATTGTAACCCGTTTCTCGGATGGAGAAATTCGTGCTTCGGTGACACAAGTGCAGTTGTCTGCCGAAGAGATTAAAGATAAATCATAATTCAAAATATATAAGGTCCTATTATGCCGAAGAAAACAGAATCATATAACGAAGCAGTCGATAAGTTGCGTAAGATAGTCGCTGATATTGAAAATGGAGATTTAGACGTAGATCTTCTTTCAGAGAAGGTGAAAGAGGCAACACGCCTTATAAAGCTATGTAAAGAGAAGCTTTATAAAGTAGATGAAGAGGTAAAAAAAGTATTGGAGGAATTAGAGGAATGAAACGAGCAGTTATAATTGTTGCTGGAGGACGCGGTTTGCGTATGGGAGGCGATTTGCCCAAACAGTTTATCCCAATGGAGGGGAAACCGGTTTTAATGCATACGTTGGAAGCTTTTTATCGCTGGGACGCTTCGGCCGAATTGATTCTGGTGCTTCCGGAAGATCATCAGCCCTATTGGAAAATGCTCTGCCAAGAGATTGGGTGTAAAGCCCCGCACCGAGTCGTCAACGGAGGCGCAACGCGTTTTCATTCGGTGCGCAACGGTTTGCAATTCCTTGCCGAGGAAATGCGAGACGGCTGCGGAGCGAAAAAAAATGGGACGGGAGGCGATGAGAGGTTGCTCGTGGCTGTGCATGACGGAGTTCGCCCATTTGTGACTTCGGAGGTGATAAGTGATTGTTTTGCAGAGGCTGAAGTGTCGGGAGTCGCCATACCTGTGATACCCGTGATTGATTCGCTTCGTGAAACAGTCGAAGGGGGAAGCAGACCGGTTGATCGTTCTCGCTATGTCGCAGTTCAAACACCGCAAGTGTTTGACATGGCTTTGCTGTGGGAAGCCTATCAGCAACCTTATACAGAGTTCTTTACGGATGACGCCTCCGTAGTGGAAGCGATGGGACATACTGTCAGTACCGTCTCCGGAAACCGTGAGAATATCAAAATTACTACACCGCTGGATTTATTGGTTGCAGAAGTTTTGATTACACAACGGAAATAGAACAAAATAGCTACAGAAAGCAGTAACGGATAAATCTTAATGAAACAAAAAGGAGATTGCCTAATCTTACATTTTTTAGCATAAAAAGCAGCCCGAACCTTACTCCTCGAGTAAAGACGAGCTTACTCCTCGAGTAAGGGGGTAGCTTACTCGGGGAGCGAGCGGCTCCTTACTCGAGGAGTAAGTTTTTTAACGCTTTATAACAAGAACTCTTTTTGAATCCTCACCTGAAAATATTTTCTTTGCACCGTATTAGGAATAAAATAACGTAGAAGCGTTTCGATATTATCTTGTCCTGAAATCTCGACAATTTCAACCGATCAAGATAATGGGAAAATGGCTCCTACGCTTATGTTTGTTATATATGTATCCCTGTGAAGGGAACACTATATACTTGCATACAGCGTGGGATCATTATTCTATTATTGATTGGTGGGCAGTCGAGAGCCTCGGGACAGTAATAGAATGATGGTCTCCCGCTTTCTTTTTTATATCATGCTGACCGGAGGGGACAGGGAAGCTAAATATTTCTTTTTTTTATGCCCACTCATGAAAAAGCTATTGCAGCTTATCAATTCCAAGTGGAACGCTACCACACTTGGATGAATTACTATTCTCTTTTTAATGGAGCGTTGTTGGTCGCTGTGTATTCTCTATTTGATAAAGAAAAAGAGAGTCCTTTTTTGTTATTGATTTTGTCTATAGTTGGATTTGTTGCAGGTCTGTGTTGGCTTGGTTCAATAGTCGGTAATCGTTATTGGATGAACAGTTGGTTGCAGATTGTAAAACAAGAAACTACTGTAAGTTCGAAATCTATGTATAGTAGTTATTATTGTAAAGAGGGTGAAGAAAAATATTTTTTATCTACACCTGTCCTTACCCAACTGTTTATTAGTACTGTTGTTTTGGCTTGGGGAGCATATATATTGTATATTGCTCATGCTTATTGGAATTTGTTATGGCTGGCTACAGTGGGTATTGTGGCTGTTTTTCTATTGGCGTTATTGTTGTTGTTTAAGAAAAAAACATTTATTCACTCAGATTTAAGTGGAATGACAAAAATATCTTGCTATATAGCTTTCTTAGGGGTATTTGTTTTTAGTAGTTGTAACAGTAATAATAACAATGTTGAAAAGACAGAAGAAATAAAGAACAATGAGGTTGAGTTGGTTTCTTCAGTGCCTGAACCGCAAGTGAAAGATGAGGATGAAGAAGTAACTGTAAAGGGAACAGGACTACCCGAGTTGCTTGAACCACAAGTAGAAGATGATTTATATTATCATTTTGCACGATACTTTTTTCCAGTAGAGGGGTTTATTGATGGCTTAAATAGCCCTGGTTTATTTAAGAAGCTTATAGAGGAGGTGGTGAGTTTTCATGGTGTTCCATTTTGGGGAGTAAAGGGTTTAATAGCAAAGATATCCTTTATTGATAAAGGTTGTGAAATTTGTATAAAACCGGTATCAGCAAGAGCCCAGCTTGATCATCTTGGTAGATATTATGTTTGTCATGTTCCTGAAGAACAAGTGCTTAATTTTAGTATAGATGATGAGGTTTATTGTTGGGCTTCCTTTTTAAAGCTAGATACAGATAATCGTTGTATTATATGTGAGGCTGCTGTAATAGGTTCAACAGAAAAAGAGGTTTATAATAAAGTATGTGATATTAAAAACTCAATGGAGAAAGATGATATAGAAAGGTTAAAATATTATTTGGATGTAAAGATTAAGGATTGGCGAGCAGAGTCCTATGGTTTAAAGAATGTGATAGGTTTGCAAAGTTCTACTCAAATATACAGAGAATTCCTTTTTAAGTAATTGGGGTAATCTTTGACGGTCTGTTTTTGGATAGTAAAAAACAGACCGTTGTTTTTTTCGTATATTTGCACAAACTATTGGTTATTGTTCGCAGAAAAGGTATGCTTGATCTTGACAAACGTTCTATTATGTATCTGTCGGGGGTAGGTCCGAAAAAGGCAGATATTTTGCAGAAAGAGGCTGGTATCTCTTCTTATGAAGATTTACTATTCTACTTTCCTTATAAATATATAGATCGGAGTCGTTTTTATAAGGTCGCAGAGGTAACGGGGGATATGCCTTATATCCAATTGAAAGGACGTATCTTGTATTTTGATACGTTGGGTGAGGGAAGGACGAAGCGGTTAATTGGAAAGTTTACGGATGGTACGGGAACAATAGATTTGGTTTGGTTTAAAGGAATTCACTATGTAACGGAAAAGATCAAGCCGGGTGTCGATTATATTGTTTTCGGAAAACCGACAGAGTTTGGACATATCTATAACATTGCTCATCCGGATATTGATTTGGTAGCGGAGGCGGACAAAGTCGCGAATGGATTGACTCCTTTTTATAGTACTACTGAAAAGATGAAGAAGGCATTCCTTAATTCACGGGCGATACAAAATTTACAATATACTTTATTAACGGGTTTGAATTGGACGTTGCCGGAGACACTTCCGGATACGGTTTTGAAACGTATTCAGATGATCTCTTTTCCAGAAGCGATTCGAAATATTCACTTTCCGGAGTCTGTGGACATGCTTAGGAAAGCACAATTGCGTTTAAAGTTTGATGAGCTATTCTTTATACAATTAAATTTGTTGAGAACGGCTCATTTGCGAAAAAGAAAACTGAAAGGAATTGTTTTCCCTTCGGTTGGGGATTGCTTTAATACGTTCTACAAGAATTATTTGCCGTTTGAACTTACAAATGCTCAGAAGCGAGTCGTGCGTGAGATTCGTGCGGATATGGGAAGTGGGCGGCAGATGAATCGTCTGCTGCAAGGAGATGTAGGGAGTGGAAAAACTTTGGTGGCTTTGCTTGCTATGCTGTTGGCGGTGGATAATCACTGTCAGGCCTGTTTAATGGCTCCCACTGAAATTTTAGCGACACAGCATTATGCAACGGTAATGAACTTCTTGAAGGATATGAATATACGGGTGGCTTTGCTAACCGGATCAACTAAAAAGAAAGAACGGAACCAGATTCTACCTGCAATTGCTAATGGAGAAATTCAGATCGTAATAGGAACGCATGCACTGATTGAAGAAACTGTGGTTTTTTCCTCTTTGGGATTAGCTATTATTGATGAACAACATCGTTTTGGGGTGGAGCAAAGGTCTCGGCTGTGGACTAAGAATGAGTTAGTGCCGCATGTATTAGTAATGACTGCGACACCGATACCTCGTACATTAGCTATGACGCTTTATGGAGATTTGGACGTCTCTGTGATTG
This sequence comes from Parabacteroides sp., assembly GCA_017481945.1. Classification (GTDB taxonomy): domain Bacteria; phylum Bacteroidota; class Bacteroidia; order Bacteroidales; family Tannerellaceae; genus Parabacteroides. The sequence goes on along the minus strand of JAFUOJ010000011.1, from coordinate 158,759 downwards.
ATGAATTGCCCCCCGGGAGAAAACCGATTCAGACGGTACATCGGTATGATAATAAGAAGGCTCAACTGTATGATTTTTTGCGTAAAGAAATTCAGTTAGGCCGACAGGTTTATGTGGTTTATCCGTTGATAGAGGGTAGCGAGAAGTTGGATTACAAAAATCTGGAAGAGGGATTTGAGACGTTTAAAGAGGTTTTTCCTGAATATACAGTATGTATGGTTCATGGAAAGATGAAGGCTGCGGATAAGGAGGCTGAAATGCAGAAGTTTATTTCAGGAGAAGCGCAGATATTGATGGCAACTACTGTTATTGAGGTGGGAGTGAATGTGCCTAATGCCTCGGTAATGGTTATTGAAAGTGCGGAACGTTTTGGATTGTCTCAGTTACACCAGCTTCGAGGAAGAGTAGGACGTGGAGCTGAACAATCGTATTGTGTTTTGGTATCTTCTTATAAGTTGAGTAATGAAACACGAAAACGGTTGGAAATTATGGTCAATAGTAATAATGGGTTTGAGATTGCGGAAGCTGATTTACGTTTACGTGGGCATGGCGATTTGGAGGGTACACGACAAAGTGGAGAAGGTATTGATTTGAAAATTGCAAATTTGGCAGCGGATGGACAGATCCTTCAATATGCTCGTGACATTGCCCGGGTGGTTTTAAACGAAGATCCCGATTTATTGTCTGAACCCAATCGGATTTTGAACGAAAGGCTAAAAACGCTTTTCTCAAAAGAGATAAATTGGGGGATGATTAGCTGATATGTTGTAAAACATATTTGTTTCTAACTGCTTGTTTTTCAACTTGACAGAAAATGGATTTTGCTTTTCTTTATTTTCATTGCGGAAATTTTTCGGCATTGTATTTTGTTAGCTTACTCAAAATTACGAACTTTGACGAAACAAAAAGGAATAAGCCATTCCGTCAGCGATTTTTCATCGCTAATTACTATTCGAAAGATTAAATAAGAATGAAAATACAGGCATTACTGATAATTTGTTGTACCACTCTATTTGCGTCAGTTTTTGAAGTCCAAGCCCAAAAGAAAGGAGAGACTCCAACACCCGTTGTACACATTAAGAAGATGGAAAATCATGCTTCTGAATTAATGGCAGGACGTGTGGGTATTCGTAAGAATATGGAGTTGAAAGAATTGGCCGTTCTTGAAGAAAGAAAATTGGTAGCAGAAGAGGATTTGATGTTTCCCGCAGATGAGTTGTATGGTTCTCATTGGGAGAATAAATGGGTAAATCCTTTTCAAGGGAAAAATAAGACGTTAGTGAATTTCCCTGATTCATTTAATATTGATTGTTCATCTTTTGTTTATCCAATTGCAATAGATTCAATAGCAAGAGTAACTTCTAAATATGGTCCTCGTCGTCGTCGTATGCACCGAGGTATTGATTTAAAAGTCTTGAAAGGAGATACAATCCGTTCTTCGTTTGATGGTAAAGTCCGTATTAAAGGATATGAACGTAGAGGGTATGGTTATTATGTAGTAATTCGCCATCCGAATGGATTAGAGACAATTTATGGACATCTATCTAAGATTTTAGTTTCAGAAAATCAGATTGTACGAGCTGGAGAAACGATTGGTTTAGGGGGAAATACAGGACGTTCAACAGGTTCTCATTTACATTTTGAAACTCGTTTCTTAGGACAAGCTATTAATCCTGCTGAAATTATTGATTTTGAAAATGGAGTCCCTCACCAAGATTCTTATGTGTTCCGCAATATAAAAATAAATGGACGTCGTAGTAATATTTATACCTCTTCTTCTAATCAGATGGTTTACCATCGGGTAAAATCTGGAGACACGTTGGGAAAAATAGCACGTCGTTATGGAACAACAGTCGCACAGTTATGTCGTCTAAATGGTTTGAAACCAACTTCTACCTTACGTATAGGTCAGTCTATTCGTTGTAGTGCAGGAGTTGAAGTCTCAAACACATCTAAGACTAATAACACGAAATCTGCAGTAGCGAAGAAAACGGTAACAGTGGCAGCAGATGTAGCGGCTGTAGCTTCTATACAGAATGAATCACAAGTTGATACAGATGAAGGGGTTACTCCGGTTTATCATCGAGTAAAATCAGGTGATACTTTAGGTGGAATTGCTGCAAAATATGGAACGACAGTAGCTAAACTTTGTGAGTTGAACGGAATCAAAAGGACTACAATCCTAAGATTGGGTCGTTCGCTCCGTTGTTCATAATAGGTAATATTTAATGTGATATTGTGTAAGCCGTCTGTAGATTTATAGACGGCTTTTTTATTCTTTCATTCGAAGCGGTAAAAAAAGTATCTCTTTTGGTTCGCTATGGATTTATCTGTATCTTTGTCCCTATCTAAAAAGATAAGAATCATGGCAGATACGAAGGAACAATTCGAAAAAGTGATCTCTCAGTGCCAGGAACTGTTTGAGAAAAAGTTGAAAGATTATGGGCCCTCTTGGCGGATTATGCGTCCACAATCAGTGACAGATCAGATTTTTATTAAGGCCAATCGTATTCGCAGCCTTGAAATTAAGGGGGTGAGTATGATAAATGAAGGAATTCGTCCGGAGTTTGTTGCGATTGTAAATTATGGAGTAATTGGTTTGATCCAGTTGGCAAAGGGATTTGCGGATACAACGGATATTAGTAATGAAGAAGCTTTATCATTGTATGATAAATATATTACAGAGACTAAAGAGTTAATGTATGCCAAGAATCATGATTATGATGAAGCGTGGCGAGGTATGCGTATAAGTTCATATACGGATTTGATTTTGATGAAGCTTTATCGTACTAAACAGATAGAGAGCCATAATGGGAAAACATTGGTGTCTGAAGGTATAGATGCAAATTACATGGATATGATTAATTATGCACTCTTTGGCTTAATTAAGTTAGAATATGGCGAGGAATAAATAAAAAGGCCGTATGAATAATAGAGATACCGTTATAAAAATATTGGCAGAATGTAGCCGTCTATTAATAGGGGTGGTGTTTATCTTTTCTGGCTTTGTTAAAGCAGTTGATCCTATGGGAGGAGCCATTAAGATTAGTGAATATTTGGTCTCTTTTGGATTTGATAAGTTACAACCTTTTTCGGTATTACTCTCTTTTAACCTTTCTGCGATAGAATTTATGTTAGGTGTCTGTATGCTTTTAGGGGTGTATAGACGATATACCTCCTTTTGGGTATTAATATTTATGGCGTTTATGACGCCTTTGACATTGTATTTGGCTCTTTTTGATCCGGTTTCAGATTGTGGCTGTTTCGGGGATGCTTTAGTGATAAGTAATTGGGAGACATTTTTTAAAAATGTAGTTCTTTCTGCTGCTGCCATTATTACGTTTAAGTATAATCAGCGTTTATTCCAATGTTACACTTATTGGGTCTATTGGTTTGTTGTTTTGTATGCTTATTTATTTGGAGTTGGTTTTGCTTTTTATAATTATAATCATTTACCCATTATTGATTTCCGTCCTTATAAAGTCGGTGTAAATATTCCACAATTAATGGATATTCCGGAAGGTGCTCCTGAGGATGAATATAAATATACTTTTATTTATGAGAAGGAGGGAGTAAAGAAAGAGTTCTCTTTAGAAGATTATCCGGCAAATGATAGTAGTTGGACTTTTGTGGAGTCTAAAAGTGTATTATTAAAGAAAGGTTATCAACCTCAGATCACAGATTTTAATATTTATAATAAGACGGGAGAAGAGGTTACTGATGATATTATCCGTTCTTCAGGTTTGGTATTTCTTTTAATTTCTCCTAAGTTAGAAATGGCAGATGATGAGCAAATGGATGTAATTAATGGAGTGTATGATTATGCTTTTGAACATCATATCCCTTTTTATGGTGTAACGGGATCTTCTTCTGAGACTATGGATGTGTGGAGTGAGAATACGGGGTCTGAATATCCTTTCTTAGTGGCAGATGAAGTGCTTCTTAAAACGATAATTCGTTCTAATCCGGGTTTGGTGTTATTGGAGAATGGAACAATTTTAGGAAAGTGGCATTATAATGATATACCGAAAGAGGAGGAAATAGCGAAGGAAATAGATCATTGTTTGGGGCAGAATGAAATAAAACGTAAAGAAGAGGGGACTCTTATTTTCAATTTATTGACTTTTACTGTACCTTTGCTACTTGTTTGGGTATATGATCTGTTTCGCTTTAGACGTAAGCAGAAGAGGAAAGAATAACTATTGTATTATAATATATTTAATTAATTAAGTCATGAGAAAGAATATTGTTGCAGGAAACTGGAAGATGAATACAAATCTTCCTGAAGGTCTTGCTTTAGCAAAAGGTTTAGACGAGGCTCTTAAAGGTAAAACTCCTAATTGTGACGTAGTTATCGGTACTCCGTTTACTCATTTGGCAAGTGTTGTTGCTGCTATTGATACGGATAAGATTGGCGTTGCTGCAGAAAACTGTGCAGATAAAGAAAAAGGAGCTTATACAGGTGAAGTTTCTGCTGCTATGGTTGCTTCTACTGGTGCAAAGTATGTTATTTTAGGTCACTCAGAAAGACGTGCTTATTATGGTGAAACTCCAGAAATTTTAAAAACAAAAGTTGAATTAGCTTTAGCTAACGGTTTAACTCCGATCTTCTGCATAGGTGAAGTTTTGGAAGAAAGAGAAGCTGGTAAACATTTTGAAGTTGTAGACGCTCAGGTTAAAGGTTCTTTATTTGATTTGTCTGCTGAGGATTTTGCTAAGATTATTTTGGCTTATGAACCGGTTTGGGCTATCGGCACAGGTAAAACTGCAACAGCAGAACAAGCAGAAGAAATTCATGCTCATATTCGTGCTACTTTGGCAGCTAAATATGGTCAGGAAATTGCAGATAACTGTACAATCCTTTATGGTGGAAGCTGTAATGCAGGTAATGCTAAGGAATTGTTCTCTAAACCGAATGTAGATGGTGGTTTGATTGGTGGTGCATCTTTATCTGTTGATAAGTTTATGCCAATTATTGAAGCATTTGATAAATAATTTTCTCAGGAGCGGTGTATGCCGCTCCTATTATGTTTTATATGAAACGAATATCTTGTATTATTTCTTTTTATTTATTGTTGGGAACTTCGATTCTATTTGCACAAGCAACATCAGAAGAACCTGAAACTATTTTTGATACTTTACAAGAAAAAGAGGTAGGGAAAGGTGTTGTCACTGTACATCAATCGGAAGCACTTCGTAATATGATCGGAAAACGTTTGCATGGAGAAAGTGTAGAAAAAACAGATAGTACAGCCTTTTTAAAGATACAAGGTTATCGTACCCAGGTGTTTTCAGGTAATAATCAACGTGTATCTAAAGATGAGGCTTTCCGGAAAGAAAAAGAAATTAAAGAGCTTTTCCCCGATATACCGGCTTATGTGACTTATAATGCTCCGTTTTGGAGATTGCGAATTGGAGATTTTCGTTCGCATGAAGAGGCATATCATATGCAACGTCTTTTAATGGAAGCTTTTCCTGAGTACAAGAAAGAAATGTATATTGTAAAGGAAGAGGTCAAAATCCCTTTGAACTAAGATGAGAGAAGAATTTAACGAAAAGACTTTACAAGTCCGTGAAGAGTTGGCAGGACATTATAAGAGCATTATCAATTTGCTCGGTGAAGAGGTTGACCGCGAAGGCTTGGTAAAGACCCCTGAACGTGTAGCTAAAGCTATGCAGTTTCTAACAAAAGGTTATCAAGAAGATCCATCAGCAGTACTTCGTAGTGCAATGTTTCAAGAAGAAGACTACAAACAGATGGTAATAGTAAAAGATATTGATTTCTTTTCTCTTTGTGAACATCATATGTTACCTTTTTTTGGAAAAGCACATGTAGCTTATATTCCTAAAAAATATATTACGGGTTTGAGTAAAATTCCTCGTGTGGTGGATATTTTTGCTCGTCGCCTTCAAATACAAGAACGTTTAACTATGCAGATAAAGGATTGTATTCAACAGACTTTGGATCCTTTAGGAGTAATGGTTGTTATAGAGGCTCAGCATATGTGTATGCAAATGCGTGGTGTTGAAAAGCAAAATTCATTGACAACAACCTCTGACTTTACTGGTTTTTTTCAACAAGCTAAAACACGTGAAGAATTTATGAATCTGATAAAACATAATAGATAGGATAGAAGGGAAATTTTATTACTGTACTTTTTGTAAAAAAGAGAAATTCTTTTTATAAGGTGAAAATAGTTGTGATTCATGTTATTAAGTGATAGAATATTGTTTACTATTAAGTGAATTTGAAAGTAATTTGACAAAAAAAGTTTATAGAAAGGCTGTATTTTCAAAGGTTGTTTGTATATTTAGTGCATGAAATGGAAAAAGGCTGAAAAGGCTTGCTCCTAAAAGAGATTATTAATAAAAATAAGTATAACTTTAAATTCAAACGTCATGGGATTAATTCACAACAATGAGCTTCATCTGATCAATCCAGCTGAAATTCGTAATGCAACACGTAAATTGGTTGAATCTTTAAATTTGACTGCTGGTTCTACAGAAGGTTTTGATATTTACAAAGTTGTAGAAGTTTATTTTACGGATTTAGATAAGCGTAAAGAAATTAACGCTATGCTTGAAATCACAGATTAAGCTATTAATTAAACAGCAATAAAAAAGGAGATATCTAATTGATATCTCCTTTTTTTATTAAACAGAAAGATTATTTATTTACCTGCTAATTTTTCTTTCAAAGCAGCAAGTTCTTCAATGTCACCTAATGTTGTTTTTTCAACAGCACCAGTAATCATAGTAGAATCTTCTTCTTTCTTGTTGCGTTTTGTAGAAGCTTTCTTTTCGCTAACTTCTTTCTTTGCAACTTTTTGTTCGTCTTCGAAGATACGGCTGTGAGAAAGGATAATTCTCTTAGCTTCTTTGTTGAATTCAATTACCTTAAATTGTAATTTTTCATCAGCCTGAGCTTGAGAACCATCTTCTTTTACTAAATGTTTCGGAGTAGCGAAACCTTCAACACCGTAAGGTAATGCGATAACAGCACCTTTATCTAATACTTCGATAATAGTACCTTCGTGGATAGAACCTACTGTAAAGATAGTTTCAAATACATCCCAAGGATTTTCTTCCAATTGTTTGTGACCTAAGCTTAAGCGACGGTTTTCTTTATCGATTTCTAATACTTGAACTTCGATTTCTGCACCGATCTGAGTGAATTCAGACGGATGTTTGATTTTCTTTGTCCAAGATAAGTCAGAAATATGAATCAAACCATCTACACCTTCTTCGATTTCAACAAATACACCGAAGTTTGTGAAGTTACGTACTTTTGCAGTGTGACGAGAACCTACAGGGAAACGAGCTTCGATATCTTCCCACGGATCTGATTTCAACTGTTTGATACCTAAAGACATCTTACGTTCGTCGCGATCCAATGTCAAAATAACAGCTTCGATTTCGTCACCAACTTTCATGAAGTCCTGAGCAGAACGTAAGTGCTGTGTCCAAGACATTTCAGAAACGTGGATTAAACCTTCTACACCCGGAGCAATTTCGATGAATGCACCGTAGTCAGCCATAACAACTACTTTACCTTTTACTTTGTCACCAACTTTTAAGTCTGCATCTAATGCATCCCATGGGTGCGGAGTTAATTGTTTCAAACCAAGAGCAATGCGTTTCTTTTCGTCATCGAAATCAAGGATAACTACATTGATCTTTTCATCTAACTTAACAATTTCTTCCGGATGAGAAACGCGACCCCAAGACAAATCTGTAATGTGGATCAAACCGTCTACGCCACCCAAGTCGATGAATACACCGTAAGAAGTGATATTCTTAACTGTACCTTCAAGTACTTGACCTTTTTCAAGTTTAGAAATGATGTCTTTCTTCTGCTGTTCAAGTTCAGCTTCGATAAGAGCCTTATGAGATACAACAACATTTTTGAATTCTTGATTGATCTTCACGATCTTGAATTCCATTGTCTTACCTACAAATACATCATAATCGCGGATTGGTTTAACGTCGATCTGAGAACCTGGTAAGAATGCTTCGATACCAAATACATCAACGATCATACCACCCTTAGTACGACATTTAATGTAACCTTTGATGATTTCATCTTTTTCAAGAGCTTCGTTAACACGATCCCAAGAACGTGTAGCGCGTGCTTTCTTGTGAGATAGGATCAACTGTCCTTTTTTGTCTTCTTGGTTTTCGATGTATACTTCTACTTCGTCACCAACTTTTAGTTCCGGATTGTAACGGAATTCAGACATTGGAACAACACCGTCTGATTTGAAACCGATATTTACTACAACTTCACGTTTGTTCATTGCAGTTACAGTTCCCATAACAACATCTTTGTCTTTTACTGTGTTCAAAGTGTTGTCATACGTTTTTACAAGATCGTCCTTGCTTACTTGACCGTAAGATTCGCCCTGTTCAAGAGCGTCCCAATCAAAATCAGCGATTGGTTGAATGTTCTTTAAATTTTCCATTCTTTAATTGTTAATACTTAAGTTTGTTTTAATTAGTAAGTTAGACATTATATTGTCGTTTCTCAAAAATCGGGGCAAAGGTAATGCTTTTTTTGATACTTACACTTCTTTTTCGTGTTTCTTTTTATATATCTGTCTGAATTTGTGGTCAATTCCCAATAAAATAAGTACCGTAGTACCAATCAAAGAATAAAAAGGTAACAATTTTAAATCTGGCATAGAGATTGATGTCCATTTTAATTCAAAAGATATATTTAAATAGGAGAAAGCAATAATTGCTAATCCGATAAAGAATAGGGAAGCTATAATCAATGCAAACCATTCTATTCGTTCATTCCGTTTACGTATCCGTTCTGCCTCAATCATAACCTTTTGCATGACGTTGACACGAAATGAAGCGGGAAGTTCCTCTTCAGGCATTCGACTAAATAAGTCTTTCAATATATCATTATTTTTCTTCATCTCTTTACTCCTCCATCCCTTTTAATAATACAAATAACTTCTTTCGTATACGAAATAGTTTTGTTTTTACATTGGATTCAGTTAATCCACTAATTGTTGATACCTCTTCTATTGTTTTTTCTTCCATATAATAAAGTAGTATCAATGCTCGTTCGTCTGTCGGTAACAGGGTTAATGCTTTGTCTAACATTTGTATTTGTTGATGATTATCGGTTTGTCCTAACATGTCTGTTACCTCTTCTTCTGATACATTATTAATTATCGATTCCTCTATGGGCAAGTACTCATATTTCTTTTTTCGAGTTTCGGAGATTGCAGTATTATAAGCAATTCGGTAAATCCAAGTGGAGAAACTACACTCACCTTTGAACGTCGATAATTTTTGAAATACTTTTATAAAAACATCTTGGGTAAACTCTTCCGCGTCCTCCCGATTACGAATCACTTTATAAATAAGTGAATAAACCGGACGGCTGTATTTATCTAGTAGACAAGCAAAGCATGCAGTATCTCCTTCGAGTATTCGATGAATATAATATGTATCGGTATACAATTCCATTATATAAGAATGGACGCAAACCAAAGAAAATGGTTACAGTAAACGGCAACAAAAATAAAAAAATAATTTTTATCTGTAAATTTGTAACCTTTCGAAGTTCATTGCGTCAAATGTAACAAAGAAATAAATGTAACATTAAAGTAAATAGTAATAGTTATGGCTAGATTTGACTTTTTAATACCAATAGTGGTAGTAGGAATTATTACTGCTGGAATTTATGGGTTGTTTGAACTTTTTGTTCGCCGTAAGGAACGTATGGCTATTATTGAGAAATTAGGAGATAATTTGAATCTTCCCCAACTTCCAAGTAGTTATATATTAGGATATGGAATGCCGAAAATCTCATTTAATGCCTTAAAAGTTGGGTGCTTATTGATGGGAATAGGGTTTGGTATATTGGTCGGATTTATTCTAAATATAATAGTTTCTGCGAATAAACATTATTTAGAAATTACCCGTGAATACGAGGTGTTAACTTCTGCTTATAGTGCTTCTGTTCTGTTGTTCGGAGGTCTTGGTTTGATTCTTGCCTTTATACTTGAAATGAAGATTGGTAAAAAAGATAAGAAGTGACCCAAAGAAAAATGCCTCACGAGGAAAAAATTTATGGCTCCTGTGCAAATAAAAATAGCCCGGGAGCCATTTTTATTGGGATATTAGTTAAACAGGCCCCGGAAATATAGTATTTCCGGGGCTTTGTTTTGTAAAAAAATGAAACTTCTTTATTTTTGTGAAATATTAGATAAAGAACAGCATGAAAACGTATTTAGTACTCTTTGTAGCCTTATGTATGGCAATACCCGGTTTTGCGCAGAAGAAGAATATTTCTTATAAGTTTTATGGACAGGTGCGCGGGGATTTATTTTATAACTCGCGAGCTAATTCAGAAACCGTAGACGGGCTTTTCTATTTGTATCCGAAAGATCATAAGTATGATGCGGACGGTAAAGATTTGAATGCAACTCCCAATGGAAGTTTCTATCTTTTGTATTCTCGCTTGGGATTGGATGTGACTGGTCCTATGATTGGTAAGGCGAAATCCAGTGCAAAGTTGGAAGTGGATTTCCGTGGTTCCGGTAGTAATTGGGCCGTATTGCGTATTCGTCATGCTTATGTAAACTTGGACTGGGGAAAATCAGCAGTCTTGGTCGGACAGACCTGGCATCCTTTGTTTGGAGATGTTTCTCCGCAGATGTTAAATCTTTGTACGGGTGCTCCCTTCCAACCATTTAACCGTAGTCCGCAGATTCGCTATCGTTATACTTCCGGTGGTGGTTTTCAGTTGACCGGTTCTGTTTTATGGCAGTTGCAATATCTTTCTGCCGGACCGAATGGAAAGAGTGAAGAATATATCAAGAATAGTTGTGTCCCGGAAGTGTATGTGGGAGCTGATTATAAAAAGAATGGTTGGATTGCCGGGGCAGGTATGGAGATGTTGTCTTTAACACCTCGTCAACAGTCTACTGTATTAGATAATGTATATAAGGTAGATGAGCGAATAACTGCTCTTTCTTTTGAAGCACATACGAAATATGTAGGTAATGATTGGGTGGTTGCTGCTAAGACTTTGTTAGCTTCTAACTTGACACAGTGTTCAATGTTGGGAGGATATGCAGTTACAGATATAAATGAACGTACCGGTGAACAGAAATATACGCCGTATCGTCATTCAATGACATGGGTAAATATTGTTTATGGTAAGAAATGGAAACCCGGCATCTTTGTCGGTTATTTGAAGAATTTGGGAACTGGGAAGGATATTGTTGGTTCAACGTATGGTGTAGGATTAGATGTTGACCAGTTATTCACGACTAATATACAGCTTTCTTATAACCTGCCGCATTGGAAGTTTGGCTTTGAATATACGCCCTCTGTCGCATGGTATGGAGATATGAATGCGAAGAACGGGAAAATAGAAAATACTCATTCAGTAACGAATCACCGTATATTAGGTGTAATGCTTTATATGTTTTAATGAAAAAGATACTGATTATAGGGGCTAACGGGTTTGTCGGACGGCGGATTTTAGATCAGCTTTCGGAACAGGGAACGTATGAACTGTTTGCTTGTTCGTTACATCCGGATATTCAGCCTACGGAAAACCATACATTTATCCGTTTGGATATTCAAGACTATCCTGCGGTAGAAACTTTGTTGGAACATATAGCTCCGGACGTAGTGATTAATTGTGCAGCTCTCTCTGCACCGGACTATTGTGAGCAACATCCGGAGGAGGCGGTTGCCATCAATGTTGAGGCAGTGGCTAATTTAGCTGAATGTTGTGAACATTTGGGTAGTCGTCTGATTCATCTTTCAACGGATTTTGTGTTTGATGGCAAAGAGAATCGTCTCTATACAGAGGAAGATACACCAGCTCCGGTAAACTATTATGGGCAGACAAAACATCAAGGGGAACAAGAAATTGAAGAAATTTGTTCCGATTATGCAATTGCGCGTGTCGTAGTAATATACGGAAAGGCTTTGCCGGGGCAACATGGGAATATTGTTCAGTTAGTTAAAAACCGATTGGAGGCCGGAGAAGAGATACGAGTGGTTTCTGATCAGTACCGGACACCGACTTGGGTTGCTGATGTAGCTGTAGGGGTGGAACGGTTAATCTTAACGGAAAAGTCCGGGGTCTATCATATAGCGGGCGGCGAACAATTGTCTATTGCTGAGATGGCTTACCGAGTGGCAGACTATTTTCATTTGGACCGTTCTTTGATTCATCCGGTTTCGACAGAGGAGATGAACGAAGCGACTCCGCGTCCGCGTTATAGTGGTTTGTCTATAGAGAAAGCAGGTATAGAATTAGATTATACACCTCATACCTTTGAAGAAGGATTGGAAGAGATGAAATGAGAAATCTTTTCTTCTTGTATGTAGTAACTTTAAATAGAAATAGCATGAAACGAATACTTCCTTTACTTATTTATTTACTGCTTTGTCCTCTTTGGGTAAGTGGGCAAAACTTGCGTCTAACGGATTTGACCTGTGAGTATGCAACGAATCCATTGGGTATTGATACGCCTTCTCCTTTGTTGGGATGGAAGATAACGGCAACGGAGAGAGGGCAACGACAGGCGGCTTATGAAATTGAAGTGGCAACGGATAAGGCAAATTTAGTTGCCGGGAAAGGATTGTATTGGAAGAGTGGTAAAGTAAAAAGTTCGGAAAACATCAATATACATTATACAGGAAAGCGATTGAAATCCTTTACTCGTTATTATTGGAAAGTGCGTGTTTATAATCAGGATGGAGTTGTTTCGCCTTGGAGTGAACCGGCTTATTGGGAAACTGCGATGATGACACCTACGGATTGGAAAGCTCAATGGATTGGGGATGGCTCGGTTACCCCGGAAAAGGTTGAGGACTTCTATAAAGAAGATCCGGCTCCGTTGTTCCGAAAAAAATTTACAATTGGTAAGCCGGTGAAGACTGCTCGTTTGTATATTGCCGGATTGGGTTACTATGAAGCTCATCTGAATGGAAATAAAGTCGGAGATCATTGGTTAGATCCTGGGTGGACAAATTTCGGAAAGCAAATATTATACGCAACTTATGATATCACAGGACAGGTGCAAAAGGGAGAGAATGCGATTGGTGTAGTGTTAGGAAATGGGTTCTTTAATCCGCTTCCCATTCGGATTTTTAGACCATTGCGTGAGATGTTGTATATAGGTCGTCCCTGTTTGAAAGCGCAGCTTCGCATAGTCTATGAAGATGGCTCGGTAGAAACGATTCTTACTGATGGAAGTTGGAAAACGGCACAAAGTCCGATTGTAAGAAACAATGTCTATTTAGGTGAACATTATGATGCTCGTCGGGAGATAAAAGATTGGGCAGAAGTTTCGTTAGATGATAGTAATTGGAAGTCTGCTGTCTTGTTGGATAGCATTCCGACCGGTATATTGACTGCACAAATGCAACCACCCATTCGTGCAACGAAAGTATTGAAACCGATTCGGATGACGGAGACACGTCCGGGAGAGTTCGTATTTGATATGGGACAAAACTTCGCTGGGGTAGTCCGTCTAAAGGTAAAGGGACCAAAAGGAACCACTATCAAGGTGCGTTATGGAGAAGATGTTTATTCGGATAAAAGCTTAAATGTAATGACCTCTGTGGCTGGTCAGCAGAAGAAGTTTTGGAATGCTGATTGGAGTCAACCGGGTCAACCCCAGACTGCTTGGCAAGAAGATCGTTACACATTGAAAGGGGAAGGAGAGGAAATATGGTCACCTCGTTTTACCTTTCATGGTTTCCGTTATGTCGAGATTACCGGATGGCCGGGACGTCCTTCATTAGAGAATATAGAAGGAATTCGTTTGAATGCAGATTTACAGCAGACCGGATTCTTTGCCTGCTCAGAACCGATGTTGAATAAGCTGGATACGGTTCTGGATTATACCTTTAAGAGTAATGTATTTAGTGTGCAGTCTGATTGTCCGGCACGTGAGAAGTTTGGGTATGGCGGTGATATTGTGGGTGTTGCTCGCACGTTCTGTTGGTATTATGATATGGAGAACTTCTATCGGAAGGTTGTACGGGACTTTGCTAATGACCAACGGCCGTTGGGTGGAATGACGGAGACGGCTCCTTATAATGGTTTGGAGGCTGAAGGATTGGGAGATAAATCGGGACCGATTGGTTGGCAATTAGCTTTTGGCTTTGTTCAAAAGCAGTTGTATGAGTATTATGGAGATAAAGAGATTCTGAAAAGCTACTATCCGGCCTTCTTAAAACAGATACAATTCTTGGCGTCAAGTGCTAAAGATCACATGATAGACAAGTGTATCAATGACCATGAGAGTTTGGAAGAACGAATCCCGGCATTGTTTGCTACTGCCCATTATTATCATCATGTTAAGCTCTTGGTTGAATTTGCGGATATTTTAGGAAAGAAAGAGGATGTGGTTATTTATACACAGCTGGCCGAAAACATTCGCAAGGCTTTTATCTCTCGGTTCGTGAATACAGGAGACGGTAAGGTGGGGAATGGAACACAATCTGCCCAGGCTTTTGCTTTGTATTATGATCTTCTTCCGGAAGGAGAAAAAGAGGCCGTATTCAAAGGCCTTTTACAAGCAATTGAGAAACAAGATGGACATATCGCTTCAGGAATCTTTGGAGTTCCGGCAATTCTGAATGTTTTGCGTGAGCACAATCGGAATGATGTTGCCTATGATATGGTGACAAAAAGAACTTTCCCCGGCTGGGGACACATGCTGAAATCCGGTGCGACAACTTTATGGGAAACTTGGAAGTATTCCGACCATGTTTATTCGCATAACCATCCGATGTTTGGAAGTGTAGGGGAATGGATGTATCAGTCTTTAGGGGGAATTCGGGCAGCTGCTCCCGGGTTTAAAGAGATCGTGATTCAACCACAACCGGTTGATAGCTTGCATTGGGTAAATTGCAAGTATCGCTCTGTTCAAGGTGATATTGTGAGTAACTGGAAGAAAGAGGGGAATACTTTTACGTTGCAGGTAGAAGTTCCGGTAAATACCAAAGCGATTGTGTATGTACCGGCCTCATCAACTGCTGTAATCAAGGAGGGAAAGACATTGGCTTCTCAAGCAAAAGGAGTTAAATCGTTAGGCCATGAAAATGGATATGCACGATTTGAGGTTGGTTCCGGTCAATATCTGTTTAAGGTAGAGTAGGACATCGTTATAAAAAGAAGCGCCCGCTGGTTTATTAATGATAAACCAGCGGGCGCTTCTTTTATATAAGATAAAAATGATTATCCGATGTTTTTTACCTTCAATAGATATTCTGCAATCTGTACAGCGTTTAAGGCAGCCCCTTTCTTAATCTGATCACTGACTGTCCAGAACGTCAAACCATTCGGGTTGCAAAGGTCTTTACGGATACGACCTACGTAAACCGGATCCTTACCTGCAATGAACAATGGCATTGGGTAGTCCTTCTTAGCCGGTTCGTCCTGCAAGATAACCCCTTCAGCTTCAGCAAATGCCTGACGAGCTTCTTCTACACTGATTGGACGTTCTGTTTCAACCCAAGTAGCTTCGCTATGAGCACGCATAACCGGTACGCGAACACAAGTTGCACTTACCTCAATGTCTGAGTGCATGATCTTACGGGTTTCGTTATACATCTTCATCTCTTCTTTAGTATAACCGTTGTCCGTAAATACATCTACGTGAGGGATTACATTATAAGCCAACTGATAAGCGAATTTTTCTACTGTCGGTTCTTCTCCCTTCAGCAGTTGTTCGTATTGTTTTACCAATTCAGCCATAGCTGTAGCCCCAGCACCGCTGGCAGCTTGATAGGTAGAAACATGTACACGTTTGATATGTGATAATTTTTCGATTGCTTTCAAAGCAACAACCATCTGGATAGTTGTACAGTTCGGATTAGCAATGATACCCCGTGGGCGGTTCAATGCGTCTTCCGGATTTACTTCAGGAACTACTAAAGGCACATCGTTTTCCATACGGAATGCACTGGAGTTGTCAATCATGACTGTGCCATGTTTAGTAATGGTTTCTGCATATTCAATAGAGGTGCTACCACCGGCAGAAACGAAAGCAACGTCGATTCCCTTGAAGTCGTCATTGTGCTTAAGCTCCTTAACAGTGTACTGTTTATCACGGAAAGTATAAACACGTCCGGCACTACGAGATGAACCAAAAAGAACCAGCTCATCAATCGGGAAATTTCTTTCGTCGAGCACGCGCAAGAACTCTTGGCCTACGGCTCCACTTACTCCAACAATTGCTACTTTCATTTTGAGCACTAATTAAGTTGTTTATTGAAAAAATAGTATATCTTTACAGCGTGATAAGCAAACTTTGCCTTTCTCCTTTGCTAAACGCTTTGGGGTGCAAAGATATACAAATTATAAACAAAACAGTAAAGCTATGAAACAATTTATTCTTTTTCTCCTCGTGTTACTTCCTTTTTGTGTGTATTCACAGGTAAATGAGACTTTCAGTGGTACGGATTTAAGTAGTGAATGGATCGGTAAAGACCGGGAACAGTTCTGTATTAATGAGGCCGGGCAACTCCAATTGAACATCAGTCCGACAGAAGCCGGGAAAGCTTCGATAGGCAGAAAGATATCCTATTCTTCCGATATGCAGTGGGAAGTAGATATTCAAATGCAGCATGCGCCAAGCGATGATAATAAGCTGTGTATTTATCTGTATCAAGAAGATTCGAATCACTATTATTACGTCCGTTTGGGATACGCCGGAAAGAAAAAATTAGGATTACGGCGACATGGAAATGTAGATCTCATTGAGCGTCAGGAAAATGCTTTTCAAGAAACTCCTTTGCTGTTACATTTGAAAGTTACATTGGAAGACAATGAAAAGTGGACTTTATACAGTCGTACAGAGGAGATGAACGGATATAAGGTAGAGGGAACTGCTATCTATCCGATTGAACATCCGCAGGAGGAGGGAAACTTCATCTTTGCCATTAATTATACAAAGTCACGCAGTGCCCTCTTTCGTATAGACAATCTCTCTATATCTAATCAGATTACGGAAACTCCTTTGGAATCAGAGGAAGAGGAGGAACCGGAAACCCCTGATATTTCAACGAATGAACTTCCGCAGTTAATAGAGATAGAACCTCTTTCAACCTCCAGTCTCCGATTTACTTTTGACCAATCTGTCGTGATTCAAAATGCGACCTTCTCTATTTCTGATATTGGAGACGCCTACCGAAAAAACTATGTAGATGAAAAGACACAGGCAGCGGTGGACGTCTTTTTTAAGAAAGAGATGGAAGCAGGAAAGCAGTACACCATCAGTTATTTCGGGGTAGAATCAAAGTCCGGTAACCTTTTACCTGATTATTCGGTTGATTTGGTATTGGAAGAGGTCGAGGATGAGGAGGAAACGGATGGTGAAGAGACCGAAGAGGATACGCCTACCTCTTATCCGGAAGGTATTGTGTTGATCAATGAGGTTATGGCAAATCCTAAAGGATTGACCGCTTTGCCGGAGACGGAATATGTAGAATTATTCAATACATCGGACAAGGCTATTTCTTTAGCCGGATGGCAATTTGTTTATGGTGGGTCAGGAAAGGAGATAGGGAAGGTTACCTTGCCTGCAAAAGGGTATGCTGTCCTATATCGTTCCGGACGAGAGATTGAGGTTGATGCTTCCGGTGTGGCTGTCCCGATGGAAAAGTTCCCCAGTGCTTTGGCCAATACGGGAAAAGAGTTACAGCTTTGGAGTGTTTCGGGAGAGGTGATAGATCAAGTAACTTATGCGAAGGCGACTGCTGGTAGGTCTTGGGAACGAGGGACAACCGATTGGTATCTATCAACCGATTCGCGAGGGGGAACTCCCGGTTCCATCAATTCGCAAATGGTAGAGGAGGAAGAACCGGAGACAGAAGAACCCGATAAGCCGGAAACACCGGAGGTCCCTAATGAACCGGATACCCCACTCGTCGTAGATTCGGTTCTCCCTGGGGAGATCGTCTTTAATGAATTATTACCTAATCCGTACGTAGGAGGTAGTGAATACATTGAATTGTACAATCGTTCGGATAGAGCACTGCCTGTTTCTACTCTCTCTTTAGCTGTCCGTAAGTCCGATGGAACGTTGAGTACGAGCTATCCTCTTTCTCCTTTAACACAGCTTTTAGAGGGAGAAAGTTATCTTTTATTGACAAAAGAGGTGGAGGCAGTGACTGCCTTTTATGATATTGTTACCCCTTCTACGCTTTGTCAAGTGGCGAAATTACCAATCTTGGCGAATACGGCTTCTACTTTGGTTCTGTTTCGGACAGCAGATGGGGTGGTGATTGATGAGGTCTCTTATTCCTCTAAATGGCACGCCACCTTTGTTAAAAATGAAAAAGGAGTCGCTTTGGAACGTATTGACCCGGACGCAGAGACGCAGGACGAAAAGAATTGGAGCTCTGCTTTAGCCTCTACCGGAGGTGGTACACCGGGCTACCAGAACTCACAATATTTAAACCTATCTTCGGATGAACCGACGGGTATTGAAACTCCGGTTTGGATAGCGGAGACGGGGAATTATCGGATTTCCTATTTATTAGACCAGCCGGGCTATTATTGTCGTGCTTTTGTTTTTAATACCTCCGGTATTCGAGTTGCAGAAATATCCAATCATGAACTATTGGGAACTTCTGGTGAGTTAATTTGGAATGGAATGGGACAAAATGGGCGCTCTTTGTCCCCCGGCGTTTATATCTTCTATGCAGAGGTGTATCATCCGGAGAGTGGAAAAGTTCAGCCTTATAAGAAGGTCTTTTTGGTACGGTAGCAAAAATAAATGGCTGCCGACCCATTTGGATTTCGGTCGGCAGCCATTTTTTGCTGGGTGGGCATCGGATTTGAAATCCCTGCCTATCTTTTTCTAATGCTTACTGAGGGAATACAGCCTTGTACCAGCTAACGTGTACTTTATACCAATTATATAATTCTGATTCGGCCTGCGGAACAAAGCTGGTCAAACCGCAACAGTGGTCAATTGTATAACTGTTGTTCGGTTTGGCAAAGAAGGCTGTAGGAGTATGTGCCTCGTATTGAACTACGTTGTGAAGGCAAGCTGTAAAACGGGCATATTGCTCATCTGTTGCCAATTGTCGAATGAAATCACTGAAGTCATACAGCATACCGTTGCTGTTCGGTAGGTATTCCAAACGTTGCATTTGCGAACGATCGGTTGAAATCAACTCGATTTCTGTTTTGTTTTCCAATATTTCATGAACAATGTTTGCCAAGTTTCCTAATTCACTGGTTTGCGTTAAAGAGACGGTCGCTGTGCGGTAATCTCCGCTTAGCCGGTTATAATAGTTATAGAACGTTTGGCAGATTGTCTCTAACCGTAGATTATTGACAAATAGCTGCGGAACCATCTCTGCGTAAGGCCATCCGTCTCCCATCGTCTCTGTTGGCGAAGCTAAGATATAATCAGCCTTGTTTCGAAGTTCGTAAGCACATTCTATACTTGCCATGTAGCAAGCGTCAAATAGGATAAAGTCGAAGAGAGCATCCGGTATTCCTTGTGCTAACTCATCAATTTCCATCCAGTTACTTCCATGTTGGCCGAAAGCCTTTGACATGGTTTTATATTCTGAAGGGAGCCAGGAAGTCCCATGACTCCACAGAATTAAGCCATAGCTATTAGCCGGATATAGGCTAATCACATCCTGTAAGACCTGTTTCATGACAACCGGGTCAGTCGGGTCTAAGCTGGTGTACTCCTTTATATGAAATTTGTTTGCGACACCGTTTTCTTTTTTGATCTGGAGCAGCTCTGGTTCAGCTCCTCGTGCGGCATGAAAAACGATTAGGTTTCCCCCGTTGAGATCGCCTTGTGTGACTGCTTCGATCATGCTCTCAATGTTTTTTGTCGCATAGCCGTCCAAGCTGTTGTTTGCCATCATATAGACCAAGATGGTACGAACCGGAGTGGGTTCCGGTATGTCATCGTTGGAACAGTTGGCAAAACCCAGACAAATAATCAGGAGGCATAGAATCTGTTTTAGTTTCATATTCTCTGTTTAGAGTTTAACCTTTTTACTTTTCCCTTGGCTCTCATTGTGGAAGCGGTCTACAGCTGTCACGACATAACGGTACTTCCGTTGTCCATTGTCATAGGGGAGCAGATAGCTTGTTTCCCGAGTGATCTTAACAATCTTAGACGGATCGCTGAGGTTAATCGGTTCTTTATCTTCAAAACGATAGATAACGAAGTAATGAGCCAATTCCGGATTTGTTTTACTTTGTTCTGCTTTCCAATGTAAAATATACCCTTTCTCGGTCCATTCGGTTTTTAGTTTCTTTACCTCTTGAGGAGCACGGTTGTGCAGATGAGTATAGGCCGGAATTAATGCCGGATAGCGATGATAATGACGTTTTAGGCTATCGGCAACCCCTTTGTTGTTCCAAAGAAGTTCATTTGCTGGCCAGAAACAGTTTCCGCTGACCTTAGACAAGGAGCGTTCGTATAACATTTTACGTGTTAATTGGTCGGCTTTCATCGTGCGGGCAACGTCTTGTCCGATGTAAAGCGGACGGTTATAAGCATTTTTGTTCCACCATTTGATCAGAGTAATGTAGTCTGCTGCCGCATGACCAATTTCCCAATAGATCTGTGGCATATTGTAATCAATCCAACCCTCTTTTACCCAGCGAACAACGTCGGCATACAGGTCATCATAGTTTTGTAAACCGTTGGTGTTACTACCGGAACCATCGGGAGTACTTTTTTTATTGCGATAGATTCCAAACGGACTGATACCGAAACGTACCCAAGGTTTCGCTAATAGAATCGTACGTTTTATCTCTTGAATAAGTTTGTTTACGTTTTCTCTACGCCAATCGCCACGTTGTGAGGCGGTGTATCCTTTTGCCAGTCCATATTTACGGAAGCTGTCATCATCCGGAAAGGAGAGGCCGGCTGCCGGATAGGGATAGAAATAGTCATCCATGTGGATGGCGTCTACATCGTAACGGGTCACTATGTCACGAACAACGCGGCAGATGAACTGTCGGCAATCAGGAATACCCGGATCGAAAAGGATCTGTTTATTGTAAGAAACGAACCATTCAGGATGTTTATAGTAAACATGTGAATCGGCAAAGCGTGTATTTCCTGCTGTACTTGCCCGGTAGGGGTTCAACCAAGCGTGAAACTCCATGTTTCGTTTGTGGCATTCTTCGATAAGGAATGCCATGACATCAAAGTTCCCTTCTGGGGCTACTCCTTGCTGTCCTGTGTAGAAACGGCTCCACGGTTCTATATCCGATTTGTAGAAAGCGTCGGCTTCCGGGCGAACCTGAAAGATAATAGCATTGATTCCACAGCGTTGAAGATAGTTCAACTTACGAACGAAGTCCTTGCGCATTTGCGCCGGTGTCATATTTTTATATTCTCCCTGAAAAGCGGTCTGTATCCAGGCTCCGCGAAATTCCCGCTTCGCTTCTTTACCTTTTGGCTGTTGGGAGGTCTGTTGAGTCGTTTTACAAGAGGTTGCTATGCAAAGCAATAGGACTAAGAATAGTTGATAATACTTTGTTATCATAATGGTCCGTGAGTTTGAGATTTTTGTTTATTTCTGAATACCTTAAGTATAATTTGAGACAAAGATACGACAAGAAAATGAGAACTTTCCTACATTTGCAAATGTAAATGAAGGGAAATCGTATGTCCGAAAGTAATTCAATATATATTAAAGGAGCTCGAATCAATAACTTGAAAAATATTGATGTCGAGATTCCACGTGATAAATTAGTTGTAATCACCGGTCTTTCCGGTAGTGGAAAGTCTTCATTGGCATTTGATACGCTGTATGCTGAGGGACAACGCCGGTATGTAGAGAGTCTTTCTTCTTATGCCCGCCAGTTTTTGGGGCGTATGGGTAAACCGGAATGTGATTATATCAAAGGAATCCCTCCTGCAATTGCGATTGAACAGAAGGTGAACACACGCAATCCGCGTTCGACAGTTGGGACCTCCACTGAAATCTATGAATATCTTCGATTGTTATATGCCCGTATCGGGAAAACGATTTCACCTATTTCGGGTACGGAGGTAAAGAAGCACCAAGTAAGTGATATTGTTGGAGAGGTTTTGTCCTATCCGGTTGGAACTCGCTTTGCGGTGTATGCTCCCGTTATCTTACCGGAAGGTCGAAGCATGAAGGAGCAGTTGGAGATACTACAAAAGGAGGGATATACTCGTTTGTCTATCAATGAGACTGTCTACCGAATGGCCGAGGTGTTAGCGGATGAAAACTTATTGGCTTCGCCACAAATAGAATTATTGATAGACCGTTTGGCGGTTTCTGAAGATAAGATTTTAAAGAGTCGTCTGGCGGACTCTGCGGAGACGGCCTTTTTTGAGGGGCACGATACCTGTATCATTCGTATTTATACACCGGAAAAGACGGTGGTAAAAGAATACTCTAAAAAATTTGAAGCAGATGGCATGACTTTCAAGGAACCTACCGATATGATGTTTAGCTTCAATAACCCGTTAGGGGCTTGCCCGACTTGTGAGGGATTCGGTAAGGTCTTAGGAATTGATGAGAACTTAGTGATACCGGATAAAAGTCTGTCTGTCTATCAGGGGGCCGTTGTTTGCTGGAAAGGTGAAGTAATGGGAGAATGGTTACGGGAGTTTATTGCGAAAAGTGAACGATATAAGTTCCCGATTCATCGTCCCTATTACGAATTGACACAAGAGCAAAAGGATTTACTTTGGCATGGGGCACGCGGGTTACACGGGATTGATGACTTTTTTAAGTTTGTAGCAGAAAATCTATATAAAATACAGTATCGCGTTATGCAAGCGCGCTATCGTGGTAAGACGATATGTCCTACTTGTAAAGGTTCCCGACTCCGTCCGGAAGCTTTTTATGTGAAGATTGGAGGTAAGCATATTGCGGAATTAGTTGCTATGCCGATTACGGAGGCGAAAGCTTTCTTTGATAACCTACAACTGGATGAAAACGAAGCCGCGATCGCAAAACGCCTATTGACCGAGATTACGAACCGTCTGCAATTCCTATTGGATGTCGGTTTAGGTTATTTGACTTTGGATCGCCTTTCGTCTACCCTCTCAGGAGGGGAGAGTCAACGTATCAATTTGGCAACCTCTTTAGGTAGTAGCTTAGTAGGCTCATTATATATCTTGGATGAACCCAGTATCGGGTTGCATTCTCGTGATACTGAATTGTTGATTAAAGTATTAAGGCAATTACAGGCTTTGGGTAACACCGTCGTAGTTGTTGAACATGATGAGGAGATTATCCGAGCTGCGGATTATATTATAGACATTGGTCCGAAAGCCGGACGTTTAGGAGGAGAAGTGGTCTATCAAGGAGCGGTTAATGATCTGCAGACCAATAGCCGAAGTTATACCGTCCGTTATCTGACCGGAGAAGATCAAATAGAGAAACCTCTTTTCCGCCGTCCGTGGAATAATTACATAGAGGTGAAGGGCGCCCGAAAGAACAATCTGAAAGGAATTGATGTAAAGTTCCCTTTGAATGTGATGACGGTAGTGACAGGGGTAAGTGGCTCCGGTAAAAGTTCTTTAGTACGGGATATTTTTTATGAAGGCGTGAAGCATTATTTAGATGACGCCGCCCGCCTGATGGTTGATTGTTCCGGTTTGGAAGGAGATCTACATTTGATAAAGGGGATCGAGTTTGTCGATCAAAACTCCATCGGTAAGAGTTCACGTTCCAATCCGGTTACCTATATCGGGGCGTATGATGAGATCCGTAAACTTTATGGAGATCAACCTTTGGCAAAGCAAATGGGTTATTCTTCTGCCTATTTCTCCTTTAATAAAGAGGGAGGGCGTTGTGAAGAGTGTAAAGGAGAGGGTAAGATTACAGTCGAAATGCAATTTATGGCGGATATAACTTTAGAGTGTGATGTCTGCCATGGGAAACGTTTTAAGCAGGATGTCTTGGATGTAGAATACCAAGGGGTTAATATCTACGATATGCTGGAGATGACCGTTAATCAAGCAATTGAATTCTTTGATCAGCATACCAATGCACAAGCGAAAAAGATCGTAAAGAAGTTAAAACCTTTACAAGATGTCGGATTAGGTTACATTAAGTTAGGACAAACCTCCTCTACCTTGTCCGGGGGTGAGAACCAACGTGTGAAGTTAGCCTACTACTTGGGACAGGAGAAGCAAGAACCGACTCTTTTCGTCTTCGATGAACCGACTACCGGATTGCATTTCCATGATATTAAAACCCTGTTGAAGGCCTTTAATGCTTTGATAGAAAAGGGACATACAGTGGTAATCATTGAACACAATATGGATGTGATAAAGTGTGCGGACTATGTGATTGATTTAGGACCCGAAGGGGGAAGTGCCGGAGGTAATTTGGTATGTACCGGCACTCCGGAAGAGATTATGGAATGTCCGAGTTCCTATACCGGTAAGTTCCTAAAGAAATAGTAGAGGATATCAAGGGGGACTATAACATCCCCCTTTTCTCTTTATGATATATGAGAAATAAAAAGTATCACTTTATAGAACTTTATATATTTCTTCCACGGACTTACGTTCCGGTTGTTTGGGAAGTTCTGTTTGTGGATAACCGATGGGGAGAAGAGCGATTGGGGTAAGATGTTCCGGGATCTCCAATAATTCTTTTAATTTTTCTACGTTGAAATGAGCTAACCAGCAAGTCCCCAATCCCTGTTCGGTAGCAGCCAATACTAAATGTTCGGTAGCAATAGTTACATCAACGTCTATGAAGTCCTTCCCATCTATCTTCCTTTTCCATGATTTGGTAGAATCTCCACAAGCAATGATGAACATCGGATCTCCCTTGATATTACCAATTGTGTAACTTTGATAAATAGCCGCCTTGGCCTCCTTACTCTTTACGATATAGAAATACCAGGGTTGAAAATTGACTGCGGAAGGAGCTAAACGAACACATTCGAGGATATAATCAATTTTTTCCTGTTCAACCTCTTTCGGTAAAAAGTTTCTGATAGCACGACGAGCCGTTACGATTCCAAGCATATTCTTGGATGATAGATTCTCTTTTTTAGTTTCCATAAAATTTCTCCTACTTTTCAATTCTTCTTACAAATGTACTCTTTATTATAAAAGAAACCTACTTAATCTCTTTTCCCTCTCTCTTTATTAAGGGTTGTTGGGGAACTTTCTCCTGTAGGAAAAGAAATGAAAGCAGAGGAGATAATTTGAACTGATAGTTTTTTGGGGAAAAGAATAGAGGTTTCCCTTTGGATAAACACTCATTATCCCTTGAACAAATGGGGTTCTTTATTTGTTCAAAGGATAATGAGTTTTTTAGGGGAGGAGAGGTTAGCTCTTTTTAGTCTTTTCTTGTTCGGCCATTTGATGAACATGGTCGGCTACACACTCCACGGTATCCAAACCAGTATCCTTTAAGAACTCCGCTTCATGTTTTACCTTGGCCGCCATCTTGTGTAACCTTTCATGAAGACAACGAAATCTACCATCATCCTCCATCTTCCGGAGTAGATAACCTGCAACCACTCCGGAAATCAATCCAATCACTAAGTCTTTCATACCGATACGTTTTAAAAATAAATACTATATCATCTTTTTGTTTCCAAGAGAACAAGAGGGGAAACTTCTTTGTTTTCCCTTTCCTGTTAATAAAATGAAGAAGGGGTATTGTCAGATTGTTGAAATACTGTACTTTTGTGAATAAACATCTAATAATTAAAAATAATATGGCTCAATACAAACGTATTCTTTTGAAATTAAGCGGTGAGTCGCTTATGGGAGGAAAACAATATGGTATAGACGAAGTACGTCTGAATGAATATGCTACACAGATCAAGGAGATTGCCGAGATGGGTGTACAAATCGGGATCGTAATAGGCGGAGGAAATATCTTTCGTGGGTTGAGTGGAGCGTCTAAAGGCTTTGATCGGGTAAAGGGAGATCAGATGGGTATGCTGGCAACCGTGATTAATAGCTTGGCGTTAAGTTCTGCTTTGGTTGCTCATGGTGTGAAAGCAAAAGTGTTAACAGCTATTCGTATGGAACCGATCGGTGAGTTTTATAATAAATGGCGTGCGATTGAGCTATTGGAACAGGGGAATGTCGTAATCTTGTCGGGTGGAACCGGTAACCCTTTCTTTACGACTGATACAGGTTCTTCCTTACGAGGTATTGAAATCGAAGCCGATGTCATGTTGAAAGGAACTCGTGTGGATGGTATTTATACAGCTGATCCGGAGAAAGATCCGACAGCAACGAAGTTCTCTGATATTACTTATGATGAGATTTATCATCGAGGTTTAAAGGTGATGGACCTTACGGCTACCACCATGTGTAAAGAGAATAACCTTCCGATTATCGTCTTCGATATGGATACCAATGGGAATTTAAAGAAGGTGATGAGTGGAGAAAATATAGGGACATTGGTTCATAATTGAGCTATATTTGAGAGATATACGTGAAACCGTTTGTCGGATAAGAAAACTTTACTACTTTTGTTTATCCGAACAATAAATTAAAAAAATCATCCTTATGGCAGATATAAAGCAATATGTGAAGGCAGCAGAAGAGAAAATGACTTTTGCTATTGATTATTTAGATGAACAATTATCTCACATCCGTGCAGGTAAAGCCAATCCAAAGATCTTGGATTGCGTACGAGTGATGTACTATGGTGCTCCGGTTCCATTGACCAACGTCGCTACGGTAACTGTCCCGGACGCACGAACAATCATGATTACTCCTTGGGAAAAGAAAATCATCCGTGATATAGAAAAAGGTATCTTGGATTCAGAAGTAGGCATTACGCCGGAGAACAATGGAGAAGTGATTCGTTTAGGTATCCCTCCTTTGACGGAAGAACGTCGTCGCCAATTGGCAAAACAATCGAAACAAGAAGCGGAAACAGCTAAGATTAGTATTCGTAATGCACGTCGTGAAGCCATTGAACAATTGAAGAAGAGTATCAAGACGGAGGGGACTCCGGAGGACGTAGAGAAAGACGCCGAAGCCGATGTTCAAAAAGTTCACGATAAATACATCAAGAAGGTAGATGACCTCTACGCTGCTAAAGAAAAAGAAATAATGACTGTATAAATAAAGTTGAGCGTTAAGAATCACTCTTAACGCTCAATTATTACGATAGACATGAAAGGGCTGGTGATCAAAAATACCGGAAGTTGGTACACGGTTCGTACGGAAGATGGACGTGATATTGAAAGTAAAATCAAAGGAAACTTCCGTTTGAAAGAGATACGTACGACGAACCCTGTAGCCGTAGGTGACTTAGTGAGGATTGACATCAATACGGAGGGGACTGCTTTCATTACTGAAATAGAGGATCGGAAGAACTACATCATCCGGCGTGCCTCCAATCTATCCAAGCAGGCGCACATCATCGCGGCCAATGTAGATCAGGCTATGCTGATCGTAACGGTCAATTATCCGATTACGACTACCGTTTTTATTGATCGTTTTCTTGCTACAGCCGAGGCCTATCGTATCCCCGTAAAGTTAGTCTTCAATAAGATTGATCGCTATCATGGTGATGATTTAGCCCTCTTAGACGGCCTGATTCATCTCTATACGACGATTGGCTATCCCTGTTCCAAACTATGTGCCCGTACCGAAGAGGGCTTGGAAGAGTTGAAAGCCGATCTACAAGGAAAGATTACCCTGTTGTCTGGACATTCAGGAGTAGGTAAATCCACCATTATCAATAAGCTGATACCCGGTGTGAACCTACGGACGGGAGATATATCCGAGTATCATAATAAGGGTATGCATACGACTACTTTCTCCGAGATGATCCCCTTACCTCAAGGAGGTTATTTGATTGACACTCCGGGAATCAAGGGCTTTGGGACCATTGAGATGGAGGGAGCCGAGATTGCTCACTACTTCCCTGAGATATTCAAGTTCTCTTCCGATTGTCGATTTAATAATTGTTCCCATCGTCATGAACCCGGTTGTGCCGTTCTTCGTGCTGTAGAGGAGCATTACATCAGTGAGTCTCGCTATAAGAGTTACCTGAATATCATGGAGGACAAACAGGAGAGCAAATACAGGGAGGAGTATTGATCAACTCTTTTTGTAATTGTAATAATTGTCATTTGTCATTATTGTAATAATTGTCATGGAATCTCTTTAAAAGTTGAACCCAAGGGAGACTCCGGGAGTATAGGCTATTCCCGCACCGTTTCGCAAAGGTTTTGTTAAAGAACAACTCCCTATGCTTAGGGCATGTGCCCTATTTTCGTCCTTGATGGAGAATGCAAACAGAGGAATACTGGCTGCTGTCAGACCGACCCCGACATATCCCAATCTTCTGAAATAATAATGATTGACAGGTTTGTAAGGTTTCGTCTCAATCTCCTGTCCGATAAATCCAACCAACATTAAGGTTGTTCCCGTACCCCAAGTAACCCATCCCAAGGTCTGTAGTGTTTTATGTCTTTTCCACCTCACTGTCTGTTTATAACCAGAATCAGTTTCCTCGTTTAGAGCTTTCTGTTTATTTTTAATAGAGTAAACAAACAAGGGAATACTGGAAGATGTCACTGCTATGCCGGAATAGAATAGGCTATAAAACAGTGTACTCTCTTCGTTCTTAAAATAGGAACCACCCGCACCAACGATCATCAGGGTTGTCCCGGTCCCTAAGGCAGTCCATCCTAACGTCTGAAAGGTTTTATGCCTCTGCCATTCGTGTGTCAGTTTGTAGGAGGGGACTACGTTTGGCAAGTTTGTCCCTGAAGGGGTTATTAACTCACTTTTAGATAGAAAAAGAGAATCTCTATATACGGGTTTGTGCCCGTATATAGAGATTGAAAAAACTAAAAAAACAAGGATTAATTGTAGCTTATGTTTCATCGTTGTGCCCATTTTGAAAGAAATATTCCCTCCCCCCTTATACAGCCGGTAGACTCATCCCCGTAATCTTCCTATATAGGTCCAAAGCGTACACATCTGTCATGCCGGAGATGTAATCGAGCACACATTGTACCTTGCCATAGACGGTGGGGGCATGTGTGTCGTATTGCTCCGGAATGCGTTGGAGGATGAGTTTACTATAAGCATGATTTTGATTCATGACAGCCTCCGTCAGCGTGTCGATGAGATGACTAAAGATATGATAACCGGCCAGCTCGATGTCTAAGACCTCCTTAGCCCGATAGATCTTTTTGAAGGCAGTCTCCGAACAGGTGTCATAGGCCTGTTTGGCTGGGGTACATATCTTATCAATCAGAGGCGTATGATAGGTTCCTTTGAGAATCTCCTCTTCATTTTCTAAAAAGACACGGGAACATTCGTCTACCAGTAGGCCGATGATACAGGAACGAAGGTAGGCTATCTGCTCGTTCGTATCGTCTACCGTCTGCATGATACGTTTGATATGCTCCAAGCGAGCCCCTTCGAAGAAGTTCTGTAGGAGATGGATTGCCTCTTCGGTCGTGAGGATATGGAGCTTACAAGCGTCTTCGATGTCCATAATCTGGTAACAGATGTCATCCGCTGCTTCTACTAAATAGACAAGGGGATAGCGGACAAACTTGTTCTCATCTTCCGGGTTCCGACCGATACCTAACTCTTTGGCTATTTGCAGATAGCTGCTTTCCTCAGATTGGAAGAACCCGAATTTTCCCTTCTTACCTGCATATAGGGAGGAATAGGGGTACTTGATGATGGAAGCCAACGTACTATAGGTGAGGGCAAAACCACCCTTTCTCCGTCCGATAAATTGATGAGTAAGAAGGCGCATTGCGTTGGCATTCCCTTCGAAGTGAAGGAAATCATCGAAACGTCCCCCCTCGGCTAAGATCTTTTCTTGCAGTTGCTGGCCGTTCCCCTCGGAGAAGTAGGCGGAGATAGCCCGTTCACCGGAGTGACCGAAGGGGGGATTCCCCATATCATGCGCCAGGCAGGCTGCGGAGACGATAGAGCCGATCTCTGGGAAGTTAATACTTCCATCCGGATATTTTTGCATTAATCCCTTGGCAACGTTATTCCCCAAAGAGCGTCCTACGCAGGAGACCTCCAAGCTATGGGTCAAACGGTTATGTACGAAGATACTTCCCGGTAAGGGAAATACTTGTGTCTTGTTTTGAAGACGACGGAAAGGAGAGGAGAATATCAGACGGTCATAGTCCCGTTGGAAATCGGTACGTTCATGCTTACGTTCGTGATATTCCTCCATGCCGAAGCGTTTCCCGGAGAGTAATTGGTCCCAATTCATCTTTATATGCGCTACTTAATAAATTAATTCACCTTTTCCTTGGCGGATAATCTCGAAGTCATCCGTCGTACAATCGACTACGGTAGATGGTTCCGTCCCCCCATATCCCCCGTCAATCACAAGATCAACTGAGTTCTCAAACTTCTCTTCGATGAGTTCCGGATCAGTACTGTATTCGATAATATCATCTTCATCATGTATGGACATGGTCAGGATAGGATTCCCTAATTCTTGTACCAAAGTGCGAATGATATTATTATCAGGCACACGGATACCTACCTCTTTCCGATTCTTATAGATTTTAGGAAGCTCACTACTGGTAGGGAGGATGAAGGTAAAAGCTCCCGGTAGGTTCTTCTTCATGAGCTTGAATGCCATATTACTTACTTTGGCATACTCACTGAGGTTGGACAAATCATAACAGATGATAGATAGGTTACTTTTTTGTGGGTTCACCCCTTTGAGCTGACATATCTTCTCTACGGCCCGAACATTGAGCGCGTCACACCCGATGGCGTAAACCGTATCCGTAGGATAGATTACTAAACCTCCATCACGTAGGATATTGACAACCTTGTCTATCTCCCTAAGATTAGGGTTTTCGGGATAAATTTTGACAAGCATAATCGTTGTTGATAATTAATGATAGATAATGGACAAGCCCCTGGGGAGATTCTCCATTATCTAAAGAAGATCGGATTATCCGTAAATAATCTTTCCGTTTTCGTCCGTATATTCTTCTAATCCTTTGCTATACTGGTTCATGGCACGAAGGCTCATACCCATGCTTGAGAAGCCACCATCGTGGTAGAGGTTCTGCATTGTGACCTTACGAGTGAAGTCGGAGAACATCATCACGCAATAGTCCGCACATTCATCTGCCGTCGCATTTCCTAATGGACTCATCTTGGCTGAGAAATCTAACAAATGTTCCATTCCCTTTACACCACTTCCGGCCGTTGTGACCGTAGGAGATTGTGAAATGGTATTGATACGTACATTTTTCTCACGACCATAAATATATCCGAAGCTACGAGCAATGGATTCCAAAAGGCTCTTTGCGTCCGCCATGTCATTATATCCGAAGAAAGTACGTTGAGCAGCTACGTAAGAGAGAGCGATAACCGAACCATATTCGGCGATTGCGTCCTGCTTTTTAGCTACTTGTAACATCTTATGAAAAGAGATAGCAGAGATGTCCAATGTCTTTTCCAACATGCTATAATCCAAATCGTCGTATGTACGTTTCTTACGCACGTTTGGACTCATACCGATAGAATGTAAAACAAAGTCAATCTTGCCTCCTAATATTTCTACTGATTTAGAGAATACGTTTTCCAAATCTTCTACGCTGGTTGCGTCTGCCGGTATTACTTCGGCGTGTAACTTTTCTGCTAATGCATCTACCTGACCCATGCGAACGGCGATAGGTGTATTACTTAAAGTAATGGTTGCTCCTTCTTCTACGGCTCTTTCTGCCACTTTCCAGGCGATAGACATCTCATTCAGCGCACCGAAAATAATGCCTCGCTTGCCTTTCAATAAATTATGACTCATACCTATAAATTATAAATTACGGCACAAAAGTACGCAAAATGTGCAACATATCCAATTACTCTCGTTACTCTCGATAATAGACACGTTTCACCCGAGGGGATATGGAAGTTAGAATCTCGTAAGGAATCGTATTCAACTTATCGGATAAATCCGTGACTGGAAGCTCCTCCCCGAAAAGAATTACTGTATCTCCCTCATGAGCGTCAATATCCGTTACGTCGATCATACAGGCGTCCATACATATATTCCCTATGATAGGACAACGTTGTCCACGAATGGATACTTCTCCCTTTCCATTACTAAAATGGCGATCCAAGCCATCCGCATAACCGATCGGAATAATGGCGATACGTGAATCTCTTTCTACATAACTCTTCCGGCTATAGCCGATAGAATCACCTGCCGGTACGTTTTGTATTTGAAGAATCGTAGTTTTAAGCGTGCTTATATTACGTAATCCTTTTAGTCCGGAAGCACTTACTCCATAGAGCCCTATCCCTAAACGTACCATATCCATTTGATAGTCGGTGAAACGTTCGATTCCGGCAGAATTTAAGATATGCTTGATTACCTTATAGTCCAATCCGTTTTCCAATTCGGAGGCCGCCTTCGTAAAGGTATCTAATTGTTTTTTTGTGAAATCATCGAAGATATAAGAATCGCTCCCTACCAAGTGAGAGAATACTGAGCGGGCAATCACTCCGCTTTGCTCTCTTAGACGTTTACATATTTCCGGAATATCACTGGGTTGAAAACCTAAACGGTGCATACCTGTGTCAATCTTGATATGGATAGGATAGGAGGTAATCCCTCTGCGTTCCGTCTCTTTAATGATCGCGTCCAATAGTCGGAAACTATAAACCTCCGGTTCCAATTGATTCTCAAATAGAACATTGAAGCTACTAAATTCCGGATTCATCACGATTAACGGAATGGAGATACCCTCTTTTCTCAACTCCGCACCCTCGTCGGCTACCGCTACTGCTAAGTAGTCACAACGGTGTTCTTGGAGTGTTTTCGCTAACTCGTATGAACCGGCTCCATATCCAAAGGCTTTTACCATGCAGACCATCTTGGTCTCCGGTTTTAATTTCGAGCGATAGAAATTAAAGTTATGAACGATTGCGTCTAAGTTTACCTCAAGAATTGTCTCATGTACTTTCTTCTCCAATAATTCAGAGATTCGTTCGAAGTGGAACCGACGAGAACCTTTTATTAAAATCAATTCATCTTTAAATTGCTTGAAAGAGGGTGATTGAATAAACTCATCTGTTGTCAGATAGAACTCTTTTTCAATGGTGAAAACATTTCCATACTCTTTCAAGTCTCGACCAATCCCTATGATCCGATCAATTTTTTTACGAGAGACAAGATCGGCTACCTTTTTATAAAGGGATTTGGGAAGAGTTCCCGATTGAAGAATATCCGAAAGAATCAAGGTAGACTTTAAAGGTTTTTCTACCCGACGACTTTGTTGGAAATCCAGTGCAATGTCCAATGAATTAATATCCGAGTTATAGGTATCATTGATCAATAGGCAGTTGTTTATCCCTTGCTTGACCTCCAAACGCATGGCTACCGGTTCTAATCGCTTGAACTTTTCCGTTTCACTAACGCTGGTAGGCTTTAGATATAACATGACTGCCATGCAATGAATGACGTTTTCAATCGAAGCGTCATCGGTAAATGGAATCGTGAAAGTACGCTCAAATCCCAATAGGGTACAATGAATGATACTTTCCGATCTCTTCTTTTGGATGGATTCTATATAAAGAGGAGCTTCCGAATCAGTACGACTCCAGGTAATTGCTTTGTGAGAAAGACAGGCAGACTCAATACAATTCGCAATGAAAGCATTATCTCCGTCATAAATAATTGCTTCACAATCTTGGAAAAGCATTAATTTCTCTTGACACTTTTGGGTGGAAGAGATAAAATTCTCTTGATGAGCTTCGCCAATATTGGTGATAACCCCGATTGTTGGAGCTATGATGGGTTGTAAACGCTCCATCTCGTCCGGTTGGGAAATACCTGCTTCAAAAATACCTAACGTATTCTTTTCATTCATTTGCCAAACGGATAAAGGAACCCCTAATTGGGAGTTATAGCTACGAGGAGAGCGAACAATGTTGAATTCATTGTGTAATAATTGATAAAGAAATTCTTTGACGATGGTTTTCCCATTACTACCGGTAATGCCGATCACTGGAATGTCGAAACGTTTCCGATGGTAGGTTGCCAGCTTCTGAAGGGCTTTCAACGTGTCTTTTACGACAAGGAAGTTAGCGTCAGGCATTGACTCGAATTCTGGAAGTTGCTGGCTGACAACAAAGTTACGTACGCGTAACTTATATAATCCTTGTATATAATGATGTCCATCGTTCGTTTTTGTCTGGAGGGCAAAGAATAGACTTTGTTCTGGAAAAGAGAGACGACGGCTGTCAGTAAGTAAAATGCTGATCTTGTCGTCCTGTAAATTTTGGGAACTAACTCCCAAAATATTGGCGATTTCTTTTATTGAATATTCCATTCTATGACTCTATAATTAAGTTAGAATTTCTTTTTTAATATCTCAATTTCATTTGTAATATCAAAGAAAGGGAATTTCTCGTTAAGTCGTTCCATCTTTAACAAAGTTTGCGAGATAAATCGTTTATAAGTCTCACTTTCCGGTTGGAATGGCTTGTGCTGAATAGCTTTTTGTATCTCTTGCCATTCTTTGAGGAGGTGAAGTGTCTCTTGCGAAAAGAGATTTTTTGAAAATTGTTCCCAGATATATTCTACTGCCTGCGGAGAAGGATGTAACATATCATCAGTATAGAAACGATAGTCTCTTAACTCATCGAGAAGAATCTCATACGCAGGAAAATAGTTGACCGATTCTGGAAATTCCTGTTGCAATTGGTCGATGGCCAATAATAGAGTAGCTTTACTCAACTGGTTCCCAT
Organism: Parabacteroides sp.; assembly: GCA_017481945.1. Classification (GTDB taxonomy): domain Bacteria; phylum Bacteroidota; class Bacteroidia; order Bacteroidales; family Tannerellaceae; genus Parabacteroides. Next base: position 124,032 of record JAFUOJ010000011.1, on the reverse strand, counting down.
GTGCTCCATCTTTCCAATGACGAATCGGACTGACTGTAAATAGAATCTTAACTTCCGGGTTCTGTTCCCAAAGAGATAAAAGCAGCTCTTTCCAAGTAGTAACAATTGTTTCGACCGATAACCGTTCTCTACGAAAGAACTTTTCCGGTAATTTATGACAGTTCGAAACAACTTGTCCTGAACTTTTCAATTGATACACCCAAGCGGTACCAAAAGTAATAATCATTCGTTGCACCTTTCGGATTATCTCAGCCGAGTGGAAAAGACGCTCGTTGATCTGTTTTAAACAGTCGGTTTCAGAGGGAGAGGAGAAACGACTATGATGGCTGAAGCTATGATAAATACCTTCATGTTGGAAAATCTGATCGCGTGTGAATTGCTCCGGATGTAATAATTTCCGAATAGCTTCTGCTATAGACAGTGGGTTGTAGAGCGTGCCAAACGGATTTAGGTCGATTTGAAAATGATTTTCTTCCAACTTTTTCCCGATATTTTCCACAAAGCAGGAACCGAATAACTGAATCTGTTCCGGATAAGAGAAAGTAAATGGGGCTTTCGGAATCGTTATACGGGTGTAAAATTCCATACCAATCTCTGTTTTTTTGATTCGCAATATTACAAATTTATTTTCTAAACATCACCTTATAATCTCTTTTCTCCGCGACATATCCCATTTTTTTCGGGACAGGAACCATTTTTTCTCGGGCGGGAGCTAAAAAAGGAGAAGGTATGTGCCACGTAAAATGCAATTTTGCTCCCAAAGTTATCCATCTATATGAAACGAGAGGAGCCATTCAAAAAATTGAATGGCTCCTCTTATGAATAACAGGTTTGAATTTAATTATATTCTTTCCCGTATTTCATTTGGGCGTCTGCAACAAATTGTTTGATTCGTAGCTCGTCTTCTTTCTTACAGATAAGGAGGACATTCCCCGATTCTGCGACAATACTGTCCTGAAGCCCTTGGATAACTACCAGACGTTTGGGATTATCAATAGCCACAATATTGCCACTACTTTCGTACATAATGGCTTCGCTTTTTAAAAGAGCATTGTCCTGTTCATCCTTTTCTGCCAAATCGAATAGGGATCCCCAAGTTCCTAAATCTGCCCATCCGAAATCAACACATAACATATAGACATTATCTGCCTTTTCCATGATACCATAGTCGATTGAGATGTTTAGGCAATAAGGAAAATGTTCGTTGATGAAAGCCTGTTCTTCGGGAGTATTGAACTTTTCTTTTCCCAAGTCGAAGCGAAGAGCAATATCCGGAAGAAATTTAGAGAAGGCATTTAGGATGGTGTTGACATTCCAAACAAAAAGTCCGGAGTTCCAAAAGAATTCACCACTATTCATAAAAACCTTCGCCAAGTCGAGGTTGGGCTTTTCAGTGAATGTCTTTACTTTCGTAAATTCTCCCAACATTGTATCGCTACTTTGTATGTAACCATACCCTGTTTCCGGTCTACTTGGTCTGATACCTAAAGTAACCAGTGCATTATTGTTCTTGACAAAATCAAGACTTTTCTGTACATCCTTTAAGAAAATGTCTTCTTTGAGGATCAGGTGGTCGGAAGGAGCTACGACAATGTTTGCATTAGGATTGCAAGCTTTGATATGATAAGCTGCGTATGCAATACAAGGAGCTGTATTTCGACGTGCCGGTTCCAACAAGATTTGTTCCTCCTTTAATTCTGGAAGTTGTTCTTGTACAAGCGAAGCATATTGTTTGTTTGTAACAATATAGATATTTTCGACTGGAATGATTTTTGCAAAACGGTCAAAAGTCATTTGTAACAACGATCGACCTGTCCCGAAAAAGTCAAGAAATTGTTTGGGATAACTTTCTCTACTGAAAGGCCAAAAACGGCTTCCAATTCCACCGCCCATGATAACACAATAATTATCTTTCATGATGATCCAGGTTGTTTTTAATTATACTCTTACAAAGTAAACGAATAATTCCGGTATTTCGTCTATTTTTATCGCTAAAGAAATTTATTTTGAAAAAAACTTATGAAATGCTTGCCAGTTTAAAAAAAGTGCGTATCTTTGCAACGCATTTGAGAGAAAACGATGTTCGAAAGAACAAAGATCAAATGCCCAGATGGCGGAATTGGTAGACGCGCTGGTCTCAAACACCAGTGGATTCACTTCCATGCCGGTTCGATCCCGGCTCTGGGTACTGAAAGAGTTGTTAAATCGTAGATTTACAACTCTTTTTTTATTATAAACAATTAAAGTACCATGATCATGCAAACTCAGAATTCCGTTGCGAACCAGTCTCATATCGTATGGTTGGATGTCGTACGATTGGTCGCCATGTTTACAGTCGTTTGTTGCCACAGTTCCGATCCGTTTAATTTTTATCCCGGAGAACCTCCTGCTAACATTGAACAAATCAAATTTTGGGGAGCTGCGTATGGTGCATTTTTACGCCCGTGTGTTCCATTATTTGTGATGATAACAGGTGCTTTGTTGTTGCCAGTGAAGGGTGATTCTTCTGTTTTTTATAAGAAAAGAATCAGTCGTATCTTTTGGCCTTTCTTGATTTGGTCAGTATTATATAATCTATTTCCGTGGATAACTGGTGTTTTGGGTTGTGATCCGAAGGTTATTGTTGATTTCTTCCCCTACTCAGGAGAAGCTGCAGCTCAGCAGTCTTTGAATGTCTCTTTAGGCTATATTGCCAATATTCCGTTGAATTTTGCTTTGATTCCGGTACACATGTGGTATATTTACCTATTGATAGGGCTATATCTTTATTTACCAATCTTCTCTGCTTGGGTGGAAAAGGCTTCTGAAAAAGCCAAGTTGTGGTTTTTGATTGCTTGGGGTATTGCTGGACTGTTGCCTTATTATCGCCAGTTTGTCTCTCCTTATATTTGGGGCAGCTGTGTCTGGAATTCTTTTGACATGCTATATTATTTTGCCGGTTTCAATGGGTATCTATTATTAGGACATTATTTACGACAGCAAGAATGGAGCTGGAGTAAAACATTTGTAGTTGGTATCCCGATGTTTTTGGTAGGTTACGCTATCACTTTCTTTGGTTTCCGTTCTATGACGGCTTTACCTGATTGTACCGATTCAATGGTGGAACTATTCTTTACTTATTGTTCATTGAATGTTATATTAATGACAATTCCTTTCTTTATGCTGGCTAAAAAAGTAAATGTTCGTTCAGAAAAGGCGAAAGCTTTGCTTGCAAACCTGACTCTTTGTGGTTTTGGGGTTTATATGGTACATTATTTTTTAACTGGTCCAAGTGTAATTTTAATGCGTGCTTTGTCTGTTCCGGTTGCTTTACAGATTCCGGCTGCAGCTGTTGTTGCTTTTGGTGTTTCTTGGTTATTTGTGGCAACCTTATACAAGCTAATGGGAAAGAAGGCTCGTTATTTTGTGGGATAACGTGAGTAAGAGATACTTTTGTCTGAAAAATAGTGTACTTTTGTGCCCCGTAAGAGACAGCAAGTTAACTTATAAAGAATAGATAGAAAGATGGAAAAGGTAAAGAAGTCATTGGTTAGTAAACAATATATGGTTCCTTTTATATTGGTTACTTCCCTGTTTTTCTTGTGGGGCTTTGCTCACGCAATTCTGGATGTATTGAATAAGCATTTCCAAGAGGCAATGCAGATAACCCGTGCTCATTCTGCTATGGTACAGGTTATGTTCTATTTGGGCTACTTTGTCATGGCGATTCCTGCCGGTCTTTATATAACGAAACATGGTTATCGTAAAGGGGTTGTGTTGGGGTTGTTATTATATGGACTTGGTTCTTTGTTGTTTATTCCCGGAGAACATTTGATGTCGTTTAACTTTTTCCTATTCTCTCTTTTCGTGATTGCCTGCGGATTAGTTTTCCTTGAGACAGCTGCAAATCCTTATATGACGGAGTTAGGAGATCGAGAAACTGCAGCCAGTCGCTTGAACTTAGCACAATCATTTAATGGTTTAGGATGTATCTGTGGTCCGTTGTTGGGTGGTTTATTGCTTTTTTCGGATGGAGGTAATGCGAATATATCACTGCCTTATACAGTAATGGGTATCATCGTTTTGGCGGTTGCTTTGGTTTTCTCTAAGGTTCGTTTGCCTGAAATCAGTCATGAAGAGGAGTTAAGTGAAGAGGGGGTAGCAACAACTAAGAAAGGTTTGTGGGGACATTCTCTTTTCGTATTTGGTTTGATTGCTTTGTTTAGTTATGAAATCTCTGAGATCTCTATTAATAGTTTCTTTATTAATTATGTAGTAGATGATGGCTGGATGAATGCACGTGATGCTTCAGTTGTACTTTCTTTCGGTGGATTAGGTCTGTTTATGTGTGGACGTTTTGCCGGCAGTTGGATTATGCAGTCTATTCGTGCAGAACGTGTTTTGTTCGTTTGTGCTGTAGGATCTGTAGTTACTACTGCATTGGTGATTATGAATTTAGGAATGATTTCATTGGTATCCTTATTCCTTATCTATGTGTTTGAGGCAATCATGTTCCCGACAATCTTTGCGATTTCTCTTCGCGGGTTAGGGGATTATACGAAGCGAGCTTCTTCCTTCTTGATGATGTCTCCAATAGGGGGAGCTGTTGGTCCCTTGATGATGGGCTATGTTGGAGATATTTCTTCAATGGCTCTTTCATTCATTGTTCCTTTCTTTGGATATATAGTTGTATTGTTTTTTGCATATATGGTCATGGCGAAGAAGCTTCGTTAAGATAACCATATAAAAAGGGGTATAAGAGTTTTTCTTATGCCCCTTTTTTCGTGTTTTAAAGTTTCTTATTCTTTTCAATAATCTCTCTCACCTCTTCTTCGCTTCCACTAAATGGGCCGGAGGCTTCTAACTTTATGGTACACATGGCGGCGGCGAAGGTTCCTGCTTCTTGATAAGAGGCTCCTTTGTTGCGCATGTATAGATAACCGGCCATATAGGTGTCGCCACAACCGGTTGCATCTACTACCTCTGTCGGGGGATAGGCTGGGATTTTGTGGAATTGTCCTTCGGCATAGATGACGGATCCCATGCTTCCTAACGTGAGCAATACCTCTTTTACTCCCCAATCTGCCAGCTTTAATGCGGCTTCACGTGGGTCTTTACATCCGGTTAAGACCTCTGTCTCCAGCTCATTTGCTTTTAGGATGTGGATGTATTTCAGTGCTTCCTGCTTCTCAGGCCAGTCTACTGCGAAGACCTTTTCCCCGCGAACTTCACGCAAATATCCTTGTGCGTCTACCGACAACATCCCTTTTGTTGATAAATATTTGATTACATCCAGAGAGAAATCATCGGCTAAAAGACTTCCTAAGTGAAAGATTTGTGCTTCTACATCTTGCAGTCCTTCGACGGTGAACGGGTCGGCTTTCGCCAATACACGTTGCGTCCGGTTGTCTTGATTCTCTCCGTAGGTATTTTCAAAATAGACGGAGTGTGTGCTGGGTAATACCTTTACATCAATTCCCTTCTTACGAATATCTTCGACGGCTTCCATTTCGCTGGCTGCCAATGCGGTTACCAATTGAAAATTAGTTGTATCCAAATGGCTGATCCCGTGGGCAAAATAGAATGCGGTTCCTCCCGGCATGTGTACTGTCTTCTTTGGCGTTACAATTTTGTCCAAAGTAATATGGCCTATACAACAAAGTTGATTCTTTTTCATATTCTTTTTTTATTCGGGCGCAAAGATATATAAATCATGTCTATCTTTTAGTTGCAAGTTCCTGTTTTTCTTAATAACTTGCCGTTTTTATTAAACCATAAAGACGATACAATGGAAAAAGATTTTAATTACCAAACGGTTCCCAGCAGTTTTGCTCACTGCTTCAACGCCGAGTGTCCGCAATCCGCCACTTGCTTACGTGCTTTAGCCGCTCAACATTGTGCCTCCGGTGTCTGCTTCATTTCGACAGTTAATCCGAATTTTTATCCGAAAGTCGGAGAGACATGTCCCTATTTTAAGCCCAACCAAAAGGTACGGATGGCTTGGGGTATCAGCCGTCTTTTTGACGCTATCCCCTATCGGAGAGCCACTGAAATGCGAAGAATGCTTATCGGACATTTTAATAAGTCCCACTATTATCGCGTCTATCGCAAAGAGGTTCCCCTGACTCCTGCCGACCAACAATACATCAGTCGTCTGTTCAAAAGGGATGGTATTACGGAGGATCCCGTATTCGATTTTTATACGGAAGAATATGTTTGGTAAACTACTTTAAGAGTTCCCTAAAAGTTTCAAGTAAGAAACTCCGAGTTTCATGCCTTGAAACTTTTAGTTTCATTGTTTGAAACTTCGAGTTTCATAGTAAGAAACTTTCAGCCTTCTCGCAAGTACCTTTTCGGATGTTAGGCAATAGGGGAACGAGAGGTAGGCACTACTGCAAAGTTTCTGTAAAATCGGTTTTAAAACATGTAATGTATCTATTTACTTTTATTGCTAAATAAATTATATTTGTATAGTGATAAGTGTGGATGGATAACCTTTTAATACCGTACGGAGATGAGACAAAGAATGATAATACTATTAGGCTGTTTCCTGGGCTCTTTGGCTTTCCTATGGCCGGCGCAGGGGCAACAAAGTTCGGATAATCTGGTGATTACCGGTGTCATTAAGGATAAAGAAAACCGGAAAGAGCTGGAGAATGTGAATATTTCCGTTGTCGGTAGTTCCATCGGTACGGTAAGTAATGAAGACGGAGTCTTTTCTTTGAAGGTCTCAAAAGCGACTGCCGGTCGCGGATTAGTCTTCTCTCATGTCGGCTATTTAAACTCCCATTTAAGTATAGAAACGATTGAAAAGCAGAGTGACCGGCTGACAATATGGATGACTCCTACGGCACAAATGCTGGATGAGGTACATGTTTACGGGGGTACTCCGCGCGACTTGGTGGAGAAAGCGATTGAAAAGATTCCGCAGAACTATGCCGATAAGGAGAATCTCTTCTCTGCTTTCTATCGCGAAACGATTCAAAAGGGACGTCGTTACATTGGTATTTCCGAGGCTGTGATGAATGTTTATAAGACGGCTTACTCCAAAAGAGTCGCCAATTATGACCGAGTTCAGCTGTCGAAGGGGCGTCGTCTGATGAGCCAAAAGCGGAGTGATACGCTGGCAATCAAGATTGTGGGCGGCCCTTCCCTGTCCGTTTTTTTGGATGTAGTAAAGAATGGGGAAGAGTTATTGGCATTGGAGTATTTGAATCAGTATGAGTTTACGATGGATAAACCGGTGAGCTTGGACAACCGAATGCAATATGTCGTGCGTTTCCAGCCGGCAGTCTTTTTGGACTATGCGCTTTACGTCGGGAAACTTTACATTGATCAGGAACGTTTGGCTTTTACACGTGCCGAGTTTGAATTGGATATGTCCAATCGAGACAAGGCAACGCGGGCTATTTTATATAAGAAACCTGCCGGCTTGTACTTCAAACCGCAGGAGGCTTCCTTCCTAATCACCTATAAACAACAGGGAGATAAGACCTATTTGAACTACATTCGGAACGTCATGCGTTTCAAGTGCGACTGGAAGAAGCGGTTGTTCTCTTCGACCTTCACTACTTATTCAGAGATGGTAATGGTCGATCGGGAAGAGGAAGGAGTGGAATCCATCAAATACAAAGACGCTTTTAAGCAGCGGCAAGTCTTTTATGACGCTGTAAATGAATATTGGGATGAGGACTTTTGGAAGGACTATAACATTATAGAACCTACCGAATCCCTCGAATCAGCAGTAAATAAATTAAAGAAAAGAAGATAAGAGGATGAGACATTTGATTTTATTGACAGCTCTAAGCCTTCTGTCTGCCTGTAACGAACAGAAGGAAAATGTATTGAAAACTTTACCGGTGTATGAAAGTTTACAAGAGGGAGGTAAGCAGATAGATGATTCTTGGTTGAACGAAAAGATACAGATACAATTGGTAACACCTTTGGAATTGACAGAAGCTTCTTTGCTGGGAAGGGCTTTCATGGTGGATGAGGTTTCGGATAAGTTCATGGTTTATGATTTTAAAAGTATTTATCTATTCGATAGCTCTACCGGGAAGTATCTCTCTTCGATCAAACGAAATGGAGAAGGGCCGGAGGACTATCTGAATATCTTAGATTTGACTTTTGATAGCGGTTCTAATGTTGTTTCGATATTGGATTTCCCTAAAAAGGCGATAAATAGATACTCCGTAGTGGATGGAAAGTTCTTGGGCAGGACAAAGGCAGACTCGATTGTGGCGTTTGAGACCTTGAAGAATAAGAATTGGGTATCATTTAATTCGATGACCGATACCTGTCTTTATGATATTTGTATCAGTACTCCTCAAGGAAAACTCGTTTGGGGCCGGGAAAGAACAAATACGTTTATCCCCAAAGGATATGTACCGACAAAAGATTTCATAAAGTCAAACAGCTCGGTTTACTTCTATGAGAAAGACACTTTGTTCCAAATCGTTGAAGAGGGAGGCTTGAATCCTACCTTATATATAGATAAAGGGCAGTTGTCAATTCCGGATGAAGTTCTTTATGACATGAAGAGGAAAAGAGAACGGAATCAATATATATGGGGAGATGTACTTTGTTTCTCCGAGAAACATTGTTTCATTACCTATTATTATAACTCGAAGATCTATTTTGACCTTTGGGATATCTCTTCCGCAAAGCTGTGCTATCGTAATATCTTTGAGCAGGCTTCTGACTTTAGAGGATTACCATTCAAGGTGGGGAATACGACAGTCTATGCTTGGCCATCCTTTGTGAAAGACAATGTTTTCTACTGTGTTTTGGATGAAGGAGAAAGCGGAAAGCTACTAACCGACGAGAATGCCGAAAGCAATCCAGCGGTATTGAAGTTTAGGATTGAGTGAAGGCATTAGTACTTTTGCTTTTATATTTTGGATGAGTTATAATTCTTTTGAATGTTATCTGCTATGTTAAACAGGGGATCGTTTAAGTTGAAAAAAGAGATTGATATAGCATTTAGTCTGTTTTGTTTAGTTGTAGTTCTATTTTTTACCTCTTGTTCTACTTCTGTTGTTTCGTCAGAAAACAAACAAAAAGGGAAACTACAGGCGACACATGCTTTAGTTGTTAGTGGAGAGAAGAACATCCTTTTAGATGAGACGGTAGCTCCTGAATCACCATATCTGCAAATGTATTATGATTCTTCTGGTTCAAGGATACTAACATCTCTAAATACGTATAATCATTCAATTTATTTTTTTGATTATGACAAAGGACGCTTTATGAATAAGGTGAGCTATAGTAAAGAAGGTCCTAACGCGATTCTGGGAATAGGTGGTTATTATATTAAAAATAGAGACTCTATTTATATTTATAATCGTCCGTTGGTAGAGGTCGCTTTAACTGATCATTTAGGAGTTGTAAAAGAGCGAATATCATTGCGTAAAAAGGAACAGGATTGGTTTTTATTCTATCCTCAATATTTTTTCAATACAGTATGTCCTATGTTAGAAGTAAATAACCATTTGATTTTAACAGGGATGTGTCCATTCTCTATTGAAGATACGATTATTGATAAGTTCCATTTTACAGCTTCTATTCATTTGGATAGTAAACAATTAGAGTTTCTTCATACTTATCCGAATGCTTTATACGGTAATAATGCCAATTGGGAAGATCCTTTGTTTATGCAAGTATATCCAACTGTTTCTCCGCAAGGAGAGTTAATTCATAGCTTTCCTACTTCACATGATATTTATATCTCTTCTTGGGATTCTAATGTTTCTAAGTTGGTATATGGAGGAGGAAATGAAGTTCGAACGATTTCTTCTATAGATTATTCACCGACAGCTAAAACTCCGAAAGAATTAGTTTATACTCATTATCTGAAACAAGATTTATATGCAGCCATATTATATGATCCTTGGAGAGAGGTTTATTATCGTTTTGTACAGCAAGGCATAAAGGATGCAACTAAATATACCAAGTTAGAAGAAAAGAATATCGTTGTAGTTCTTATGGATAAAGAGTTTTTCTATTTAGGAGAAAAGCTGTTAGGAACAGGTGAAAAATGGAATTGGAAGAATTCATTTGTTACAGAAGAGGGATTGAATATTGAATACATTGATTCTTCTGATATTGAAGATAGCTATATGAGATTTAAAATATTAACACCAAAGGAATTGACTCATTGACTCCTTTAAATAGAGGATGGAATATGAAGCAAAGGATTTTAATAATCTTTTTATGTGTAATTTGGAGTATAGCTCTTTATGGTCAATCTACTGTTGAGTCATTTACCGAACAATTAGAAAAGAACTGGAGTAAATACCCTAATCACTCCTTCTGTTCGGAGAATAAAAGTGGTTAAGAATATAAGAAATAGTTTTACTCCTGATAACCAATTAAGAGATACTACCTTTCGCTTCTCTATGTTTCCCGAAGGAGGTTACCTGATTAATGGAATTGTTTCCCGGCTTGCATTTAAAGCAACAAATGGTAAAGGGACTCCTTCTGACATAGAAGGTATGCTTTATGAAAATGATAAACCGATTATTACAGTAAAGAGTAAACATGATGGAATGGGGTCTGTTATGTTTACTCCTGTTCGAGATAAGGTGTATGAAGTTAGGCTTAATAATGGAAAATCTTATACATTACCTAAAGTTCAAATACAAGGAATTTCCTTACGTTTACTCAGACAGAATAAAGAGAATGTAGACTTTATTATTTCTCAAAGTTATGGTTTACCTCAACAAATGGTATATTTAATAGGACACATGCGAGGGAAAGTTTATTGTATGGCTAAAGGTGTCTTGAAAGATAATTTGAAAATGAGAATCCCATTAAGTAACTTTCTCTATCAGGGAATAGCAGAGTTTACCCTTTTGAATGAGGCTATGGAACCTATTGCTGAAAGGTTGGTCTATGTTCATCCGGAAAAGAAGTTGTATATTACAGCTGAACCTGAAAAGAAACATTTTAAGACTCGTGAGAAAGCAACTATAAAGATAAAGGTAACAGATGATAAAGGTAATCCGATAAAAGCTCATTTAGGGGTTAGTGTATATGACCAAGCTTATGATTATACAGAAAATAAACACAGTCTACCTGTTTATTGTTATTTATCTTCTCAAATACGGGGAAATATTTATAATCCAACTTATTATTTTGATGAGGAAAATAGTGATCGTATAGAAGCTTTAGATTTACTTTTACTCACTCAAGGATGGAGAAGATATGTGTGGCATATATTTAATAATTCCTATTCGGGTAGACCTTTTTTGCTGGATGAAATAGTTGGTATTCAAACGGTAAAGAATAGAAAAAAGAGTGTGGAGACACTACAATTGATACAAGTTACAGGTACAGAAAGAAATACAACAATCATAGAAGCTGACTCTCTTGGTCATTTTTTTGTTAATACTGATTTGATGAAAGAACTACGAGGTGGGTATGTTTATTTTAAATCACTGTTGCCAAATAATAATAAACCAATATTAGAATTGGTAGATTTCTTTAATCAAATAAATAGCATAAGAGGAAGTCGGCAATCTTATTTCCCTAAATTAACTCCAGTAGATGAAGAAGAACAACCCTTGTTAAATTTACCTATAGTAAGTAGTGATACTACTGTATTATTGGATGGCATAACAGTTACAGGAAAAGCACAAAGGTTATTTAGAGATAAGATGATGGGACATCTTGATAGTCTTGCTCAGATAAACTTCGGACCTTGGGTTTGTGAACATGATTTTTTAGAGAATTATTTACCCGGTTATACTCATCATCATAATCCGGAATACTGTCCTTGTCCGATAACAGAAAAAGAACGAAATACTCCTATTGTTGGAAAAAGTTATGCTCTTCTTAAAGCTCAATATTATGAATGTATTGGTGAGGGTAATCGTTTTTCCGTTATTGATAGACGAACAATAGTCTATGAAGGACCCGAATATTCAGAGGAGGAACTTTTGCGTTTAAACAATATTTGGAGGACAAAAGGATATTATGCTTTACGTGAATTTTATCAACCAGATGAAGTTGACTTGGAATCTCCTATACCTGATTCTCGAAATACTTTGTTTTGGTCACCTTCTGTTGTGACGGATGAAAAAGGGGAAGCGATAATTTCTTTTTATTGTTCAGATATTAATACTGGTTTTATAGGACGGATTGAAGGAATAAATGGGCTAAATCTTTTAGGTTCTACCATTTGTAATTTGAGAGTTATAAAATAGAAGTATTCTTTTCTCTCGTCAAAGAATACTTCTATTTATTATTGTAATGATTAGTAATAATTATAGATAAGCTATTGTCTTCTCTAACGCCATACTATGTGACCCTTTGATTAGGATGTGATATCCGGATAGAGGTGCTTTTTGAAGAGCTTCAATGAGTTCAGTAGTGGTGGCATAGGTCGTAAAGTTTCCTCCAACCTTTTGGAAATGTTCCCCACAAAGGAGGACTTTATCGAATTTACTTGCTTGAATACGACTTACGACTTCGGCATGTAGTTCGTCACTGGTCGGTCCTAATTCGCGCATATCTCCTAAGATAAGCGCTTTAGGAGAGACATCCATTGTGTCGAAGTTGTTCAATGCTACCTGCATACTGCTGGGGTTTGCATTGTAGGCGTCGATAATTAGATTGTTGCGTTCCGTCTTTTGGAATTGTGAACGGTTGTTAGTTGGCTCGTAAGCTGCAATAGCTCGACTGATACGTTCCGCCGGAATTTTAAAATAACGTCCTACGGCTACAGCGGCTAACACGTTATCTAAGTTATAGCTTCCGATTAGATGCGTATCAACAATATGAGGTTTCCCCTGTTGTTTCCATTCGAAAGTCAAGAAGGGATCGCTTTTTATAACTGAACCACGTGCAAAGGCTGTATCTTGAGAGCCGTAAGTAATGGCTTCGATTCCTTTGGCGATATTCATCAAATAGGGATTCTCTTGATTGATAAATATCTTCCCTTTGGTTCGGTGGATATAATCGTATAGCTCTCCTTTCGTTTGAATCACTCCTTCAAAAGAGCCAAAACCTTCCAAATGAGCTTTACCTACGTTGGTAATAATCCCGTAATTTGGATGTACAATATCTACTAACTCTTTAATATCTCCCGGATGGCTGGCGCCCATTTCTATCACTGCCATTTCATGATCATGGGTCAGACGGAGCAATGTCAGAGGTACACCGATCTGGTTATTGAAGTTGCCTTCCGTGTAAAGAAGGTTATATTTTGTCTTTAGAACAGCTGCCATTAATTCCTTGGTTGTTGTCTTCCCATTTGTTCCTGTAATTCCAATAATCGGACATCCAATGGTTTTACGATGGCGATGAGCCAATTGTTGCAGCGTGTTTAGTACATTGTCTACTAAGATTGTACGTTCGCCAGTGTAATAGTCGGGATTGTCGATGATGGCGTATGAACATCCGGCTGCTAATGCTTTTTCTGCGTATTGATTGCCATCAAACTTTTCTCCGCGCAAAGCAAAGAATAAAGAACCGAAAGGACAGTTGCGACTGTCTGTTGTTACTTTCGGATTGTGTAAGAACAATTCATATAGTTCAGGAATAGTCATAACTTTTCTCTTTAAAAATTCTATAAGAGTAATTTCGCGCAAATGTAGTGATTTAATGTATTTACCTTTATCTTTGCCGGAAAGAAAAATAACAATGTCGCAGAAAACACTTAACATTCGAGGAACACTGACTTCATTGGAGAAGCCGTTAGTAATGGGAATATTGAACGTTACTCCCGATTCTTTTTATGCAGATAGCAGAAAACAAACAGAGGCAGCTATCGAAGAACGTATTCAAACAATACTATCTGAAGGAGGACAAATCATTGATATAGGGGGGTATTCTTCTCGACCGGACGCTGCAGAAGTCTCGTCAGAGGAAGAGATGAATCGTCTGGTATTTGCTTTGAAGATATTAAAAGAACACTATCCGGAGGTAGCTTTGTCGGTCGATACATTTCGGTCTGAGGTGGCCAGTCGATGTGTAGAAGAGTATGGTGTTGGGATTATCAATGATATATCAGGGGGAGAGTTAGACGGGAAGATGTTTGAAACGGTAGCACGTTTACATGTACCTTATATAATAATGCATATGCGAGGAACTCCTCAGACCATGCAACAATATACGGAGTATGGAGATATGATGGAGGAGATTATGCTTTACTTTGCCCATAAAGTGAGACAGCTCCGTCTGTTAGGAGTGAATGATATTATATTGGATCCTGGCTTTGGCTTCAGTAAGACGGTAGAGCAGAATTATACGTTGATGAGTCACCTGAGGGAGTTTAAGGAGTTTGACTTACCTTTATTGGTTGGTATATCCCGCAAAAGTATGATTTATAAACTTTTGGGCAGAACTCCGGCAGATAGTTTGAATGGAACGACAGTTTTAAATACATACGCTTTATTGAATGGAGCTGATATTTTACGTGTCCATGATGTAAGGGCAGCAGTGGAAGCAGTTCAGATTATAGAACAATTAAAGACGAAGTGATTATGTGGATGAATTTTGGAATAAAGGATCTTATTGATGTCTTGTTTGTGGCTTTTTTCCTATACAAGACCTATAAGCTGATGAAGAGTTCAGGAACATTAGCTATCTTTAGTGGCGTCGTCTCTTTTATCATAGTCTGGATTTTGGTATCACAGGTGTTGGAAATGCGTTTGATAGGAGCGATCTTTGATAAGTTTATCAGTGTCGGTTTCATTGTGTTGGTAATCTTGTTCCAAGACGAAATTCGTCGTTTCTTAGTTGCATTGGGGTCACACCGAGGATGGAAGTTCGTAGGAAAGATCTTTTCTAAAGGGAATACTGATAAAGAAAAAGAGGGTAAATACATTGCGCCGGTGGTCTTAGCTTGTATGAATATGGCCAAGAAAAAGACAGGGGCTTTGATTTGTATTCAGCAAGATGTAGACTTGACTATTTATGAGCACACGGGGGAAATGTTTTGTGCAGACGTGAATGCTCGTTTGATTGAGAATATCTTTTTTAAGAATAGTCCTTTGCATGACGGAGCAATGATTATCGCGGACAATCGGATTCGGGCGGCAGGCTGTATTCTTCCGGTTGCTCAGAATGCAAATTTACCGAAAGAGATGGGGCTTCGTCATCGTTCAGGTTTAGGTATGTCACTTGAAACAGATGCATTGATTATAATTGTATCGGAAGAGAGAGGAAAGATTTCGGTTGCTCAAAATGGAAAGATTGAGGCGAATGTGACGGCAGAAGAACTTCAACAAATTCTTTCCGGTGAGAAAGAGGTAATAAACTATTGTTAAATGTTCTGAAAGTCTAAGACTCGTATCTAAATCTTTTCTCAATTTTGTAAACTCTATATTGCATTTTGTCTAATTTTGTAACCGATATTAATCAAGATACAATCTAATTTAACAATATAAAATTGTCTTTTCGCTATGGATTTAATGCAAGAGATTATTGCACGCGCACAGGCAAACAAACAGCGCATTGTTCTTCCAGAAGGAACTGAAGAAAGAACTTTAAAAGCAGCCGACCGTTTGGTGGCTGATGGAGTTGCAGAAGTTATCTTAATTGGTGATCCTGCAGAAATTAACAATTTAGCAGCTCAGTATGGATTAGAAAATATTGGAGGTACTACTATTGTTGATCCTAAAAATCACGCAAAGAAAGCTGAATATGCAGATTTGCTTGTTCAATTACGTCAGAAAAAAGGTATGACTCCTGAGAAAGCTGCCGTATTGGTTGAAGATCCTTTGTATTTAGCATGTTTGATGATTAAGGCTGGAGACGCAGACGGTGAAATCGCTGGTGCATTAAATACAACAGGAAATGTACTTCGTCCTGCTTTGCAGATTATTAAGACAGCTCCGGGTATGAGTTGTGTATCTGGTGCATTCTTGATGTTTACAAAGACTCCGCAGTATGGTAAAGAGGGTATTTTAGTATTTGCAGACTGTGCTGTAATGCCGAATCCAACTGCTCCTGAATTGGCAAGTATTGCTGTGGCTACTGCTGCTACTGCTCGTGATATCGTAGGAATGGAACCACGTGTAGCAATGTTGAGCTTCTCAACAAAGGGTAGTGCTTCTCACGAAAAGGTAGACAAGGTAGTTGAAGCAACTCGTTTGGCTAAAGAAATGGCTCCGGAACTAAAGATTGACGGAGAATTGCAAGCTGACGCTGCTTTGGTTGAAAAAGTAGCTTCTTTGAAAGCACCGGGTAGTGATGTGGCTGGTCAGGCTAATGTATTGGTATTCCCAACTTTGGAAGTAGGTAACATCGCTTATAAATTGGTTCAACGTTTAGGTGGTGCAGAAGCTGTAGGTCCTATTTTGCAAGGTATGGCTGCTCCTGTTAATGACCTATCTCGTGGTTGTTCAGTAGATGATATCTATAAGATGGTAGCAATCGCTTGTAACCAATCAATTGGTTTGAAAGCTGCAAAGAAATAATAATAAAATAAAAAACTTCACTACAAATATGAAAGTATTAGTATTAAACTGCGGTAGTAGTTCTATTAAATATAAATTGTTCGATATGACTTCTGGTGATGTAATGGCACAGGGAGGTATCGAAAAAATTGGTTTGCCAGGGGCATTCCTGAAATTGACAGATAAGGACGGTAAGAAAGTTATTTTAGAAAAGGAAATACCGGGTCATCAGGAAGGTATCGAATTTATCCTAAGTGTATTGACTGACGCAACTTATGGTTGTATTAAAGATTATAAGGAAATTGACGCAGTTGGTCATCGTGTGGTACATGGTGGTGAAAAGTTTGCTTCCAGTGTATTATTAACTAAGGAAGTATTGGATAAGGTGGTGGAATGTACAGATTTAGCTCCGCTTCACAATCCGGCAAACTTGAAAGGTATTGAAGCAATGGAAGCTTTGATTCCGGGTATTCCTCAGGTAGGTGTATTTGATACAGCTTTCCATCAGACTATGCCAGCGAAGGCTTATATGTATGGTTTACCTTACGAACTATATACTAAATATGGTGTACGTCGTTATGGTTTCCACGGAACAAGCCATCGTTATGTATCAAAACGTGCTTGTGAAATTTTAGGTGTTCCTTATGAAAGCCAGAAGATTATTACAGCTCACGTAGGTAATGGTGGTTCAATTGCTGCTGTTATGAATGGCAAGTGTGTAGATACAACTATGGGATTAACTCCGACAGAAGGTTTGTTGATGGGTACTCGTTGTGGTGATCTGGACGCTGGTGCTATTCCTTTTATCATGGAAAAAGAGGGCTTAGACGCTGCTGGTTTGTCTACTTTAATTAATAAGAAGAGTGGAGTTGCCGGCTTAGTCGGTGGTTCTTCTGATATGCGTGACTTGGAAGCTGCTGTTGCTGAAGGTAATGAACGTGCAAAAATGACATTAGACGTTTATAACTATCGCATTAAGAAATATATCGGTGCTTATGCTGCAGCTATGAATGGTTGTGATATTCTTGTTTGGACTGGTGGTGTTGGTGAAAATCAATGGACTACACGTCGTGCTGTTTGTGAAGGTATGGAATATATGGGCATGAAGCTTGATGTAGAGAAAAACGACGGTATGCGTGGTGAAGAAATGGTAATCAGTACACCGGATAGTAAAGTAACAATCATTGTTGTTCCGACAGATGAGGAATATATGATTGCTTCTGATACAATGGATATATTAGGCAATAAATAATTTACTTCTAATCCTCACAGCTTACAAAACATTAGGATTAGTGTTTGGCAGTCTCGACATCGGTTGGGACTGCTTTTTTATTTGTAGGAAAGAATTGAGCGTGTTTTTATACTACTTCAAATTGATCTAAGAAGAGAGCTTCTCCATCCCATACGATATATGAAAAATGTTGCATCCAATCACCCGTAATTAGGATACGGGAAGTACGAGATAACATTAGATCGAGCATGATATGTCGATGTCCGAAGATAAAGAAATTAATATCAGGATGACTTTGTAGGTATTCTTTTGCGAATTGGACTAAGTATTCTTTGTTTTCTCCTTGGTATCCTGCAACCTCATTTTTTAATCCGCTTTTACGACTACTTAAAGACCAACCTAAAGCAAAACCAAATGACCAACGAGGATGAATCCCGGCATAAAGCCATTGACAGAATTTATTTCGAAATAAAGAACGGATAAAACGGAAAGATTTACTTCTATAGTCTACTTCATCTCCATGTCCAAGAAAAAAACGTTTACCTAAAAGGTCTACCGTAAGAACATCTCGATGTATAGTAGCACCGATCTCTTTAGGTAGATAATCAAACATCCAAATATCATGATTACCAATAAAAAAATGAATTTCTATTCCGTTATCAGACAGTTCTGCCAATTTCCCTAAAAAACGAACGAAGCCTTTGGGTACAACATATTTATATTCGTACCAATAGTCGAACATATCTCCTAAAAAATAGATCGCTTGTGCGTCTTCCTTGATATGATCTAACCAACGCACCAATTTCTTTTCAACGGCAAGTGGGTCTTTATGAAAGCGAGCACCCAGGTGAGCGTCTGAAGCAAAATATATGTTCTTTCGGGAAAGATTCATAAAAATCCTAATTCCAGTTTAGCCTCTTCGGACATCATATCTTTGTCCCATTCTGGTTCAAAGACAAGATTTACCTCAACATTATTTACATCGTTAATGGATTCTACTTTCATACGAACATCTTCGAGGATGAAATCGGCTGCAGGACAATTAGGTGCAGTAAGTGTCATGTCAATACGGACATTTTTTTCTTCGTCCACTTCTATATTATAAATTAAACCAAGGTCGTAAACATTAACCGGTATTTCCGGATCATATACGGTTCTTAGCATAGCAACAATTGCTTCTTCTGTTTGAAGGAATTCGTTCTTCATCTTTTTCTAATTTGATTGCAAACTTACTAAATTATTGAGAATCCTCAAAGCCTACCTTCATCTGCATAGCTATAGTAGTTCCCGTCACATAAAACAATATGGTCTAAAAGGTTTATCTCGATGAGTTGGGCGGCACTTTTTAATCGTTGAGTTAACAGGTCGTCTTGATGACTGGGGCGGATATTTCCTGAAGGATGATTGTGACAAACAATAATACCTGCAGCAAGTGCATTGATTGCTGCTTTTAAAATGATACGTAGGTCTGCTGAGGTTTCACTTGTTCCTCCCTGACTGATTTTTAGTTTCTCAATAACTTTAGAAGAGCGATTGGTTAGAACTATCCAAAGTTCTTCATGGGGGAGATCACAAAGGATAGGATGTAAAAGCTCATAAACCTCTTTGCTTGTTCGGATATAGGGACGTTGAATCGGGTTATGGGCGTTTCTACGTTTCCCTAATTCGAGAGCTGCATTAATGAGGATAGCTTTGACTGTCCCAATCCCCTTGAATTTTGTTGTTAGTTCTTTTATGGAGAGCTTACCTAAAGCATTGAGATTATTATCTACGGAAGATAAAATTCGTTGAGATAATTGAACTGCTGTTTCTGAATTATTTCCTGATCCAATTAAGATAGCAAGTAATTCTGCATCGCTAAGGGAGGCGATCCCTTTTAGTAACATCTTTTCACGAGGGCGGTCTTCTTCTGCCCATTCTTTTATTTTCATAGTAAGGATATTTATTTGATTTGTATAAAAATAGAGCGATTGATCTATTACATCAATCGCTCTTATAAGTTTTACTTAACGGATACGTCCTACGTATGAACCATCTTGTGTATTGATTTCGATAATTTCTCCTTCTTCAATGAACAAAGGAACACGAACTTCTGCACCAGATTCTACAGTTGCCGGTTTTAAAGTGTTAGTTGCTGTATCACCTTTAATACCCGGTTCTGTATAAGTAACTTTTAGTTGTACTTTAACAGGCATATCTGCGAACAAAACTGTATCTGTTGAAGCGTCAGAAACAACATCTACGATCTGTCCTTCGATCATGAAGTCTACACCATTAATTAGGTTTTTATCAATGATAACATCATCGAAAGTCTCTTGATTCATGAAGTGATAGTGTTCTCCTTCCTGATAAGTGTATTGGTACGGACGGCGTTCTACACGTACATCTTCCAATTTTTCACCGATGTTAAAACGGCGTTCGATCTGACCACCTTTTACAACATCTTTTAAAGTTGTACGCATAATAGTGTTACCTTTTCCCGGTTTTACGTGAAGGAAATCAACACAGAAGTAAAGTTTTCCGTCCAAACGGATACATGTTCCTTTCTTGATGTCTTGAGAGTTAATCATACTTATATGTTTTTATTTTCTATATTATTAATTATCTTGTTACGATTTTTCGGGTGCAAAAGTAGTGTTTTCCTCTTAAAGTAGCAATAAACCTCTTCGTTTTTATTCGGAAAAAGGTTGCAAATCAAATTGATATGGATAGAAACTAAAAAGAACCTTTAAAAAAGAGTAAGAAGATAACCGATTATCGGTACAAGAATCGCAGTCATTACTCCCATTAGTCCGATTGCTAATCCACTTAAAGCTCCTTCTACTGCTCCAATTTGTATTGCGACAGATGTCCCAACTCCATGGGAAGAGGCTCCCAAGGCAAGTCCTTTGGCAATACGGCTTTCAATTCCTAATATTTTCATGACAAAGGGTCCAACAATGCTTCCGAAAATTCCTACAGCTACGACAATAACAGCTGTTAAGGATGGATTCCCTCCGGATTTTTCTGCAATACCCATTGCGATAGGAGTCGTAACGGATTTCGGTTCTAATGTCGCGATTAAAGTAGAGTCTGCTCCCATAAATTTCCCGATAGCAATTACACTGATAATACCAATAATTGCACCTACAAATATTGCTGTTAAGATGGAAACGACATTGCCCTTTAAATATTGGATCTGTTCATATAATACATATCCTAAAGCAACGACAGAAGGCCCTAACATGAAATGAATCAAGTGACTTCCTCGTTGAAATACTTCGTAATCAATGTGCATTGTTTTTAATATGACAATGATTACAAATATAGAGGTAAGAAGAGGATGTAATAAACTGATGTGAGTTTTTCGATATAATGTAGAGGCTGCCAGATAAGTCCCAATAACTAATGTCAAAGAAAAAACTTCAGATTCAATTAAATTATTCATTTTGATATTTCTCCTTTCCCAATTTCTCTTGAATGATGGCAACAGTTGCAATAATTAAGATTGTACTAATTGCAGACGCGGAAACAATTACAAGCCAATGCTCGGATAAAATACCAAAGGCATTCATTAATCCTACTCTGGCTGGTAAGAAAAATAATCCCATATTTTGTGTGAGGAGAGTTGAGAGTTTTTTTACTTTGATAGGCTTAATGATTTTAAAAGCTAATGCTAAAAACAATAAAATCATTCCTATGACACTTCCAGGAATGAAACCTCCTATTAAAGAACTAATAAACTCTCCTGTAAAAAAGAAGAATAGAATGTAAAATGCTTCTATTAGCATGACTAAACTTTTTTAGATAACCGGGGTGCAAAGATAATGGCTTCGTAATAAATTTGTTCGTAGTAAATTAAAAAAGTTCTCAAGGATGACCTCCTTGAGAACTTTTGTTTATGCTAATAAAGAGGCTATATACATATAAATCATCATACCGATAATATCATTTGTAATGGTAATAAAGGGACCAGTCGCTAATGCTGGATCAATTTTTAACCGGTCTAATGTCATTGGTACAACAGTACCAAAAATACTGGCAAATATAACTACTGCAAATAGACTGAGAGAGACGGAGGCGGTAATTGCCCGATCTCCTAACATGAAGAAGTTATAGATGAAAACGATTAAACTGATAATACTGGCATTGATTAAAGACACAACAGACTCTTTTAAAAGTTGAGGAATAGTGTTTCCCTCTTTTAAACTATTGTTTGCCAAGCCTTGTACAACGATAGCAGATGATTGAATTCCGACATTTCCTCCTGTTCCACCAATTAATGGTATGAACAAGGCTAATTTAGGATTGGTTGCGAGGCTTCCTTCAAAGTTCCCTAAAATCCAAGAGTTCCCAATTCCACCTAACATACCAATTAATAACCAAGGTAGACGAGCTGCCGTTTGTGTAAAGACATTATCTGAAGTTTCTACGTCTTGCGAGATACCGGATGCCAACTGATAGTCACGTTCATGTTGTTCGCGAACTTCATCCATTACGTCGTCAATTGTGATACGACCGATTAAACGTCCGATACTGTCTATAACCGGAAGGGCTACTAAGTCATATTTTTCAATTGTTTCCGTAACTTCTTCTATACTGTCACTATCATGAACCGCAATCGGTTCTTTCTTCATTACATGTTTAATCTTGGATACAGAGGGATTCGTAATAAGTTTTTGAAGAGGGAGAACTCCACGTAAACGCTCATCATCATCAACAACATAAACATAATAGATTTCTGCCATATCTTCGGCCTGTTTACGCATTTCATCAATACATTTAGGCATACTCCAATTCTCGTTTACCACGATCATTTCAGTACCCATCAAACCTCCGGCTGTATCTTCGTCGTATTTCAACAAATCAACGATATCACCAGCTTGCTCAACATCTTCAATGTGCGAAAGAATTTCTTCTTGAGTATCTTCGTCTAACTCACGCATTAAATCTACTGCGTCGTCAGTTTCCATGTTATCGACGAAGCGTTTGGCGATCAGCTCATTGGGAAGTTCTTTTAATAGTTTATGACGATCTTCTTCGTCTAATTCCATCAAAACATCTGCCGCCTTTTCGTCATCCATCAAGAAGTACAGGTAAATGGCTTCCTCTAAATTTAATTCCTGATAAAGCTCTGCGATATCAGCAGGATAAAGTTCTTCCAGAAGCTTCTTTACCTTTACATCATCTTTTTCCTCAATAATCTTTTCTAGATTTTCTATGTATTCTTTCGTCAGCTCGACCATTTTCTGCCTAATTTTAAGGTGAACTACTTACTTTATTTCACATATTTTGCTGTTATATGTGTTAACTCAATGAATTGCTCTACCGATAATTGTTCCGGACGCTTATCAAAAATAGTCAGTGAATAATCAGAACAATCTTTCCCTAATAAAGGTTTCATCGAATTTCGTAATGTCTTACGTCGTTGATTGAAAGATGTTTTTACTACTGTTTTGAATAGTTTCTCGTCACAACCCAATTCTTGTCGGCTATTACGTACCATACGAATAACGGCACTCTTAACTTTTGGAGGTGGATCGAATACTTTCTCACTGACCGTAAAGAGGTATTCGATGTCATACCAAGCTTGCAATAATACGCTGATAATACCATACGTTTTACTGCCGGGACCTGCTGCTAATCGTTCGGCAACCTCTTTCTGTATCATACCTGAGCAACAAGGAATTTGTTCTTTATAATCAAGAACTTTAAAAAAGATTTGGCTGGATATATTATAAGGATAATTACCGATTACGCAGAATTGATCTGGAAACAACTTGCTAAGATCCAGACGTAAAAAATCTTCTGCCAAAATTCTCCCCTGTAGAGCTGGAAAGTTCTGCTCCAAATAATCGACCGATTCCATATCCAGTTCAACCACGGTCAGGTCGTGCTCTTTATTCAATAAAAATTGGGTGAGTACTCCCATTCCGGGACCTATTTCCAGAACGGGGAGCTGTTTGTATTCGGACAATGTATCTGCAATGCGTTCTGCTATTTGCAAATCTTTTAAAAAATGTTGTCCTAACGCTTTCTTTGGTTTAACTAATCTCATCCACTTCTTTGGTGTAATGTGTTCCTATTTCAATATAATGTTTATCTTTGCAGACGTACAAAAATACAAAAATAATTTAATCTCATCTACGCATAATGGATTTTAAAGCAATTCTACGCACGTTTCTTAAAATAATACTTCCGCTTGCTTTTGGTTGTTTACTCCTTTGGTACCTATATAGTAAAATGGATATTGGTGAAATCTGGAATGTTATCCGTAAAGGAGTTCATTATGAGATTATCCTTTTTTCTCTTCTTTTTGGCTTAGGAGCAAATGTAGTTCGTGGATTACGTTGGGGCTTGTTGATTCGTTCTTTAGGTGATAAAGTGAAGACTAGCAATGTTGTTTATGCAGTTTTAGGAAACTATGCCGTAAATCTTGTTTTGCCACGAGTCGGTGAGGTCTGGCGTTGTGGTATGATTACAAAGTATGATAAGATCCCTTTTACTCGTCTTTTTGGAACATTGTTAATTGACCGTGTAAGTGATACGGTTACGGTTGGATTGATTACAATTTCTATTATCCTGTTTAATTTTGGTTTCTTCCAGAACTTCTTCGCCAAAAACCCGGCATTGCTGGAGGGATTTCAATCCATGTTTAATTCGATATGGATTTATGTTGCAGTGGTAATTTTTATTGTAGGAATTTGGTTTGTATTCACTTATATGAGTAACTTTACACTGGTAAAGAAAGCCAAATCCATGTTGCAAAATATTTGGGAAGGAATGAAGAGTGTTTGGCTGATGAAGCGTAAAGGACTTTTTGTTATACAAACCTTATTGATTTGGATTGGATATTTTCTTTATTTTTACATCACGTTTTATGCGTTTGATTTTACTCGTGATTTAGGAATAACGGTGGGGTTAATTGCATTTACGATGAGTAGTATTGCAGTGGCTGTTCCGGTTCAAGGAGGAATAGGCCCTTGGCATTTTATGGTGATTGCTACGTTGGTCTGTTTTGGAGTGAAAGAAACAGACGCTGCAGCTTTCGCATTGGTTGTACATACTGTACAGACAATATGGCTTGGATTGACTGGCTTGTTAGGGGTAATAGCTTTGCCAATCACAAATAAGAAAATAAATAATGGATAATGGAGGATAAGAACTCTGATTGTCTATTCACTATATTTATTAACTACAATTGCTTGTTATTTATAATAGGTAATTAAAAAACACAGTTTTATATGTCAGCAGAAATCAAAAATCTTTCTCCGCAGCCTGTTTGGGGATATTTCTATGACCTTACTCAAATTCCTCGTCCAACTGGACACATGGAGGCTGTAACCCGTTTTATGGTAGCTTTTGGTAATGAATTGGGATTGGAAACCCTGCAAGATGAGGTGGGAAACGTTTTGATTCGTAAACCGGCTTCTCCGGGTATGGAAAACCACAAGACTGTTACCTTGCAATCTCATTTAGACATGGTCCCTCAGAAAAATTCTTCTGTGAAACATGATTTTTTAACCGATCCGATTGATGCCTATATTGATGGTGATTGGGTAACAGCCCGTGAAACAACCTTAGGTGCTGATAATGGTATGGGAGCTGCTTTTGCAATGGCTGTTTTAGCCGATAAAACATTAAAACATGGACCGATTGAAGCTCTTTTTACAATAGATGAAGAGGTCGGTATGGATGGTGCCGTCGGGTTAAAACCGGGTTTCTTGAAAGGAGATATTCTTTTGAATTGTGATTCGGAGGAAGAAGGGGAACTTTTTGTTGGTTGCGCAGGAGGTGCTGATTTGAATATCTCTATGCAATTTAAAGAAGATACTTATGTCCCGGAAGGTGATGTTGCAGTAAAAGTAAATTTGACAGGCTTGAAAGGTGGACATTCCGGGGTGGATATTCATTTAGGACGAGCAAATGCGAATAAGTTGATGTTCCGTTTCTTGAAAGAGGCAGTAAGAGATTATGGAGCTCGGTTATCTTCTATAGAAGGAGGTTCTTTGCGTAATGCGATTCCGCGCGAAGCTTTTGCTGTTTTGACGATTCCTGGGGATAATGTAGAAGCTCTTTGGGAACTGGTGGCTGATTATCAAGAAATGTATCAGAATGAATATAAGAATATAGAGAATAATATCAGTTTCGTCGCTGAAATAGTAGATTTACCGAAAACATTGATTCCGGAAGAAATACAGGATGATTTGATTAATGCAATCGAAGGCTGCCAGAATGGAGTCATCAGTATGTTAGCAGATTTTCCGGGAACGGTGGAATCTTCTTCAAACTTGGCAATCGTTAAATCGTCTGCGGAACAGATTTCTATCCAAATATTGGTTCGTAGCTCTTCCGAAAGTCGGAAGGAGGCTGTTTGTTCCAGTTTAGAAAGTATATTCTCTATGGCTGGTGCTAAGGTAGAATATGGAGGAGCATACGGAGGTTGGCAACCAAATATCGATTCTCCGATTCTAAAAGTGATGCAACAAACTTATTTAGATTTATACGGAAAGAAACCGGAAGCAAAAGTGATGCATGCTGGTTTGGAATGTGGTATTATTCAAGGAACTTATCCTGCAATGGATATGATTTCTATTGGCCCAGATTTGGAACATCCGCATTCACCGGATGAACGGGTTAGTATTCCATCTGTTGCTCGGACGTGGGATTTCATTGTAACAACGTTAGCACGGATTTAGAAGAAATAGTACAAGTAAATAGGAGGTAATAGAAGAGAAAATGGCTCGGCAACAAAATCAAATTTGTTACCGGGCCATTTTTTTTCTTTGCCGAGGAAAAATAATTTAGGATAGGTGGCAGATGAAATGCACTCCGTATAAGAATTTATTTTCCTAACATTCCTCGCATTCTATCTTCAAATGCTGATAAGGCTGCTTTGGCTCCTTCTCCCATTGCTATGATGATCTGTTTGTAGGGAACAGTAGATACATCTCCTGCTGCATAAATTCCGGGGACATTTGTTCGACAGTGGTTGTCAATAATGATTTCTCCCGGCTTATTGGTCTCTACTATTTCACGAAATAGATTGCTGTTAGCAGCTAAGCCAATTTGAACAAAGATCCCATCTAAATCAATAACCTGTTCTTCTTCTGTTTTTCGGTCTTTTATACGAAGTCCAACAACCTTATTTCCGTCTCCAATAACTTCTAAAGATTGGCTGTGACAGAATATTTCTACATTGGGTAAGCTCTTAGCTTTTTCTTGTAAGACCTGATCTGCTTTTAGATCATCCATGAATTCTAAGACCGTCACTTTTGAGCAAATGCCTGCTAAGTCGATTGCTGCCTCGATTCCAGAATTCCCTCCACCAACTACAGCTACATGTTTTCCTTTGTAAAAAGGTCCATCGCAATGTGGACAAAAAGCAACTCCTTTTCCAATATATTCCGTTTCTCCCGGTACATTTAGTTTTCTCCAACTTGCTCCAGTCGCAATAATCAAAGCCAGTGTAGAGAAACGTTCACCAGTTGTTGTCTCTACTAATTTTACCCCATCTTCAACAGATACTTTATCAATACGGCGGTGTTCCATTATATCAATAGGATAATTGCGTAAATGAGAATAGAGGTCACTTGCTAATTGATTACCTGTTGTTTGAGGAACTGATATGAGATTTTCTATTCCGACAGTTTCTTTGACTTGTCCTCCTATTCGTTCTGCAACGATTGCCACTTTTAATCCTTTACGAGCTGAGTAGATAGCAGAAGAAACTCCTGCAGGACCGCCACCAATAACAATCACATCGTATGGCTTTACAGTTGTGTCTACTTCTTTTGGTTGGCTACCATAATGTGCTTCTAATTTGGACAGTAATTCTCCAAAATTACTTCGGCCAACATGAATCAAGACTCCTTCCGCAAAAACGGAAGGTACTCCTTGTATCTTCATCGCTTCTACCTCTTTCTGATTGATGGCTCCATCCACTGTCTCGTGGGTGATCTGTGGATTAAGGATTGTCATTACGTTTAGAGCTTGTACAACTTCTGGACAATTAGTACAAGTTAGCGAAACGTAAGACGTCAATTTTATCGGTCCGTTTAATGCCTTGACGCGATTACAAATATTTTCGTCTGGAATATTCTTCCCCTTTCCGTCACTGTTTAAGATAGCCAAAAGAAGAGAGGTAAACTCGTGGCCATTAGGGACAGCACGGAATCGAATACCTGTGGGAACATTATCTTTGACAAGCGTAAACTGTAGTCCTTCTCCTTCTTCTATATGACATGAAATATGATCTGAACAAGAAGCTACATCCTCTAATAATTCGATCAACTCATTACGACTCTCATGACTGGGCGAAACAATAATGTCGAATCGATAATGAGAGACCAGCTCGGAGAATATCTCCGTAAGCTGGTTTTTCATTGCGACATCTAACATAGGCTTAAATCTTTCCTACTAAATCAATACTTGGTTTTAAAGTAGCATCTCCTTTCTTCCATTTTGCTGGACAAACTTCATTGGGATGAGCTGCAACGAACTGGGCTGCCTCTACTTTACGAAGAAGTTCGTCTGCATTACGTCCAATACCATTGTCGTGAATCTCTGCTATTTTGATCTTTCCTTCCGGATTTACGACAAACGTACCGCGATAAGCCATTCCGTCCTCTTCAATCATGACTCCAAACGCACGACTTAGTGCACCTGTTGGATCTGCTAACATCGGGTATTTGATTTTACGGATAGATTCAGAAGCATCGTGCCAAGCTTTGTGTACAAAGTGAGAATCTGTGCTGACAGAATAGATCTCAACTCCCATTTCTTGGAACTTACTGTATTTTTCAGCCATGTCAACTAATTCCGTTGGACAAACAAAGGTAAAGTCTGCTGGGTAAAAGAAAAAGATTGCCCATTTACCTTTTATATCTTCGCTGGTTACAGTCTTGAAATTACCATTTTGAAATGCTTGTACTTTGAATTCGGGAACTTGTGAATTGATAATTGTTTCCATACCTTTTATTATTTACTTGTTACTACTAATTTTTCTTGTTTGTAGAACAAAGGTAAGTTGTAAAAGGTTGATTAAAAGAATTTTCCTAATTGATAATTTTTATGGGCTGATAGATGAAACCCAACTTCGATATGAAAGCCGTTAGATTTTAAAGCCCCATTTACGAAAGATATTTTGGGCATTCTCTAATCGTTCTTTGGATAACGGTTCTGTTCCTTTGAGTGGATAGGGAATTCCTAATGCTTCATATTTGTGGACACCTAAAGTATGATAGGGAAGTAGTTCTACTTTTTGGACCATTTTGTATGCACTTAGAAATTGCGCTAAAGCTTCTAAAGACTGATCCTCGTCTGTCAATCCCGGAACCAATACATGACGAATCCAAACAGGAATCTGCCTGTTTTCCAATTTATTTAGAAAAATCAAAGTGTTTTCTCGTCCAACTCCGGTTAAACGAGGGTGTAAGGTGCTATCAAAGGTTTTTATATCTAATAAAACTAAGTTTACATAATCTAATACTTCAAAAGCCTTTTCGGAACAAATATATCCTGAAGTATCCAAAGCTGTGTGAATCCCATTCTCCTGACAAAGACGGAAAAAGGCTTTTAAGAAAACGGGTTGAAGTAACGGCTCACCTCCTGTTACTGTAACTCCTCCTTTTACGATGAAATTCTTGTAACGTAGTACTTCTGCCAATAAAGCTTCCGGTTCCAGCTGATAAGGAGTTTCACGATGTATCTCCCAAGTATCAGGATTGTGACAATATAAACAACGGAGCGGGCAGCCTTGCATAAAGACTACAAAACGAATTCCGGGACCATCTACGGTCCCGAAACTCTCTAAAGAATGAATTTTACCAACCAACTTCTTTATAATGTTTGATTAATTGTTCGTGAAATTACATCTAATTGCTGTTCACGTGTCAACTTCACAAAGTTTACAGCATAGCCTGAAACACGGATTGTCAATTGCGGATACTTTTCAGGATGTTCCATTGCGTCTAATAACAACTCTTTATCAAAGACGTTCACATTTAAATGTTGTCCTCCGTCTGGAGTGAAGTAACCATCCAACAAACTTACTAAGTTGTTAATTTGAATCTCCCGTTCCTTACCTAAAGTAGCCGGAGATACAGCAAAGGTATAAGAAATACCATCGTGTGCATGTTGGAAAGGTAATTTGGCTACCGAAGCTAAAGCGGCTACAGCTCCCTTCGTGTCACGTCCATTCATTGGATTGGCTCCCGGTGCGAACGGAGTTCCTCCTGGGCGACCATCCGGTGTTGTTCCCGTTTTCTTTCCATAGACTACATTAGAAGTGATAGTCAGGATAGATTGTGTCGGGGTTGCATTACGATAGGTCTGGTGCTGACGTAGGTATTCCATGAATTTTTCAGTAATATCTACTGCAATACTATCAGTACGATCATCATTGTTTCCAAAAGGAACATAGTTTCCTTCGCGTTCAAAGTCTACTGCTAAACCACGTTCATCCCGGATAACTCTTACTTTTGTATCCCGGATAGCTGCTAAAGAGTCTGCAACAATAGAAAGACCTGCGATACCGGTCGCACGAATACGTTCTACCTCTCCATCGTGAAGTCCCATTTCAAAGGCTTCATACGCATATTTATCATGCATGTAATGGATAATCTTCAAGGCATTAACATATACTTTAGCCAACCAACGCATCATCTGTTCATATTTTTCCATTACTTCGTCGTAATCCAAATATTCACTGGTGATCGGTTCAAAACGTGGAGTTACCTGTACACCCGACTTCTCGTCACGTCCTCCATTGATTGCATAAAGTAGACACTTAGCCAAATTGGCACGTGCTCCGAAGTATTGCATTTGTTTACCGATCTTCATCGGAGAAACACAGCATGCAATTCCATAATCATCCCCGTAATCCGGACGCATTAAATCGTCGTTTTCATATTGGATTGCCGAAGTATCAATAGAAACCTTTGCACAGAACTTTTTCCAATTTTCAGGAGCATTGTTAAACCAAAGTACTGTCAAATTTGGTTCCGGAGCTGGCCCTAAATTATATAAGGTGTGCAAGTAACGGTAAGAGGTCTTAGTGACTAAAGAACGACCGTCTACACCCTGACCTCCTAAAGATTCTGTTACCCATACAGGATCACCGGAGAATAGGTCATTGTACTCCGGAGTACGCAGGAAGCGAACGATACGCAGTTTGATGATAAACTGGTCAATCAATTCCTGTGCCTCTTCTTCTGTAAGTTTACCAGCCTCAATATCTTTTTCAATGTAAATATCCAAGAATGTAGAGGTGCGTCCTAATGACATGGCAGCTCCGTCTTGATCTTTTACAGCAGCTAAATAGGCTAAATACAGAAACTGTACAGCTTCACGAGCATCTTTTGCCGGACGGGTTACATCAAAACCATACGAAGCACACATCTTTTCAAATGCTTTCAACGCTTTGATCTGTTCAGTGATCTCTTCGCGACTACGGATAATCTCTTCTGTCAGCTCTTGAATATCCAAACGTTTTTGAAAGTGTTTCTTCTCCTCAATCAAGATCTGCGTACCATAAAGAGGTACACGACGATAGTCCCCAATGATACGTCCGCGCCCGTAAGCGTCTGGTAATCCGGTAATGATGGCAGAGCGACGAGCTGCTAACATTTCATCCGTATAAGCCGAGAAGACACCTTCGTTATGTGTCTTTCTATATTTGGTGAAAATTTCTTTGGTCATCGGGTCCAAATGATAACCGTATGCTTCCAGACTATTTTCTACCATACGAATACCTCCTTTAGGGAAAATACCTCGTTTCAACGGTGCGTCTGTTTGTAAACCAACAATGACTTCGTTTTCTCGGTCAATGTATCCCGGTCCGTAGGTATCTATACTCTGAGGAAGTTTTGTTTCGGCATCATAGACTCCTTTCTCCCTTTCCACCTTAAACATCTCGGTGAGTTTGTTCCAGACTTTCTTTGTCTTTTCTGATGAGGCTACGAGGAATGTATCGTCTCCGTCATAGGGTTTGTAATTGTTCTGGATAAAGTCTCTTACATTAATTTCTTTTTTCCAAGTTTCTCCTTTGAACTGTGTCCAGTTCTCATTTTTAAATCTCATAGGCTTTTAAATGTCTAATTCGGTTTA
This sequence comes from Parabacteroides sp., assembly GCA_017481945.1. Classification (GTDB taxonomy): domain Bacteria; phylum Bacteroidota; class Bacteroidia; order Bacteroidales; family Tannerellaceae; genus Parabacteroides. Next base: position 92,331 of record JAFUOJ010000011.1, on the reverse strand, counting down.
GGTGCACAAAGATACATCTTTTTTCTATACCCAAAAAGCCCTGTAGATAGCAGGAGGAGTAAAATGGAATAAAATACCTATTTGTGGGTAGAATTTTATTGTTGTATGGAAAGTCTATACTTTTTAGGTGTAAATATTGGACTGTATGAGAAATTCTATATCGTATTTAAACAAAAAAGCCTCTCTTCACAGGGAGGCTTTTTTGTATATTGGAAATAACCAATAAAAACTTTCCAATATAGTTATCATCTTATATGCTTACATAAATTAGTGCTGGTTTTGGAATAGCGATTATACTAATAGTGTTACTTCATTAATGACATTGCAAAGATACGGGGGCTTTATAACCCTTACAATACCTATATATAAGTAAAAATAGAGTGTTTTATTACCTATTTGATGTGATTATATAGAAAAAAGAACTATTAAAGTGTTGATATATAAAAGAGTGTATTAAAAATATATTTGCTATACCTACAAATAGGTAAGTTTCCTCTCTTTTTACCTAAAAATGGCGATTGTCCGACTTTTTTATCCCCTCTAATTTTGCAAAAAAATAAAAAACGCAATGAAAAGGTTAACTAATTTATTTGTTTTTGTTCTATTAACTTCTTGTATGACAGCTCTTGCACAAGAGTCTGAAAATACAACGGCTGCAGAACGATCTGCAGAGATTTATGCTAATGGATATGATAAATTCCGTATTGGGGGATATGGTGAGATCTTAGCTAATTTTATGGATTATGGGATTAATCGTTTTAATGGCTCTTCTCAAGGAAATACAAAAGATCATCGTAATTCTATTTCTATTCCTCGTTTTATTTTAGGTATTGATTACAAGTTTAATTCAAAGTGGATATTAGGAGCTGAGATTGAATTTGAAGCAGGTGGTACAGGTACAGCATTGGAGTTGGAAAATACCGAAAACGGAGAGTATGAAACAGAATTGGAAAAGGGAGGTGAAGTTGCTTTGGAACAGTTCCATATTACTCGTTTGATTCATCCTGCTTTCAATGTACGTGCAGGACATATAATTGTTCCTGTTGGTTTAACAAATGAACATCATGAACCCATTAACTTCTTTGGAACTTCTCGCCCGGAGGGAGAAACGACAATCCTGCCGTCTACTTGGCATGAAAATGGTATTGAGTTGTTTGGTACGTTTGGAAAACAATATACTCGTTTCAGTTATCAAGCATTGGTTGTAGCTGGACTAAATGCGAATGGATTTGATCGTGATACTTGGGTCGCTAATGGAAAACAGGGCTTCTTTGAGGCTGATAATTTTAATTCACCTGGATATGTTGGTCGTTTGAACTATGAAGGGGTTCCAGGATTGAAAGTTGGAGGCTCGTTTTATTATTGTGCAAATGCTGGTTCTAACTCAGATAAAACACAGAGTTATTCAGATTTTAAAATACCTGTGCGTATTTATTCGGGAGATTTTCAATACCGTAATAAATATATTACAGCTCGTGGTAATTTGATTTATGGGAATATTGGAAACTCTGCAAAGTTAAGTGATGCGAATCGAAAGCTATCTAATCTTTCTCCGTACTCTCGTCTGACTCCGATAGCTAAGAATGCTGTTAGTTATGGAGGTGAAGTTGGTGTAAACTTACGTTCTCTTTTTAAAGATGATCAGAAAGTTCCTGTTATTTACCCATTTGTTCGCTATGAATATTACAATCCACAAGAAAAGGGAGAAAGTACGCAAACAATGGAAAAGAGATGTCAAGTCAGTATGTGGACAGCGGGTGCAAATTGGTTTGCATTACCCAACTTAGTGATCAAAGCAGACTATACAACTCGTAAAATCGGTGGAGGAAATTACAATAGTGAAAATGAATTCAGTTTGGCAATTGCTTATATCGGTTGGTTCTTTAGTAAATAAGATATTAACACTTTAATTACTTTATAAATATGATTAAAAAGTTCTTTTATTTTTCTGCCTTAATGTTAGGCTTAATGGTCTCTATGAGTGCTTGTTCTGATGATGATGAGCCAAATAACAACAATGAAGAAGTTGATTCGACAACTTTGGATTATAGTGCAGAGTACGCTACAGCATGGGGTAACTATATGTATAATGTGGCTAAGTTATTAAAACAGGATGCAGCCGAATTATATGCTTATTGGAATGATAGTTATAAAGGAGGAGTCGCATATGCTGAAACATTTAAACATCATGATAATTCGACTTATCCAAGTGCTATCAGTTGTATTCAGGAATTAATAGAAGGATGTGCAACAATTGCAAATGAAGTTGGTGTAGCTAAAATAGGTGAGCCTTATGATTTATATAAAGCCGGTAAAACGGAAGAAGCGCTTTATGCTGTTGAATCATGGTATAGTTGGCACTCCCGTGATGACTATACTAATAATATTTGGTCTATCCGTAACTGTTATTATGGCTCTTTAGATGGAACTATTCATGAAAAATCTTTGTCAGCTTTAGTCGCTTCTGTTAATGTAGAACTTGATACAAACATGAAAGAAGCGATAGCTAATGCTGCAAAAGCAATTCAAGATATTCCACAACCTTTCCGTAACAATATCAATAGTAAAGAGGCCAGTGACGCTATGGCTGCTTGTGCAGATTTGGAAGAAGTGTTGAATTCATTGAATAGCTTTACACAGAATACGTTTGGAAATGCTTCTTATGATGCACAGTTGGATGTTGTAGTTGATCATTATGTTGATGCAGTTGTATTACCTACTTATAAGGCTTTAGCAGAAAAAAATAGTGCTTTGTTTGACGCTGTGAATACTTTCAAAAATAATCCAAGCGATTTAAATTTTGAAAAGGCTTGCGAAGCTTGGTTGACTGCTCGTGAACCGTGGGAAAAGAGTGAAGCTTTCTTATTTGGCCCGGTAGATAGTGAAGGCTTGGATCCTAATATGGATAGCTGGCCTTTGGATCAGGATGCCATTTTCCAAATTCTAAAGTCTGGAAACTTTAATGAAATGGAGTGGGGAGATGGAGATGATGATGATACAGTAAGTGCCGCTCAGAATGTTCGTGGTTACCATACTCTTGAATATCTATTATTTAAAGATGGTGAACCTCGTAAGGTCAATAACTAAGAAATAGGCTGATTTTACACACCTTGAAGAGTAACTCGATTGGTTATTCTTCAAGGTCTCCTAACACACGGATACAAAACGTGTATAAAGAAGATTTGTAAAAAAGAAAGAACAAAAGAACAAACAAACGAACATGAAATTATTGAAGTTGTTATTATCTCTATTTTTCCCTTTTATCTTTTTTTCTTGTGAGAAAGAGGGAATAGAGATGGATGATATTGAAGTTCCTAACGGGTATGCATTATCTGCTGGAACTTCCACAATCTTCCTCAATTCGTCTGTCGCTTATGATTCGGAAGCTGATTGGGTGACTGGGACTTTGTTAAGTCGTTTTACGAGAGGAGATGGATTATATGATGATGTCCGTACAAGTAGTAATGGAAACGGGGGAGGTTTAGGACCTGTTTATGCAGGGTACTCCTGTGGAAGTTGCCATCGTAATGCGGGACGAACCAAACCAACTTTATGGAGTGAAGGCGGATCTGGTAGTTATGGCTTCTCTTCTATGTTGGTTTATGTAGCCAGAAAGAATGGAGCTCTTTTTAGAGATTATGGACGTGTACTTCATGATCAAGCGATTTATGGTGTAGAAGCTGAAGGTAAACTTTCTGTCAAATATACTTATCAGACTTTTTCTTTCCCTGATGGAGAAACGTATGAGTTATGTAAGCCGGAATATACAATTACGGATTGGTATGCTGATAGCATAGCGCCCCAGGACCTGTTTTGTACGGTACGTATCCCATTACGGCACGTAGGTATGGGACAAATGATGGCTCTTGACCCAACAGAGATTGAAGCATTAGCTGCAAAAAGTAATTATCCGGAATATGGAATCAGTGGACGTTGCAATTATATTACGGAGCGTGGGGTTAAAAGTTTAGGACTGTCTGGTAATAAAGCTCAACACGCAGACTTGACTGTTGAATTAGGTTTCTCAAGTGATATGGGAGTAACAAATAGTCGCTATCCGGAAGAAATTTGTGAAGGGCAGTTGCAGATGAGTCAAGGGAGTATGATGGGACTTGCTTATGATCAATTGGATATTTCAACAGAAGATATGGAGGATGTTGACTTGTATATGCAAACGTTGGGGGTTCCGGCTCGAAGAAACGTAAATGACCCGCAAGTGATTTTGGGAGAACAGAAATTTTATGAAGCTAAATGTCATTTGTGCCATGTTACAACATTGCATACAAAAACACGAGGAAGCGTCCTGTTGAATGGTACTCAGTTGCCTTGGTTGGGTGGACAAACGATTCATCCTTACTCTGATTTCTTACTTCATGATATGGGATCAGAGATTATGGGAGTAGGTTTGAATGATAATTATGTCAGTGGTTTAGCTCGTGGAAATGAGTGGCGTACTACTCCTTTGTGGGGAATAGGATTACAAGAAAAGGTTAATGGACATACTTACTTCTTACATGATGGACGTGCTCGAAATTTGGTAGAGGCTATCATGTGGCATGGAGGAGAAGGAGAAGCTTCCAAAAATCTATTTAAGAAAATGAGCAAAGAAGAACGTGACGCTCTTATCGCATTCATCAATTCACTTTAATGAACTTGTATAATACACATATAATCATGAAACAGATTTTTACAATTATCTCAATTATATTATTGCTGCCGTTTACAGCAGTTGCGCAACACGAAGAAGAAACTGAAAATGGTGTTGTTTCTTTAGCAGGAAAAGAGGGTTTTACTATTGGTACTAAAAAGGGAGATTTTGTTTTTAAACCCTATCTTTTGGTTCAGACCTGTGCAAATTTCAATTACTATGATGAAGAGGGGCTTGATCCTGCGTACAACCAAGATAATGTAGCTAATTCCGGTTTTTCTATTCCTTATGCTATTTTAGGTTTTACAGGAAAGGCTTTTAATAAAGTAACCTTTAATCTTTCTATCAATGCTGCGTCAAGTGGGGGAGGTATTTTACAACAAGCTTGGTTTGATGTGCAATTAAAGAAAAGTTTTGCTATTCGAGTAGGTAAATTTAAGACACCTTTCACACATGCTTATTTAACGACATTAGGAGAAACTTTGATGCCGACAGTTCCTGTATCATTGACTTCATCCGTAATTCTTCCTTATTCTTTAAATGCAGTTACACCGAATATCGGGACTGGATTTGATTTAGGGGTTGAAATTCATGGTTTGGTAAAAGATAAGTTTGGTTATGAGGTCGGTATTTTCAATGGTACAGGTAGCTCTGTCAATTTAGCTTCAAAAACTTTTAGTGATGATTGGCATATTCCTTCTTTGTTGTATGCTGGTCGTGTGACTTATATGCCTAAAGGGGTAATGCCATCTACACAAGGTAATCCCAATCGCCTAAGAGAGGACAAGATGTTATTTGGATTGTCTACCTCTTTAAATGTGGAAAGTGAAAATGAAAGTACAAATGATTTTCGGGCAGGTGCTGAATTTGCAATGTTAAAGAATCGTTTATATCTCGGTGCAGAAATCTATTATATGAATGTTGGGTTTACTGAACGTCAGAAAATTGATGAAAGTTACAATTATTTAGGAGGATATGTTCAAGGAGGTTATTTTGTTACTAATCGTTTACAAGCAACAGCTCGCTATGATTTCTTTAACCGTAATGGATTGGATTCTGATGGCTTCTTGAATATGCCAGCAGTCGGTTGTAACTATTTCTTTAAGGGTTGTAATTTGAAATTACAAGCGATGTATCAGTTTATTGGTCGTACAGGACATGAGACTCAATTAGATCGTGATAATGATGATTTAGGATTGGCTATGCATTCAGGGACAATCTTACTTCAATATACATTCTAACTAACGGATAAGAATATGAAAAAAAAGATTCTTACCATATTGTTGTTATTTCTTTGGGGATTTACTTCTTGTGATGACGGTAAAATATATCCAGAGGATAATGTTAATGGTGCTGAAGGTAGTACATTGAAAATAACAGCTCAAATCAGTGGAGTTACCTCTTGGCCCAGTAGTTACAGTGTTGTTGTTGCTGGCTTTGGAGATAGTGATTATGCTATAATTTCAAAAGGAATACCTACTCCTCAAATAGAAGGAGAGACTGTCTCTGTTGTGTTGTCAGGTGTAACGGATAAAGTGGAAACTGTTGAACTGTGCGTGATTAATTCGTTACGAAAACGAATCGCTACTTTTTATAAGACTGATTTTGAAGTTCAGGCTGATACAATTTATATGAATGCAGGAGTGGTTGATGCAGGTATTTTTAATGGTATTCAACAAACTGTTTTTAATGGTTATTGTACAAATTGTCATGGAGCTAGTACAAGTGCTGCCGGAGGACTTTATTTGACAGAAGGAAAAAGTTATGCGGCATTGGTTAATAAAGAGGCAGTATCTTCTCCAGATGGAAAGCTGTTAGTGAAGCCGAGTGATGTAGAAAACAGTTTTTTGTTAGATGTTTTGCAGGAAGGAGCTTCAAAACATTATCATACAGATATATTATCTGGTTCACCTGAAAAGATTGATTTATTAAAAAATTGGATTGAGGGAGGAGCTATTTAAATATGGAATTTATAACCAAAATATATGAACACTATTCAATAAACGTTCAAGTTTGTTCTTTCACTGGACGGGGAGAGGTAACGGAATATCATTTATTGATGTCCGTTACCGATCCTTTCCTTTCTTTTCAAACCCAATTAGAAAATTTACAAAAGGTTTATGCTAAGATAAAAACGGAGGAATTACCGGTGAATGCCATTGCTGTTTTTCGCCGTTATTTTTTGAGTGATGTTGCTAATCAAGCGGATTGGGTAACAGAATGGGAATGTGAAAATTCTTCTTGTCCGCATTCTATCGTGCAACAAGCTCCTATGAATGGAAGTAAGATTGCTGTTTGGACTTATTTGCAGACGGATATGAAGATTCAAAACCGTAAAAATGGGTTAGCAGAAATTAGTCATAATGGTTATCGCCATTTTTGGGAGGGAGGAGCTATTAATAAAGCTTCTAATTCTGAATATCAAACTCGTTTGTTATTGAATAGTTATATTCTTCAGTTGACAGAAAAACAATGTAAATTGTCTGACCATTGTATTCGTACTTGGTTTTTTGTCCAAAATGTTGATGTGAATTATGCAGGAGTTGTGAAAGCTCGTAAAGAGGTATTTGTTACACAAGGATTAACAGAAAAGACACATTATATTGCAAGTACGGGGATAGAGGGGCGTCATGCAGATCCACAAGTTTTAGTACAAATGGATTCCTATGCGGTTGATGGTCTGCAACCTGAACAGATACAATATTTATATGCTCCTACTCATCTAAATCCTACGTATGAATACGGGGTCACTTTTGAACGAGGAACAGCTGTTTCTTATGGAGATAGAAAGCATATATTTATTTCGGGAACGGCAAGTATCGATAATAAAGGAGAAATTGTACATATTGGAAATATAGAGAAACAGACGGAAAGAATGCTGGAAAATATTCAGGTTCTATTACAGGAAGCTGGAGCTGATTTAAAAGATATTATGCAGGCCATTGTTTATTTACGTGATCCTGCAGATTATCAAATAGTAAAACGATATATCGAGGAAAATCATCCGTCATTACCTCATTTGATTGTACATGCTCCGGTTTGTCGTCCGGGCTGGTTAATTGAAACGGAGTGTATTGCAGTTGTTCCGGTAGATCTTCCTCAATACGCTTGTTTATAAGGATATAATTTTGAAATAAGAATTCCTAATGTCTAACAGTTTAAAAATAGCAATTGCTGAGTCCTCCGCGATTATTCGAGGTGGGTTGGAAAACTTGTTAAAGCGACTCCCTGGATTCCGTATTCAAATCACGGAGGTAACAGCTGCTGATTTTTTAGTGGAAAGTTTACGACTCCACAAACCGGATGTTTTGATTATTAATCCATCTATCCCAGGCAAGTCTAATTTGGAACATCTGAAAGAAGAATGTGGTTGCTTAGATATGAAGTGTTTAGCTCTCGTTTACAATGTAAATGATCCGATTCTCCTTCGTTCTTATGATGATCAAATATCTGTATATGATGATGTCGATGAATTAAAGCGTAAATTGGAACGCCTGAATGAAGAAGAGGTATTGGAAGATGAAGATAGTGATAACCCACAAACATTGAGTCTCCGGGAAAAAGAGATTGTTGTAGGAGTTGTAAAGGGTTTAACGAATCGAGAGATTGCAGATCGATTATGCCTTTCTACCCATACGGTTATTACTCACCGTAGGAACATTGCTCGTAAACTACAGGTTCATAGTGCCAGTGGTCTCACTGTATATGCAATTGTGAATAAACTAATAGAGTTAAAGGAACTGAATGACTAAAATAATCCTTTCTTTTATGTCCAAAAATTGTATCTTTGGTCCGTTTAATTCCCCAAACAAGAATAAAAAGTCTATGTATAAAAACGGTAAGTATCGGGAAACCGATAAAATGAGTGATTTAATATGCGAAAACTATCCGATGGTTCTTGTTATGAGTCGTTTCGGAATAGCACTTGGATTTGGAGAAAAAAATATTGGAGAGGTCTGCCGATTGAATGGTGTTGATCCAAATACTTTTTTGACAGTAGTCAACTTCTTGACAGAAGATATCTCCGCTCCAATTACAGATATTGATCAAAGTTTATCAATTGAAACATTAATAACATATCTGCATAACGCACATGATTATTTCTTGGAATTTCGCTTACCTCATATCCGTCGTAAACTGACAGAGGCGATTGGAAATTGTCCGCAGGATGTAGCATTTGTTATTACAAAATTCTTTGATGAGTATGCAGCGGAGGTTAAAAAACACATGTCTTATGAGGAGAAAACAGTATTCCCTTATGTGCGAAACTTATTAAAAGGGATAAAGGATCCTAAGTATAATATTACTATTTTCCGTAAACATCACGATCAGATTGAGATGAAAATCATAGAATTGAAAAACATCTTAATTAAATACTATCCAGGTGCAGGAGGGTATCTTCTAAATAGTGTATTGTTTGATATCTTTGCTACAGAACAGGATTTAACTTCTCACAATCATGTTGAAGATTATCTTTTTGTCCCTGCAATTTTAGCTTTGGAAAAAAAGGTGGTACAAGAATAATTTATTATGAGTGTCTCATTGAACATAGCCATAGCAGAAACTTCCATTATTATAAGGAATGGACTGGAAACCGTTTTGAAGCAATTGTCTGGTTTTCGGATTCATATAATAGAAATTGCTACGATTGATTTGTTACAAGAGACACTTCTTTCTCATAGGCCAGACCTTCTGATTATAAATCCATCGCTTTTGGGTTGTTTCACAATACAGCAAATAAAAGAAGATTGTGATTGTCCGGATCTTAAATGTATAGCATTAGTTTATAATGTGATAGATCCCAATCTTCTTCGTTCTTATGACGATCAAATTTATATCTATGATAATCCGGAAGATGTAAAGCTTAAATTAGAGCAAATACATACTTTACTTTCTGGAGAATCAGGAGAAGAGGAACAACAAACATTAAGTGCTCGTGAAAAAGAAATTGTTGTTTGCGTAGTTAAAGGTATGACAAATCGTCAAATAGCAGATCAACTCTATCTTTCTACTCATACCGTCGTTACGCACCGCCGGAACATTGCTCGTAAATTACAAGTGCATAGTGCCAGCGGGCTTACGGTATATGCTATTGTTAACAAATTAGTTAAACTAAGCGATATTCAGTTATAGATAGATCTCTCCGAAAAATTCTGGACAATGAAAATTCGGATTAGGTAAATCTATAGGATTCCAACTAACGAAATGAGGATATTCGGTGTCGTCTGCACACTTATAGAAATTTCCCATGATTTTCTCCGGTAGATTATTGGTATCAAGCCCCATAACATGGAATGGAATAATTACTAATAACTCCCAGGAATACACTCCTTTCTTTTCGGGAAATGCAGTTTGCCCAACGGAAGAGTAGCGACGAATTGCGGCATATTCTTCTGGTTTCAAAGACTCCTTAATATCTCGGGATACGCGATAAGCTGCATCGCAGGTTCCAATACAATTAAATTCAAAATTGTAATAGTGGGAATCATCTACTCGTTTTACAAAAAACTCAACACAACTGTCTGTATAGACGGGAGAATCATCTTTCTCATAAAGAGCTTTTAGTGAATTCCCTTTTACAAAATAGCGGATATATAAATTCTTGTCTGACCGAGCAATATCGAAAACGACAATAGGTTTATAGGAATATTCTTCCCAATTGATGGTGTCGATATACTCTCGTTGTGCTTTTGTCTCCATAAAAAGAGAAATGGAGGATGAGTCTAAAACATCTAATGCTGGTAAATAAGGAACTTTTAGTTTCTTCATCTTCTAATAGATTTGAAGCAAAGGCAGGTGGAAATATGAGGTTAGAAGAACAGACAAAGCTCCGATAACAGCCAAAGCTATAATCACTGTTCCTACAACCTTATTCAATACCCAAATACCTCGCACATTAAACCATTTTTTTAATTTAGCTACAATATAAGTAATACCAAACCACCATAAAACGGCTCCCACTCCAATAAAAGATATTCCTCCTAAAGACATCCAGATAGAGTGTTCCGGCAAAATAAATCCGAAGCGGGCAAATAAACCTATATATAGTAGCACAATTAATACGTTGCTAAAGGTAAGAAGAAAAGCTGTAATGAAATCTTGTGTGTAAGATAATTTCTTCTCTTTTTGTTTCTTTAAGTTTCGCGTAGGATTCGATTGGAAGATATAATAACCGAAGAGTCCTAATACAATACTGCCGATTAACTGAAGAGGAGCTTGGTTGGCTTCAACAAAATTGACAACGACTCCCATCCCCAGACAAGTAAGGGCTGCATAAATAACGTCTGACAAGGCAGCTCCTAAACCAGTGACAAAGCCATGCCAACGTCCTTTATTCAATGTTCGTTGTATACAAAGCATACCTATTGGCCCCATGGGTGCGGAAACAAGTACACCTATTACGATACCTTTTATGATTAATCCAAGCATTCTACTTCTATTTTCTGCCTAATAAGATTGCAAAGATAACCTGTATTCCTGATAAAAAAAGAAAAAAATAAATAGTAAATTACTATCTTTGCCCCTTATAAGTGAGGAATTCTTTTGAATTCCATAGCAATAATAGAATACCATTAATAAATCAACGATATGATTCAATTCTTTCAATCTCCAACAAAAACGGTGTTAGCTGTAGAGGCTGCACACGCTTTCTCTCCTGAAGATATTGAAAAATTAGTTTGGGCTTTTAGCGAAGCTGAACCGCTTCAAGCTGAAACATTGGAAGGCTGGTATGTAGGGCCACGTAGAGAAATGATTACTCCGTGGAGTACAAATGCTGTTGAAATTACTCAGAACATGGGTATTGATGGCATTTTGCGTATCGAAGAGTATTTCCCGGTCTCTTCTGGTGAGGCAGAACACGATCCGATGTTGCAACGCATTTATAACGGCCTGAATCAGGAAATCTTTACTATTAGCAAGCAGCCGGATCCCATTGTCTATATCGAAGACTTGGAAGCCTACAATTTACAAGAAGGTCTTGCTTTGAGTAACGAAGAAATTGCTTATTTGAATGAAGTAAGCCAGAAGTTAGGACGTAAGCTGACAGATAGCGAAGTGTTTGGTTTTTCACAGGTAAACTCTGAGCACTGTCGTCATAAAATCTTCGGTGGAGTATTTATTATCGATGGCGAAGAAAAAGAAAGTTCTCTTTTCGGTTTAATTAAGAAGACATCGGCAGAAAATCCGAATAAGTTGGTTTCTGCTTATAAAGATAATGTCGCTTTTAATGAAGGACCTACTGTTGAACAGTTCGCCCCAAAGAGTGGTGATCAACCGGACTTCTATGAAGTAAAAGATATCAAGACTGTTATTTCATTAAAAGCTGAGACTCACAACTTCCCAACAACCGTAGAACCGTTTAACGGAGCTGCAACTGGTACGGGAGGTGAAATCCGTGACCGTCTGGGTGGTGGAAAGGCTTCTTTACCAATTGCTGGTACAGCTGTTTACATGACCTCGTATCCGCGTACGGAAGGAGCACGTGAATGGGAAAAGATTCTCGACCCGCGTCCTTGGTTGTATCAGACTCCGGAACAGATTTTGATTAAAGCTTCTAACGGTGCGTCCGACTTCGGTAATAAGTTCGGTCAGCCGTTGATCTGTGGTTCATTATTGACTTTTGAACATACGGAAAACGACAAAAAGTATGCTTATGATAAGGTAATCATGTTGGCAGGCGGTGTCGGCTATGCAAACATGCGTGACGCTTTGAAAGGTGATCCGGAACCGGGAGAAAAGGTTGTCATTATCGGTGGTGATAACTATCGTATCGGTATGGGTGGTGGTGCCGTTTCTTCTGTAAATACAGGTCAGTACACCAGTGGTATTGAATTGAATGCTGTACAGCGTGCAAATCCGGAAATGCAGAAGCGTGCTGCCAATGTTATTCGTGCGATTGCAGAATCGGATGAAAACCCAATTGTTTCTATTCACGATCATGGTGCTGGTGGCCATTTAAATTGCTTATCAGAGCTTGTAGAAGCGACTGGCGGCCATATCGACATGAGTAAGCTTCCGATTGGAGACCGGACGTTATCGGCTAAAGAAATCATAGGCAACGAAAGTCAGGAACGTATGGGCTTGTTGATGAAGGAAGAAGATGTAGACCGTGTAAAACGTATTGCCGATCGTGAACGCGCTCCGATGTACACTGTAGGTGAGACTACTAACGATATGAAATTTGTATTCGAACAGGCTGATGGTGTGAAACCAATCGACATCAAGTTGGAATATATGTTTGGTAAACCGCCTCGTACAGTAATGACAGACCATACGGTAGAAACATCTTATCAACCGGTTGTATATAAGGAATCAGAGTTACATCATTATTTAGAAAATGTACTACAGTTAGAAGCGGTAGCTTGTAAGGATTGGTTAACTAATAAGGTAGACCGTTCTGTCACAGGTAAGATTGCACGTCAGCAATGCCAGGGTGAATTACAATTACCGTTGAGCGACTTAGGGGCTGTTGCTTTGGACTATCGTGGAAAAGCTGGTATCGCAACCTCTATCGGTCATGCTCCGCAGGTTGCTATGGTGGATCCGGCTGCGGGGTCAGTAATGGCGATTGCAGAATCCCTGACCAATATTGTTTTTGCTCCGCTCTCAGAAAAATTGGATAGTGTCTCATTAAGTGCAAACTGGATGTGGCCTTGCCGTAACGAGGGAGAGGATGCACGTCTATATACAGCCGTACAGGCTGCTTCTGATTTTGCTTGTGCATTGGGTATCAATATCCCGACAGGTAAAGACTCTTTGTCTATGACTCAGAAATATGGTGATGACAAAGTGATCTCTCCGGGTACGGTAATTATTTCAGCCGGTGCAGAGGTAAGTGATATTCGTAAGATAGTTTCTCCGGTATTGGCTCACGAGAAAAATACATCTCTTTACTATATCGACTTCTCATTTGATACAATGAAGTTGGGCGGCTCTGCTTTTGCACAAGCTTTGAATAAGTTAGGAGATGAGGTTCCGACAGTGAAGAATCCGGAATACTTCCAAGATGCGTTTAATGCTGTTCAAGAGGCAATCGAACAGGGCTTAATCTTAGTCGGTCACGATATTTCTGCCGGAGGTATGATTACTACCCTATTGGAAATGTGTTTTGCGAACGTTGAAGGAGGTTTGGAAGTAAACTTAGATAAGATTGCAGAGCAAGACATCGTGAAGATTCTGTTCTCTGAAAATCCGGGTATCATCGTTCAGGTAAAAGAAAAGAAGGTATTCGAAAAGTTGATGGAAGAGGCTGGTGTTGGCTTTGCTATCATCGCTAAACCAACTGACGAGCGTCATATCTTGGTTTCTAAGGAGGGTATCCAATATCATTTCGGTATCGATTATATGCGTGATGTATGGTATTCTTCTTCTTATAAGTTAGATATCAAGCAGAGTGGTAGCGTATGTGCTGGTAATCGTTTTGAGAATTATAAAATGCAACCGTTGGAATTCAAATATAATAAGAACTTCACCGGTAAGTTGGCAGATTATGGTTTGACAGCTGATCGCAAGGGAGCAAGCGGTATTAAGGCTGCTGTGATCCGTGAAAAAGGTTGTCAGTGCGAACGTGAGACGGCATACGCGTTATATTTAGCCGGATTTGATGTGAAAGATGTTCACATGACAGACTTGGCTTCTGGACGTGAAACTTTGGAAGATGTTAATATGATTGTCTTCTGCGGTGGTTTCTCTAATTCAGACGTTTTAGGTTCAGCTAAAGGTTGGGCTGGTGGTTTCTTGTTCAACGAAAAGGCTAAAAAGGCATTGGATAACTTCTATGCACGTCCTGATACCTTGAGTTTAGGTATTTGTAACGGTTGTCAGTTGATGGCAGAGTTAGGAGTTATTTATCCGGAACACGAAAAGAAACATAAGATGTTGCATAACGATTCTCATAAGTTTGAGTCTAACTTTGTAACATTAGAGATACCGAAGAACCATTCTGTAATGTTCGGCTCATTAAGCGGATGTAAGATTGGTGCTTGGGTTGCGCACGGTGAAGGTAAGTTTGGCTTCCCGTATGAAGAGAAGGAATACCATATCATTGCGAAGTATAACTACGAAGGTTATCCGGCTAATCCAAATGGTTCACCTTGGTCTGTAGCCGGTGTATGTTCAAAGGATGGTCGCCACTTGGCAATGATGCCTCACTTGGAGCGTGCAATGTTCCCATGGCAATGTGGTTATTACCCAGAAGACCGTAAGAATACAGACGAAGTAACTCCTTGGATTGAAGCCTTCGTCAACGCACGTAAATGGGTTGAAGCACAGAAATAATTTATAGACCTAATTCTATTTGAAAGCGAAGTTCCCATCTGTTATAAGGATCGAGGGCTTCGCTTTTATGATTGTAAGAAGCATCCGCTTGAATCTTTAAACTATGTCCGATGAGATACTTGGTAACCCCGATGGTCGTTTGATTATGGTTCTTATAACCAATGATTGCTTGTACCTTCTTCTCCGGAAATAGGGTCGAATTACGGAGAGCAATTTCCCAATTAGAGGGGAATAGATAACTGGTTTGTACGTTTACCCCATTTCCTGTATAGATACATGTTTCCGGATCACCAGTGAAAAGTGGTTTGTCGCACGCACGTCCCATGAAGTCCGTACAGAAAGCAAATCCTTGATACTTTAGAACAAAATCAACAAAGTAGGAATTTAGGTTCCGTGTTTCACCATCCGGCATGATTGCTCCATTCTGCCCCTGTAGGCGAGTCGCTTTATTATTATAAGAATAAGCTCCTCCTAACATGAACTTTACGGTGCGTTCTCGTTGAAAATCCCCTTCTGATACTTCTCCTAATGATTTGAAACGTCCTAAAGGAAATAACTCCAAACGTCCGGTATAAGCAAATCCGGTATTTTTACTGTTACCCCAGTTTCGTCCGTCTCCCAAAGTGATGGAACCTTTAGCTGCCAGATTAAAGTTCCCAATAAGTGCTTTATGATATTCACCAAAGAAACCGAAGTCACGATCTAAATTAAACTCAGAGTTGACTATACTGCGATCTACAAACTGTAAAGCACTGGAAGAATTAATTCGAGCTCGGTTAGCCTTTATTTTTGTCTGCCCGAATCCAATATTCCAAACGGAATTAGGTACATAATAAACCATTGCGTCTCGAACAAAATTTGTACTCTCGTTCGGCAATGTCTTTGTATCGTAAGAGGTAAATCCCAGTTGGATAGAATAGACTAATTTGGGAGAATAAATATATCCGTCGAAACGAAGGCGCAAACGCTTCACTCGTGCTTCCGTTTCTGTTAAAGAAAAATCTTTGTCAAAGTCGAACCCCAATAGGTTCTGCATGCGGAAACGCATAGTCATCTTATATAACTTGTTCTGTGGCTCGAAAGTAATCCCTTTGCCCACTTCTATGTTGGGCATATTTCTCAAACGCTCCATCAGTTCGGGATCCTCTAAGATAATAGCCTCCTCTGTCGAATCAGGAGAGAAAAAGGCCTTTATTTTCTCTTTATTGAGTTCTTGTGCTAAAGCTGGTACACTTACTGAAACTAAAAGGACTGTCCACAATATAGATCGAATCTTCATAACTTAACGGATTATTTCTAATTATATTAAATAAACAACTAACAAATATATTTGTTTTTTGTTTATCCTTTTGAGAATCTCATCCTAAACTTTTATAAAATGCTCTATTTAAGCATTCAACTACAATAAGAAGTGAAATATAGCACACTCTTCGATTAATTATCTTACCTTTGCACCTGTTATATAAAACAACATATTATTTGTATGAAGACATTAACTATTGGAGATCTTAAGGCTCGTATTCCAATTATCCAAGGTGGGATGGGCGTAGGAATCTCTCTCTCCGGCTTAGCCTCAGCCGTAGCAAACGAAGGTGGGATCGGTGTCATCTCCGCAGCCGGTCTCGGACTTTTATATAAAAAACTTTCTCCCAATAATTACACAGAAGCCGGTAACCTCGGTTTGAAGGAGGAAATACGTAAAGCGCGTGAAAAAGCAAAAGGAATCATTGGAGTTAATATTATGGTAGCTCTTTCTGATTTTGCTGAATTGGTGAAAACCAGTATTGCCGAAAAGGTTGATGTTATTTTCAGTGGTGCAGGTCTTCCTTTGGATTTACCTTCTTTCTTGAAGAAAGACAGTGTGACCAAGTTAGTACCTATCGTTTCCAGTGCACGTGCTGCTCGTATCATCTGCGAGAAGTGGAAAAATAACTATGACTATCTTCCAGATGCAGTTGTTTTGGAAGGTCCGAAAGCTGGTGGACATTTAGGTTACAAAGAAAACCAGTTGAACGATGAAAACTATTCTCTTGAAACTTTGTTACCTCAGGTAGTAGAAGAGGTTTCTCACTTTGAAGAGAAATACAACAAAAAGATCCCTGTAATTGCGGCGGGAGGCATTTATACGGGTGAAGATATCAAACGCATGATGGACCTTGGAGCTTCAGGCGTTCAGTTAGGAACCCGGTTCGTTACGACAACCGAATGTGACGCTTCTGAGGCATTTAAGGAAACGTACATTAAGGCAGAGGAAAAGGACATTGAGATTATCAAGAGTCCTGTGGGTATGCCGGGTCGTGCCATCCATTGCAATTTCTTGCAGAAGGTAAAAGAGGGCTTGAAGCAACCGAAATCATGTCCTTTTAACTGTATCAAGACTTGTGATATTTCGAGAAGTCCTTATTGTATTGTTACAGCTTTGTATAACGCATTCAAAGGAAACTTTGAAAATGGATATGCATTTGCCGGCAGTAATGCATGGCGAACCACTCGCATTATGTCTGTCAAGGAAACAATTAATGAGTTGTTGGAAGACTGGAAGAAAGCAATGCAATAAATAAGTCTTTATTTATAAAAACAGGGCTCAGAGGCAAACGCTTCTGAGCCTTTGTTTTTGTAGCGATATGGCTTTTCGGAATTATTCCGAAAAGCCATATCGCCTCTTTGAGAGTGACTATGTGTCGAAAATTAATGTGAGTTTACTCTTGTTTATAGTTTGTAAAAAATGTCAATAAGTTTAGTGAAAACATTAAAAGAACTGAATTTTGGACAGCTGGAGGGATAAAAAACGTTGTCTTACCAGGATTGGGGATGAAAGATGTGCCACGTGTGCCACGTAAAAACGTTTTTCCGAAACTTTTTAAAAAAAGGGGCGAATGTAGTTTTTGGAATAATTCGTAAAATCCCAATCGCCCCTAAAATAGAAAAGTGTTGGAAATTGCATTTTACGTGGCACACGTGGCACATATCCTTTCCCTTTTTAGCTCCCGTCCGAGAAAAAACGGTTCCTGTCTTGAAAAAAATGGGAGAGGAGAGAGAAAAAGTTGAGGTAGGAGAATAATAAAGTATATAAAGAAATCATATTATTGTTTGAAAACTATATGATTATTTGTATATTTGCGGTCGATTAAGCGATGTTGAGGAGGGGGCGGGTAGTCCTCTCCTTTTGTTTATAATAATAGGTATATGATAGAAAAGGACGTAATAAGCCATTTAGTAGAAGAAAAATTAGCTTCATCTGATAATTATTTAGTGGATGTGATAATTAAGCCGGGAAACTTGATTATCGTTGAAATAGATAATGATGAAGGCGTTTGTATTGATGATTGTGTAGAGTTGAGTCGCTATTTGGAGAGCCATTTTGACCGCGATGTTGAGGACTTTGAGTTAGAAGTGGGTTCTGCGGGTATTACTTCTCCATTCAAAGTACTTCGCCAGTATGTGAAGAATATCGGGAACGAGGTTGAAATGTTGTTGAAAAATGGTACAAAATTGTCTGGCGTTTTAAAATCTGCCGATGAAAGTGGGGTGGTAGTTACCGTTGAGAAGCAGATAAAACCGGAAGGAGCGAAACGTAAGATGACAGTCCAAGAGGATTTATCATATACATTTGAAGAGATAAAATATACAAAATACCTAATAAGATTCAAGTAAAAAAATTATGGCCAAGAAACAGGAAACAATCAGTATGATTGATACACTTGCTGAGTTCAAGGAGTTGAAGAACATTGATAAGGAAACGATGATCAGCGTGTTAGAAGATTCTTTCCGCAATGTAATCGCTAAGATGTTCGGTACGGATGAAAATTATGATGTGATTATCAACCCGGAAAAGGGTGATTTTGAGATTTGGAGAAACCGTACGGTTGTTGCTGATGATGAATTGGAAGATTCTAATCTCCAATTGACATTGACTGAGGCTCGCAAAATTGATGCCGATTGCGAAGTGGGTGAAGAGGTTACCGACGAAGTACACTTTGCTGATTTTGGACGTCGTGCTATCTTAAACTTGCGTCAGACCTTGGCATCTAAGATACTTGAATTGCAAAAGGATAGTTTGTATGCTAAATATAAAGATAAAATCGGCAATATCATAGCTGCTGATGTATATCAGGTATGGAAGAAAGAGATCTTGTTGTTGGATGATGAAGGAAATGAGTTGTTGCTTCCGAAATCAGAACAGATACCGGGTGATTTCTATCGTAAAGGAGAAACCGTTCGTGCGATTGTTCAGCGTGTGGATAATTACAACAACAATCCGAAGATTATTCTTTCCCGCACTGATAAATTATTCCTACAGCGTCTGTTTGAATTAGAAGTACCGGAAATAAATGACGGTTTGATTACAATTAAAGCATTGGCTCGTATCCCGGGAGAAAGAGCGAAAGTGGCTGTTGAATCGTATGATGATCGTATTGACCCGGTCGGCGCTTGTGTGGGAATGAAGGGTTCTCGTATTCATGGCATTGTTCGTGAATTGAGAAATGAGAATATTGACGTTATTAATTATACGTCAAATGTTGCGCTATTTATTCAGCGTGCATTGAGTCCGGCTAAGATTTCTTCTATCCGTGTGAATGAAGAGGAGCATAAGGCAGAGGTTTATCTTCGTCCCGAAGAAGTATCTTTAGCTATCGGTAAAGGTGGTTTGAATATTAAGTTGGCATGTATGCTGACAGAGTACGCAATTGATGTCTTCCGTGATGTAGAGGGTGCGGATGAAGAGGATATTTATTTGGATGAATTTGCAGATGAAATCGATGGCTGGGTAATTGAGTCCTTGAAGAATATCGGTTGCTACACTGCGAAGAGCGTACTTAATATGGACCGTGATGAAATTGTAGAACGTGCTGACCTCGAAGAACAGACTGTTGATGAGGTACTTGCTATTTTATCTGCCGAATTTGAGGATGAGGAAGAAATTCAGGAAGAAGAATAAGTTTTACGACAAAGTTTGATATGCCCATAAAATTAATACAAGTACAAAGAAAATTAAATGTAGGGATCAACACAGTGGTTGAGTTCTTACGAAAGAAAGGATTCGAGGTAGAGGATAATCCCAATACTCGAATTAGTGATGAACAGTATGCTTTGCTCGTAAAAGAGTTCGGAAAAGATTTGCCGAAAGATGGACGGGAACGCGAACGGAAAGTGGCTGAACGTTCTCAAAAGGAGGTCTCTTCTGTGAAAGAAGAAAAGAACTCGGAAATTAAGACTGTAATACCAGAGGAATTTAAACCTAAAATTGTAACAAAGGGACGAATTGAACTGGATAAACCGCATAAGAAAGCGCCGGAAGTATCAGCAGCTGCAGAAAAGAGTGTTGAAAAACCGGTAGAAACTCCTGTTGTAAAGCCGGTTGAGGAGCCGATTAAAAAAGTGGTGGAAACTTCAGTGGTAAAAGAAGTTGCCGAGGAGAAAAAGACAGATATAAAACAGGAGTCAAAAGAAGTAATAGAAGAAAAAGTTATAGTTGTGGAAAAGGAACCAACGGTAGTAAAAAAACAAGAATCTGTACAACAGCCAGTAACCGCGAAATCTGAAGAGAAGGCAGCTCCTGCTAATGGAGCTTCTGATGAACTGTTCCGGTTAAATACGCCTAAGTTTGAGTCTAAAATTAAGGTGACAGGTAAAATTGATTTGAATGCTTTGAATCAATCTACTCGTCCGAAGAAGAAAACGAAGGAGGAGCGTAAGAAAGAACGTGAAGACAAACGTGAAAAATTTGCAGGCAATAAGTCCGGTAAGTCCGGTAATGGAGACTTCAACAAAGGACCGAAAGATGCAAATGCTAAAGCTGGAGCTCCAGCTAAATCGGCTGAAGGTAATGCAGAAGGAAAGAAGAAACGGAATCGTATTAAGAAAGACCGTGTAGATGTTAATAATACACCGGGTACAAATGCACGTCCGTCACGCTCTCATGAAGATCGTAAAGCTCGTTTGCGTAAACCTGTAAAGGCAGAAATCAGCGAAGAAGATGTACAGAGACAAGTAAAAGAGACCTTGGCTCGTTTGACAAGTAAGGGCAACAAGAATAACAAGGGTGCTAAATATCGTCGTGATAAACGTGATGCCATTCAGAAGCGTGAGCATGAATTGATGGAACAAGAACAAATGGAAAGCAAGGTGTTGAAATTGACGGAATTTGTAACCGCAAATGACCTTGCAAACATGATGGATGTTCCTGTGACTCAGGTTATCGGTACTTGTATGAGTATTGGTATTATGGTTTCTATCAACCAGCGTTTGGATGCAGAAACAATTAATATTGTAGCAGACGAATTTGGTTTCCAAACAGAATATGTAAGTGCTGAAGTTGTTGAGGCAATTAAGGGAGATGAAGAGGAAGATAACGAAGAAGATTGGGTAGCACGTCCACCGATTGTAACGGTAATGGGACATGTTGACCACGGTAAGACCTCTTTGTTGGATAATATCCGTAATGCCAATGTAATTGCCGGTGAAGCCGGTGGTATCACACAGCATATAGGTGCTTATAATGTAAAATTACCAAGTGGACGTCGTATTACTTTCTTGGATACTCCGGGTCACGAAGCGTTTACCGCTATGCGTGCTCGTGGTGCGAAAGTAACAGATATTGCTATTATCATTGTGGCAGCGGATGATAGCGTGATGCCTCAAACAGTAGAAGCAATTAACCATGCTTCGGCTGCAGGTGTGCCTATCGTGTTTGCCATCAATAAGATAGATAAGCCTCATGCTAATCCGGATAAGATTAAAGAGGAGTTGGCAAATATGAATTACCTGGTTGAAGACTGGGGTGGTAAATATCAAAGTCAGGAAATCTCAGCAAAGAAGGGTATCGGTGTTGAAGATTTGTTGGAAAAGGTATTGTTAGAGGCAGATTTGTTGGATTTGAAGGCAAATCCGAAAAAACGTGCTGTCGGTTCTATTATTGAATCCTCTTTGGATAAAGGACGTGGATATGTTTCTACGGTTTTGGTAGAAAACGGTACGTTGAAGGTTGGAGACATTGTGTTGGCCGGAACGCATTATGGTCGTGTGAAAGCTATGTTTAATGAACGTAATCAGCGTATAGAGAAGGCAGGTCCTTCTGAACCGGCTTTAATTCTTGGTCTGAACGGAGCTCCACAGGCAGGTGATACCTTTAATGTCCTGGAAACAGATCAGGAGGCACGTGAAATTGCTAACCGTCGTGAGCAGTTGCAACGTGAATTAGGTTTGCGTACTCAGAAGATGTTGACATTGGATGATATAGGTCGTCGTATTGCAGTCGGAAACTTCCAGGAATTGAATGTGATTGTGAAGGGTGACGTGGACGGTTCTGTGGAAGCATTGTCAGACTCTTTGATTCGCTTGTCAACTGAAGAAATTCAGGTAAATGTAATTCATAAGGCAGTTGGACAGATCTCTGAATCCGATGTCGTTTTAGCGGCTGCTTCAAATGCTATTATTATTGGTTTCCAGGTACGTCCGGCATTACCAGCTCGTCGTTTGGCAGAAAAAGAGGGAGTAGAGATCCGTTTGTACTCTATTATTTATGACGCCATCGAAGAGGTGAAGAGTGCAATGGAAGGTATGCTTTCTCCTGAGATTAAGGAAGAGATTACAGCGAACGTGGAAATCCAGCAGGTATTTAAGATTTCAAAGGTCGGCATGATTGCCGGATGTATGGTACGTGAAGGTAAGATTAAACGTACAAATAAAGTTCGCGTAATTCGTGATGGTATTGTCATTCATACCGGTGAGTTAGGTTCTTTGAAACGTTTCAAGGACGATGTCAAGGAGGTTGTTGCCGGTTTGGACTGCGGTTTGAATATCAATAATTTCAATGATATTCGCGTAGGTGATATTATTGAAGCCTATGAAGAAACTGAAATTAAAAAGACATTATAAGTTATGAACTGGTTAGACATTACATTATTATGTCTGGCAGGAGTAGGATTTGTGAAAGGCCTGTTTGATGGAGTCATCAAACAGGTTGTTTCGCTTATAGCCCTATTAGTTGGTATCTTCTTCTGTACAAAGGCTGCTCTTTGGTTACGAGGATATATCTTGGCATTGGGTTGGCTCCCGGAACAGGGGGTAACTGTTTTAAGCTATGTGGCTGGATTCCTGTTGGTGGTAGGAGTTGTATTATTAGCCGGTGAGATTTTACATCGGGTAGTAGGGGCGACACCTCTTAGTTTATTGAACCATTTGGCGGGAGGGCTTTTGGGGCTTCTTTTTATGATGGCTTTTATCAGCTTATTATTAAATGGATTAGAGATTATAGATCGGGGTTCGGTTTTGATCTCGCGACAAGCCAAAGTAGAATCTCGTTTTTATAATCCTGTAAAAGAGATAATACCAACCATTTACTTTCATGATTTGTTTTTGAATAGGGAGTAGGTGGATAAGGGAAAAGAATAGATATATTATAGAATATGGAAGATTCAAACAACATATTGAATGAGGTAACAACAAGTGACTACAAATATGGGTTTGTTACTGATATTGATACGGAGGTGATTCATCGAGGATTGGATGAAGAAACTGTCCGTATTATTTCTGCAAAAAAGAATGAGCCGGAATGGTTGCTTGAGTTTCGCTTGAAGGCTTTCCGATATTGGCAGACCTTAGAAATACCCACTTGGCCTCATTTGAATATCCCCTTTATTGATTATCAGGATATCATCTATTATGCTGCTCCAAAGAAGAAAGAGGGGCCGAAAAGTATGGATGAAGTTGATCCGGAGTTGGTAAAGACATTTGATAAATTGGGTATTCCTTTGCATGAACGTGCACAATTGAGTGGTATGGCGGTTGACGCTGTAATGGATAGTGTATCGGTAAAGACTACTTTTAAGGAGACATTGGCGGAGAAGGGTATTATCTTTTGCTCTTTCAGTGAGGCTGTCCAACATCATCCGGATTTGGTACAAAAATATCTGGGTAGTGTCGTAAGTTATCGCGATAACTTTTTTGCGGCTTTAAATTCAGCCGTATTTTCCGATGGTTCGTTTGTCTATATTCCGAAAGGGGTACGTTGTCCGATGGAACTAAGTACCTATTTCCGTATTAATGCGGCTAATACCGGACAGTTTGAACGTACTTTGATTGTAGCTGATGATGAGGCTTACGTGAGTTATCTGGAGGGGTGTACTGCTCCTATGCGTGATGAAAATCAGTTGCATGCTGCGATTGTGGAAATTGTAGCACATGAACATGCGGAGGTAAAATATTCTACGGTACAGAATTGGTATCCCGGAGATAAAGATGGAAAAGGAGGTATCTATAATTTTGTAACCAAACGTGGATTATGCAAAGGAGAGGGAAGTAAAATCTCCTGGACACAGGTGGAAACCGGTTCTGCTATAACTTGGAAGTATCCGAGTTGCATTTTGGCAGGAGATAATTCTGTCGGAGAGTTTTATTCTGTAGCAGTTACAAATAATTATCAACAGGCAGATACCGGAACTAAAATGATCCATTTGGGAAAAAATACCCGTAGTACGATTGTATCTAAAGGTATTTCTGCCGGACATAGCCAGAATAGTTATCGCGGGTTGGTAAAAGTTTCTCCTCGTGCCGAGGGAGCGCGTAACCATAGTCAGTGCGATAGTTTGTTGTTAAGTTCTACTTGCGGGGCACATACTTTCCCGTATACGGATATCCAGAATGAAACAGCGGTTGTTGAACATGAAGCAACAACGAGTAAAATTAGTGAAGAGCAACTGTTTTATTGTCGTCAACGCGGAATCTCGGTGGAAGAGGCTGTGGGGTTGATTGTAAATGGTTATGCACGTGAGGTCATGAATAAGCTCCCGATGGAGTTTGCTGTAGAAGCTCAAAAGTTGTTGGCAATTTCTTTGGAAGGAAGTGTCGGATAAATTATAATTTTCAATTGATAACTCTGAAAGTTATGTTAGAGATAAAGAATTTACATGCCAATATAAATGGCAAAGAGATATTGAAGGGAATAAACCTTTCTGTAAAAGCGGGTGAAGTACACGCGATTATGGGACCAAATGGTTCTGGAAAAAGTACTTTAAGTAGTGTGTTGGTAGGGAATCCTGCTTTTGAAGTTACAGAAGGAGAGGTTCTTTTTAATGGGAAGAATCTGTTAGAGCTTGAACCGGAAGATCGTAGTCGTGAGGGACTTTTCTTAAGTTTTCAGTATCCGGTGGAAATTCCCGGAGTAAGTATGGTGAACTTTATGCGTGCAGCTGTCAATGAACATCGGAAGTATAAGGGATTGGATCCTGTTTCTGCAACTGATTTCTTGAAGTTAATGCGTGAGAAACGTGCGATTGTCGAATTGGACAATAAATTGGCCAGCCGTAGTGTTAATGAGGGTTTCTCCGGTGGAGAAAAGAAAAGAAATGAAATATTCCAAATGGCAATGTTAGAACCGAAATTGGCTATTTTGGATGAAACGGATAGCGGTTTGGATATTGACGCACTTCGTGTGGTTGCTAACGGAGTAAATAAATTGAAGACTCCTGAAAATGCGGCTATTGTTATTACTCACTATCAACGTCTGTTGGATTATATCAAACCGGACATTGTTCATGTATTATATAAAGGACGTATTGTAAAAACGGCAGGTCCTGAATTGGCGCTTGAACTGGAAGAAAAGGGATACGACTGGATTAAGAAAGAGATGGGAGAAGAGTAATATGAAAGCTGAACAACAATATATTGATCTTTTTACTGGCTATGAAGACTTGATTCGTCGCCATGCTTCAGATGTACAGAATACACTTCGTACACAGGCTTTGGCGGACTTTGAACGATTGGGCTTTCCTTCAGTGAAAAGTGAAGATTATAAATACACTGATGTCGCGCAGGCTTTTGCTCCCGATTATGGAGTGAACATCAATCGTTTGGATATCCCTGTGAATCCTTATGATGTTTTCCGTTGTGATGTCCCGAATTTAAGCACTTCTCTTTATTTTGTTGTAAATGACACGTTTTATGACAAGATGTTGCCTAAAGCCCATTTACCGGAAGGAGTTTATGCTGGTGGCATGAAAAACTTTATGGATAAATATCCGGAAGTAGCATCTCGTTATTATGGAAAGGCAGCTTTGACAGGAAAAGACGCGATTGTTGCATTAAATACCATGTTGGCACAAGATGGTTTTGTCTTGTATGTCCCGAGGCGGGTAGTGGTGGAACGTCCTATTCAGCTGGTGAATGTTTTCCGTAGTGATGTAGATACTATGGCCAATCGGCGTATTTTGGTTATTTTAGAGGAGGGGGCTGAAGCTAAGTTATTGGTTTGTGATCATAGTGTAGATGATGTTAAGTTTTTAGCGACACAGGTCGTGGAAATCTTTGCAGGTGAAGGTGCATTCTTTGACTATTATGATTTGGAAGAAAGCAGCGTCTCTACCACTCGTTTTGCTTCTGTTCATGTTAAACAAGAAGCGGAAAGTAATGTCTTAGTAAATGGAATTACTTTAAATAACGGTCTTACTCGTAATAACTACTATATAGAATTGAATGGTGAACATGCTGAAACCACTTTGTGCGGTATGTCCATTTTAGATAAAGAACAGCAGGTGGATACTTATAGCCATATTACGCATGCTGTTCCTTATTGTACCAGCAATGAGTTATTCAAGAATGTATTGGATGACCAAGCAGTGGGAGCGTTTAGTGGTCGTATTTTGGTAAAGGAAAATGCACAAAAGACAGAAGCTTATCAGACGAATCGTAATTTATGTGCCACTCGTGAGGCTCGGATGTATAGTAAACCTCAGTTGGAGATTTATGCGGATGATGTAAAATGTTCACATGGTATGACCACCGGACAATTGGATGAAAATGCGTTATTCTATATGCAGAGCCGAGGAATTTCCCGAGATGAAGCTCGTATGTTATTGAGTGTTGCTTTCATGTCAGATGTTATTGACCATGTACGGTTGGAAGCGTTGAAAGATCGTTTGCATAAGTTAGTTGAGAAACGTTTCCGAGGAGAATTAGCTAAATGTGCAGGTTGTCGAATTTGTAAATAAAGAGATTATGCGTTTGACACATGTTGCCATCTGGACCAATGATTTGGAACGTTCACGAACTTTTTATGTGAAATATTTCGGGGGAGAAAGCAATACGAAATATATAAATCCTAAAAAGGGATTCGCTTCTTATTTTGTTACATTTGAGAATGGTGTTGCGTTGGAAATAATGCAACGCACAGATATTACGCAGCAGACTGCTTGTGTATATATAGGGTTAGCTCATTTTGCTTTTACAGTGGGAACAAAAAAGGAGGTGGATTCAATGATTGAATTATTTCGTGCTGACGGATATCTCATCGTTGGAGAACCTCGTGTAACTGGAGACAGTTTTTATGAAGGGGTTATTCAAGACCCAGATGGAAATATTGTAGAGATAGTTGCTTGATAAGCCAAATCTTTTTCAACTTGTTACTAAATTAGGAGATATAATCATGTTTGATGTTCAATCTATCCGGAAAGATTTTCCAATTCTGGAACATAAAATATATAATAAACCGCTTGTTTATTTTGATAATGGGGCAACTACTCAGAAACCTCGTTGTGTGGTAGAGAAAATAGAAAATGGATACTATAATGTGAATGCTAATATTCACCGAGGTGTCCATTTCTTAAGTCAAGCAGCTACGGAAGCCCATGAGGAGGCACGAAAGACAGTACAGCAGTTCTTAAATGCTCGCTCTTCTAATGAGATTATTTTTACTCGTGGAACGACAGAAGCGATAAATTTGATAGCTTCTTCTTTTACGGACGCTTGTATGTCTCCGGAAGATGAAGTAATCATTTCGGTGATGGAACATCATTCAAATATTGTTCCTTGGCAGATACAGGCTGCTCGTAAAGGAATTGCTCTGAAAGTTATTCCTATCAATGAAAAAGGGGAATTGTGTTTGGATTCTTTTCGGGAGTTGTTTACTGAAAGAACAAAATTAGTTTCTGTGGTTCATGTCTCTAATGTATTAGGAACTGTAAATCCTGTAAAAGAAATTATAGAAGAGGCTCATAAACATGAAGTTCCTGTTTTGATTGATGGAGCTCAGGCTGTCCCCCATTTGAAGGTGGATGTACAGGATTTAGAGGCCGAGTTCTATGTCTTTTCAGGTCATAAAGTCTATGGACCAACAGGTATTGGAGTCCTTTATGGAAAAGAGGAGTGGTTGGACAAACTTCCTCCTTATCAGGGAGGAGGAGAAATGATTGCCACAGTTTCCTTTGAGAAGACAACCTTTAATGAACTCCCATTTAAGTTTGAAGCTGGAACTCCAGACTATATCGGTAGTACAGCATTAGCAGAAGCATTGCGTTATGTTTCTCGAATCGGTATGGAGAGTATTGCAGCGTATGAGGAGGAACTACTTCGTTATGCAACTGATAAATTAAATGCAATAGAGGGCATGCGTATTTTTGGACAAGCGGCTCATAAAGGAGCTGTTCTTTCCTTTTTGGTTGGTAATATTCACCATTATGATATGGGAATGTTATTAGATCGATTGGGAATAGCTGTGCGGACAGGACATCATTGTGCGCAACCTTTAATGCAAAATTTAGGTATAGAAGGTACGGTTCGCGCCTCTTTCTCTTTTTATAATACAAAAGAGGAAATTGATACCTTTTTAGCAGGGGTAGAACGAGTACGAAAGATGTTTTGATATTATAACTGCGTAAAATCTAAGGTTTAATTTGAAATTGTAATTATGTTATTACCTTATTTGGAAGCAAATCGTTTAGAAGCTGGTTGTGATGAGGCAGGCCGTGGATGTTTAGCTGGTTCGGTATATGCGGCAGCTGTGATTTTACCTCCTGATTTTCAGAATGAGGATTTAAATGATAGCAAACAGCTCAGTGAGAAAAAACGTTATGCTCTTCGTCCTATTATAGAGCGAGAAGCCATTGCTTGGGCTGTTGGGGTAGTGACTCCGGAGGAAATTGATAAAATAAATATATTGAAAGCCTCTTTTCTGGCTATGCATCGAGCTATAGAGCAGTTGAAGATAAAACCGGAACATCTTTTAATTGATGGAAATCGTTTTACTCCTTATCCTAATATTCCACATACGACAGTTGTAAAAGGGGATGGAAAGTATTTAAGTATTGCTGCAGCTTCTATCTTAGCTAAAACTTATCGAGATGATTATATGAATCAGTTGGCGGAGGAATGTCCCGATTATCATTGGGTTGAGAATAAGGGATATCCAACGAAGGCTCATCGGGAGGCGATACGGAAGTTTGGAATTACCCCGTATCACCGAAAATCATTTACTCTTTTACCAAAGCAGCTTACGATTGAGTTTTAACGTCCTTGTGTACGAATAGAGAATTGTTCAGAACAAAGCTCATATCCGTTTCCGTCTTCTAACTTAATTTCGAAGTCTGCAAAACCAGCTTTTAACTTTTCTGTTCCGTAGGCTTGTACTGTATAACTGATCTTATCTTTATTGGTAATGCGTTGAATAGAAGTAGGAGTAGACAAACGAATTTTCTTTGCATTCCCTGTCCCTTTTATACGTGGGGTTACGGTTTGTGCAGGAATATCTCCATCATTTTCAATGATAAAGGTAATTTGACA
The DNA here is from genome assembly GCA_017481945.1 of Parabacteroides sp. Classification (GTDB taxonomy): domain Bacteria; phylum Bacteroidota; class Bacteroidia; order Bacteroidales; family Tannerellaceae; genus Parabacteroides. The sequence goes on along the minus strand of JAFUOJ010000011.1, from coordinate 62,852 downwards.
ATGTTCTCCTGCATCTAAGCATTGATTCCCGTTTTGATCTTTTAATATAATATCACGAATAGCTAAAGAAGAACTTGGTTGTCTTTCTATTCGTGATATCTGCTTATTATTGTTGTACGCAGAAGAAGCTGCAGCTCCAGCTGCAAGTCCTGCTACGCTACCTAACATAGATCCCCAAAAAGAACCTCTGTGTCCATCTATTCGATCTCCTAAGGCTGCACCTACTGATCCCCCAATGATAGCACCGCTTTGAGTTGCTACAGAAGTTCGTGTATAAGGACTCATCGTTGCACATCCACTACATAAAATAGCAAAAGTACATCCTATAGAAACTGCTTTAAATATGTTATATGTATTCATTTTGATTCTTCTTTTGATTAAGAATGATCAAAGATATGAATATAAGGTCTGATTTGATTAGGATATTAAGCTAATTCTTTGGTCTTGAATGCAAGAGCATACATGCGCATTTGTTTGACCATTGCAACTAACCCATTGGAACGAGTCGGACTAAGATGTTCTTTTAATCCAATCTTTTCAATGAAATAGAGATCTGCGTCCAATATTTCCTGCGGTGTATGATCTGAAAGAATGTTGATTAATAGAGAAACAATTCCTTTCACAATTACAGCGTCGCTTTCTCCTTTAAAACTGATCTTTCCATTTGTGTAATCTGCTTGTAACCACACACGGCTTTGGCAACCTTCTATTAAGTTACTTTCAGTCTTATATTTTTCCTCTAATGGGGGAAGTGAATTTCCTAAATCAATTAATAAAGCATATTTATCCATCCAATCTTCGAAGTCTGCAAATTCTTCGATTGTTTGATCTTGAAGTTCGTTAATTGTCATTTTCTTCTTATTTTATTTATCTGTTATATACTACTTCTAATACGGTTTGCCCAACAGCTTTCAGTACCTCTTTATCAATGTTACTCATGTTGTCATTTTGAGTATGCCAATGTGCTTGGAATCCTTTTTCGGTATAAGGATCATAATTGATGATGTCTAAACAAGGAATTCCTGTTTCAGTGATTACAGCTTCATGATCGTCTGTAACTCCACCTCCGTTGGCATTGATGAAGTATTTCCCATATCCTAAGTTACGAGCTGTACGCCATACTTCATCGACAAAACGAGCTGCATAACGCATAGAGATATATTCTTTATAGAATACTGCCTCTTTTGCTCCTACCATATCTAATAAGATACCAAATTCAGCTTTGTAATTAGGTTTATGAGGATTCTTTCCCCAAAAACGACTTCCTAAACACCATGCTTCACTGGAAGATCCATATTTCTCTTTGGCAAATTCAGGTGTTCCATAATCTTCTGCGTCAAAAAAGATTATATCAACTCCAATATTGGGTGCTTTCATTCCTATTTGACGAGCAATTTCTAATAGAACACCGACACCACTACCTCCGTCGTCAGCTCCATCTAAAGGTTTTTTATGATTAGCCGGATTTGGGTCATGGTCTGAATAAGGACGAGTATCCCAATGGGCGAAAAGTAAAATACGTTTATTATTTTCGGGGTTAAAAGTCCCTATGATGTTACGTGATTCCAATGGAGTTCCATCGTATGCTGTAAGTATAGCCTCTTGCTCAAAGACTTGCGCACCAAAACGTTTCAGTTCCGAAGATAGATAATCGCCACAAGATTTATGAGCTGGAGTATTTGGTACGCGATATCCGAAAGCCACTTGTTTGTCTATATATGTATAGGCACTGTCTGCGTTAAAAGATGGAGCAGTACTAGTAGGCTCTTTTTTTGTCTCCGGAGTGGAGGTAACCGTTTCACTGGAACCTTTTTGACCACAAGAAAGTAGAGCCAAAGAACATAAAAGTAAGATAAGTTTAGTCATAAGTTATTTATAAAATGTTTATTGAAGAGGCTTTTTGTACGTTTGTCATAACACGCAAGAAGTTCCCTCCCCATATTTTTGCAATATCGTTTTCTGTATATCCCTCTTTTAAGAGTTGGACAGTGATGTTTATCAATTCATTACTCGCTCGGCAGCCGATTAATTCTCCGTCCCCATCGAAATCGGAACCGATACCTACGTGATCTATGCCGATTAGGCTTACAATGTGATTGATATGTCGAATGGCGTCACTTAATGACGCTTTTTCTGCTTCTTTATTAATGAATCCTTTGTATAAACAGATTTGTACGACTCCTCCTTTGGCAGCTAATGCTTTAAGTTGCTCATCTGTTAGGTTACGGGGATGGTCGCATAAAGCACGAGCTGAAGAATGAGAAGCGATGATTGGGTGTTTACTTGTCTCTAATGCAGCGTAGAATGAACTTTCTGCAGCATGTGAAATATCAACTAATATACCTAATTCATTCATCTTTTTGATAACTTCTTCCCCGAAAGGACTTAATCCATTCCATTCGACCTCGCCTCTTGCTGAATCACAGATATCATTATTCCCATTGTGGCAAAGAGTAATATAGGAAACACCCATCTTTTTGAAACGAGTTATGTTTTCTAAATCTTTGCCAATTGCATATCCATTTTCAACCCCTAACATGATTGCTTTTTTTCCAGCTGCTTTTAAATCGTAAATCTGTTGAGGAGTATAAGCAATTCCCATACGAGAACTATTTAACTCTAATTGTCGATGTATTTCTTGTAATCGATTAAAAGCAAAATCTGTCGCTTTTTGTAAAGAAATGGAATCCCTTGCCTCTTGAGGAATATAGGCTACCATAATAGCTGTATCTATTAATCCTTCTTCCATAAATGGAAGATTGACTTTTCCTCCTTCCTTTAATCCTAAATTGAATTTGTCAGGAAAAATCATGGGGGTATCCGTATGAGAATCAAGAGTAATATGTTGTTGATGAATACGTTTGGCTTCTTTGAATAGACGGGCTGCTTCTATATGATATTTGAATAGACGTAACATCTGTTCGTCCCCGTCTGCAGCCAAAGCTTCCGGGTGCCATTGTACACCGAATATATTTTTCTCCGTGTGCTCTATTGCTTCGTTTATTCCATCGGAAGCTATAGCAGTCTCTTTGAATTCGGGTGCTATATCTTTTATTGCTTGATGATGAAATGAATTTACAAGAAGTTGCTCTGTCTTGTCTACTATTTCATAGAGCTTTGAGGGCGTATTCTGTAAAGATATAGAATGTGAAACCTGTTCTCGTGGAAGTGTCTGACTATGTTTTAGAGTCTTTTGTTCATGTTGTGTATGAATATCCTGATAAATATTACCTCCAAAAGCAATATTTAAAAGTTGATGTCCCCGGCAGATTCCCATGATTGGTAATTGTCGATTACTGGCTAAACGCAATAAAATTAAATCATATTCATCTCGGTATGTATTAACATCTTGTAAAGTAGGAATGGGTTCTTCTTGTAGATAAAGGGGATTGATATCCCCGCCACCACTCATTACTAATCCATCCAAACTATTTACGATAGCTGTTAATGCCTCAATATCAGTAATGACAGGAATTAGAATAGGAGCACCTCCAGCTTTCAATACTGCCTGTACGTAAGTATTTGCAATACAAGATAAACCATCTTTCCAATTGGCAGATATACCAATATAGGGCGGTTGATGATTCTTTTTAGCTGGTATGTATTGATCAACTTCTTGGAAAAGAGTCTCTAAATTAGGAGAACGAAGTTTCATAGGATATTGAATTATAAATTATGAATTATGGATACGGATGAATTAAATTTCAGGTATTCCATAATTCATAATTTGAAAGTTATAATTCTATATTATGCGTCAATGTTTGCGTAAGTTGCGTTCTCTTCGATGAATTCACGACGAGGACCTACATCTTCACCCATTAACATGGCAAATATTTGATCTGCTTCAGCTGCACTATCAATAGTGATTTGTTTTAAAGTACGATTCTCAGGATTCATTGTTGTATCCCATAATTGATGGTCGTTCATTTCACCCAAACCTTTGTATCGTTGTGTACGTATCTGATTTTCATTACCACCACCATATTTATCAATAAATGCTTGACGTTGTTGATCTGTCCAGCAATATTCTTTAACTTTCCCTTTTTCACATAGATAGAGTGGAGGAGTTGCCAAATAGACATACCCGTTTTCAATCAAAGCACGCATACGGCGGAAGAAGAATGTAAGAATCAAAGTCGCAATATGGCTACCATCCACATCGGCATCGGTCATGATGATTACTTTATGATAGCGAAGTTTACTTAAGTTTAATTCTTTGGGATCTTCTTCTGTTCCGATAGTAACTCCCATTGCGCGGAAAATGTTTTGAATTTCTTCACTTTCAAAAACTTTGTGATCCATTGCTTTTTCCACATTTAGGATTTTACCACGGAGTGGAAGGATTGCTTGGAAATTACGATCACGTCCTTGTTTTGCAGTACCCCCTGCAGAGTCCCCTTCGACAAGGAACAGTTCACAAAGAGCAGGATCTTTAGAAGAACAGTCGGCTAATTTACCGGGAAGCCCACCTCCTGTCATTGGAGATTTACGTTGTACTAATTCACGGGCTTTACGTGCTGCTTGGCGTGCTTGAGCTGCCAAAATAACTTTGTCAACGATTGCTTTAGCCTCTTTAGGATGTTCCTCTAAGTAGTAACCTAAAGCTTCGCCAATTGCTTGGTCAACAGCTCCTGTTACTTCATTATTACCCAATTTTGTTTTTGTCTGTCCTTCGAATTGAGGTTCTGCCACCTTAATAGAAATAACAGCTGTCAAACCTTCGCGGAAGTCATCTCCTGAGATTTCAACTTTTGCTTTTTCTAAAAGTTTAGAATCATCTGCATATTTCTTAAGTGTACGGGTTAATCCACGACGGAAACCTGCTAAATGTGTACCTCCTTCAATAGTGTTAATGTCATTTACATAAGAGAAAACACTTTCATTAAAAGAAGTATTGTAAGTCATAGCTACTTCAACCGGAATACCCTGTTTCTCTGTTACAATATGAATGACATCTGGAATCAATTGTTCTTTTGAGCGGTCAATATAACGAACAAATTCTTTTAACCCTTCTTCGGAATAAAATACTTCTGATTTGTAGTTACCGTCTTCTTTAACAATACGTTTATCAGTCAATGTAAGTGTGATTCCTGCATTTAGAAATGCCAATTCACGTAAACGAGTTGCTAAAATATCATATTTATATTCGGTAACTGAGAAAATACTTCCATCCGGTTTGAATAGAATTGTTGTTCCGGTAGTTTCTGTTTCTCCAACTACTTCGATTGAATGAAGAGGCTTTCCACAAGAGAATTCTTGCATGTGAATTTTCCCATCGCGGCGAATTTCCGCTTTTAAATAGGTTGAAAGAGCATTTACACAAGAAACACCGACACCGTGCAAACCTCCAGATACTTTGTAGGATCCTTTATCGAATTTACCTCCGGCATGGAGAACTGTTAATACGACTTCCAGCGCAGAAACGCCTTCTTTCTCATGAATATCAACAGGAATACCACGACCGTTATCTGTTACGGAAATAGAATTATCTTCATTGATTACTACGTCAACTTGCGTACAGAATCCGGCAAGTGCCTCGTCAATGGAGTTATCAACTACTTCGTATACTAAATGGTGGAGACCTTTTTCACTGGTATCGCCAATATACATGGACGGTCTTTTACGTACTGCCTCTAACCCTTCAAGTACCTGAATACTATCTGCAGAGTACTCTGTAGATGTATTCTTAATTTCTTCACTCATGAGTTTTTATCGTTTAAAATCTATTATTATCAAGTCTATCTTAAAAAGCTAACAAATATAATGAAAATAATTTATTTAGGTAGTATGTATAATGTGAAAATAGTCAAATGTTTGGAGTATAATAAAAAAAAGAGACAAAGTATAAAACTTTGTCTCCTTGTAGCCCGTGGGGGAATCGAACCCCCCTTTCAAGAATGAAAATCTTGCGTCCTAACCGATAGACGAACGGGCCATCAGGCTTAGTCGGTTTTTCCCGACCTTATACTAAATAAAGTATTACCTATTAAGCAAGTTTATTAACGTGCTTTGCTAATTTGGATTTCAAGTTGCCTGCTTTATTCTTGTGAATAACATGTTTTTTTGCAAGCTTATCCAACATAGAGCACACTTTAGGGAATAAAGCTTCTGCTTCATTCTTGTCTTCAGTCGCACGCAAAACTCTCATTGCATTTCTAGCTGTCTTTGCATAATATCTGTTATGAAGACGTCTTGCGTTAGTCTGTCTGATTCTCTTAATTGATGACTTGTGATTTGCCATTTCTGTTAGTATCCTCTTTATTTATTCTTTAATCTTGTTTATTGTAGCCCGTGGGGGAATCGAACCCCCCTTTCAAGAATGAAAATCTTGCGTCCTAACCGATAGACGAACGGGCCATCCTGTAAAAGTACTACTTTTATTGCTCGGTATTGTTGTTTTCCCGATTGCGAGTGCAAAGATAGACCTTATATTTAAACTGGCAAAACATTTCAAGGAAAAATATTTAGATTCTTTTGAATTTAACATCTGTTTTGAACTTACGGAATAAGAACTCTTTTGAAAACTGATTTATCCTATGTGAGGAAAGAAAATATTGTACCTTTGTTTCAAAATACAGGAATCTATGTTGTGCAAGACGCGTGGGATTGTTCTTCATTCTATCCCCTATAATGATAAGTATTCTATTATATATATGTATACAGAAGCATTTGGACGAGCTTCTTATTTAGTTTCTCGCAGTCGAGGTAAGAAGTCTCCGGTTTCGAAAGCGCTGTTTATGCCTTTGTCGGTGGTAGATATGGAGGTTGAGCATTTGAATAAACGAGATTTACATCGGATTCGGGAATCGAAACTCTCATATCCTTTGTCTGAAATCTTTTGTAATCCTATTAAAAATGTATTGGCTTTGTTTTTAGCAGAGATTCTTTTTCGAGTAGTAAAAGAGACTGAACCGGATACTCGCCTTTTCGATTATTTGTCTTCTTCGATTCAGTTGTTGGAAGTATCGGATAAAGGTGTCGCAAATTTCCATCTGGTCTTTTTACTCCATTTACTGCATTATATGGGTATTTATCCGAATGTGGATTCTTATACCGTCAACTCTTGTTTTGATATGTTGAATGGAGAGTTCATTGATTCAACTCCTTTACATCGTCATTATCTGAATCAAGAAGAAAGTGTTGTTTTTGCCCGTTTGCTACGAATCAGTTTTGAGAATATGTCTCTTTACTCCTTTTCTCGGCAAGATCGCGTACATATAATTAATCGGATTCTTGAGTATTACCGTTTACATCTACCGGATTTTCCCGAAATCAAGTCTTTGTCTGTTATGCAAAGTCTGTTCGATTAATAGATAACTTTTCTAATACTTGTCAGTTTGCGGAAAAGGTTATACTTTTGCCGCACCTATAATAAAAGATATTATAGTTTGACGAATAGATATTCTTTCATATCTGCCTTGGTAGTTCAACGGATAGAACAAGCGTTTCCTAAACGTTAAATAGGGGTTCGATTCCCCTCCGAGGTACAACAATTAGTTATTTACTTATAGCTGTTCTCTACATATTATATAGAATATAGTTCCTAATGTTTATTATAGACAAGATATTTCCTTATAGATACTAATTCTTTTTCATATCTTCTGCAACCCATAGTACCCATTTATCTATATTATCTGTTAATGTTTTAGGTAATGGAAGTAATATACGTACGTCTGGTGCTATTCCTGTCTCATCAATACCATTATGGGGAAGTCGCATGGAACGTGTCATAGGAATCCATGTTGTTATTTTACATCCTTTCATATCTGATCTTCGGGTATTGGAATAGTCAAGACATCCCATTGTGTTCCCTTTTCCATATATTTTTGTACGTGAACTACATCCTTTTATATCAAGAATCATTTGTTCTCCTGAGCTTGCAACATTACTATCAATGATTATAGACGCTCTAATAGGATATGAATAAATCGTGTCATATTTGATAATGTAATCTTCAACGAGAGGTACAAATGTTTCATCAGACTTTTCAGCCTTTTTAATGACTTCCTGTAACCAAGGTAAACGTTCAACTTGTGCTCTCAGATAGTTGACGTTATCTTCCGAGTTACGTATTTCAACACCCTTAGACATGTATTCCCTATCATATAGAAGTTTTAAAAAAGGTTCATAGTATGTGTCTTGCCCGCCTCCATTTCCTCTGATGTCGATAATCAAATGTTTGCATTGAGAGGCTTGATAAGCTTTAATAGATTCATTTACCCATTCAAGCGAAGGATCGCCTTCACAAGATGGGAAACGTATTAAAAAGGTTTCTTTATCAACTTTTTTTGCTATAGCTTCTGGACTATAATCATCCATTCCTTCTGATGAACTTACATTTTTCTTTCTCGTTTTTCTATATTTGTGATGTTCAGATAATGCAGTTCTTAAATGATTGTCGCCAAACCAGCCATAGAGTTCACCGACAACTTCAGCCCCTTCTCTGCCTTTTAAAACTTCTTTATGAAGTCTATCTTTGAGTTTTAAATATTTTTTAAGTTTAGTAGGAGTGCCTGTTTTTGTGGTAAATCCTGCATAGTTGTTCTCTAATTCATATACAGCTCCTTCAAAATCTTTTATATTTCTTGCTAATACTTTTTCATCCTTTGTTTCTTGTGCGTTCATTGATATTGAAAAGGCGAACACAACTAACAATAATAAATAGCTCCATCTTTTCATAATAACTTATCTTTATTAATATGCTCTTTTTATATTTGTAACCGCTTGAATAAAACGGTTACAAATATAGTTATTTAATAGATAGAAATATAAGAACGAGGTTACCTTCACTATGGTAACCTCGTTCTTTTTTTATTCATATTCCGGCAAGACTACCTCTGCTGTTTCTTCCCATTCTCCATTGTTATAGATACTTATTTGAAAGGTGTTGTCTGCCTCTGAACGGCTATAGAGTCGTCCTTTATAACGTATGATTTTGTTTGCTTCTGGAACAATCTCTTTGATCTGTCTGACCCGTATCTCCTCATCATTTTGAGAAATAGCGGCAAGACGGGCAGTCATAGGGGTGTCTGTATCCGAGACGAAGGTGTAAAAAGCATGTATATGTTCAGTCTCTCCTATTTCACTTTCTTGAAATTTATGGGAGAAAGTTTGCTTCTCTGTCGCAAGAAGTCCGCAACCGTTAGCCAAGTCGAATTGATTGGATAGGTTTTCTATCTCCATATCGAACTGTTTTAACTCCTCTGTAACCGGATCGGTTGCCATAAATTCGATACGACTGACGATACGGTTCAGCGTGATGTTCTCGTTTATGGTCTCTGCTACTTGGATTTCTAAAGGAAGAACCTCGAAGAAAGAATCGGTGATACTGTCAAAAGAGAAGGTTGTTCCTGATAAGGTTGCACTTTTTGAATTGTGTGCAAAGAAGTAGAAAGTATAGTTTCCGGCCGGTAAAGTATCGTAAACAATTCCGAAATCTACATCTAAACTGGCGGCGTTATAAACATATTGTCGGTGTTTGACAAGCGTTACCTCACTCTCTTCTTCTTTAAAAACGACATATTCAAGTGTAGAACATAGTTCGTTCAGTTCGGCGTCTCCCTCGGTCGCTTTTGAAAAGGCGGAAGGTTCTCCTATTGTATTTTCCGGCATACTGCGGGTAACGGGGAAAGAGAGAGTCTCCTTTTCCATTTGAACACTGAATTGAATGGGGGATTGTTTTACCTCAGGAAGAATAACTTCTTCGATAGCAGATTGAGAACTACAGCCTGTTAAACAAAGCACACAGGCAAGTGCATAAAACACTTTCTTTTCCATAGCTAAGCTGTTTTAATTGTTAATAGAATATTGCAAAGGAATAATAAATATTTGAAAAGAAAAAGGATTTTAGAAAAGATTTATTGATTTGATAAAAAGTTCTTGCCTACAAAGGGATGAGTTGTTGCTTACCTCTTAAAATAAAAGTCCTGAAAAAGCTGAAAGTTTCTTACGATGAAACTAAAAGTTTCAAGGCATGAAACTCGGAGTTTCTTACTTGAAACTTTTAGCTTACTCGAGGAGTAATTTTGATAAGTATTTTAAACAAAAACAACGGTCTCTCATTTGTCTTTTTTCTATTTATAACTACTTTTGTGGCTGAAGAAATAGTAAAAAACTAAACTAAAGTATGAAAAAGATTAGAGCTGCCATTGTTGGATATGGCAATATTGGAAAGTATGTGTTAGAAGCATTAGAGGCTGCTCCTGATTTTGAGGTGGCTGGTGTAGTACGTCGTAACCCAAATGACATTCCAAATGAGTTAAAAGAATATACAGTTACCGATCATATTACGAAGTTGGATAGTGTAGATGTTGCTATTCTTGCGACTCCGACACGTAGCGTAGAGTCTTATGCGAAAGAGATCTTGGCTTTAGGTATCAATACGGTTGATAGTTTTGATATTCATGGTAGTATCGTTGACCTGCGTCGTTCGTTAGACGCAGTTGCAAAGGCGCATAATACGGTTTCTGTTATTTCTTCCGGTTGGGATCCGGGTAGCGACTCTGTAATTCGTGCTTTGTTGCAAGCAATCGTTCCGAAGGGTATTACTTATACAAACTTTGGTCCGGGTATGAGTATGGGACATACAGTTGCTGTGAAAGCGATTGAAGGTGTAAAGGCAGCTTTGTCTATGACTATTCCTTTAGGAACAGGCGTTCATCGTCGTATGGTGTATATTGAAGTAAAAGAAGGATACGATTTCAATCAGGTAGCAGCAGCTATTAAAGCGGATGATTACTTTGCTCATGATGAAACACATGTGATTCAGGTTGATTGTGTAGATGATTTGAAGGACATGGGACATGGAGTGAATTTGGTTCGCAAAGGTGTTTCCGGTAAAACACAGAACCAGCTGATTGAATTTGATATGAAGATAAATAATCCGGCATTGACTGCTCAGATTTTAGTATCAGTAGCACGTGCAAGTTTCAAACAGCAACCGGGTGCTTATACAATGATTGAAATCCCTGTAATAGATATGTTGTACGGGGAAAGAGAAGGCTTAATTCGTAAACTCGTTTAATTAGTTTTATAAGTTGGGAGTTTTAAGCGGACGTAGTTTCGTACGCTTAGAGTTCTCAACTTTTAGTTTTAACAAGAAAAGTTATGCTTGATTTTATTACCTGGACAGCAGATCCCGCTATTTTCTCGATCGGCTCACGCGAAATACGTTGGTATGGTTTGGCGTTTGCTGTAGGTTTTTGGATTGGTTACATGATCGTAGAGAAGATGTGGAAAAGAGAAAAGCTCAATCCGGCTTGGATTGATTCTCTGCTGATTTATACTATTATGGGAACTGTGATTGGTGCTCGTTTGGGTCATTGCCTGTTCTATTCTCCAGACTATTATTTAGCAAATCCGATTGAAATCCTAAAAGTATGGGAAGGCGGATTGGCGAGTCATGGCGGAACATTGGGTATCGTTATTGCAGTCTATTTTTATTCAAAGCGAGTCAGTCATCGCAGTATGCTTTGGACGTTCGATATGCTGGTTGTTCCTACCGGATTAGTAGCAGCGATGATTCGTTTGGGTAATTTGATGAATCACGAAATCTATGGACATCCAACCGATTTACCGTGGGGATTCCGTTTTATAGAGAACTTACATGCGTGGCGTAGTGGGGCAGAACCTATTTTCTCTGCACCGAGTCATCCGACACAACTTTACGAAGCGGCTTGCTATTTGGCAACCTTTTTTCTTTGTATGTGGTTATATTTTAAGAAAGACGCATGGAAGAAAGAAGGGCTTATCTTCGGAATATTTATGATCTGTATATTTGGTTCTCGTTTCTTTATCGAGTTAGTAAAGAATGATCAAGAAGCCTTTGAATCGGATATGATATTGAATATGGGACAGTGGTTAAGTATTCCGTTTGTTTTAGCCGGTATATATTGTGTCTGGAGAGCATTGAAAAAGAAATAATAATTGTTTGAGGACTGATGAGGTACTCAATGGAATAGAAAAGTTAAACTGGAAAAATATGTATAGACTAAAAACAATTGCGAAAGATATTTATTATGTAGGAGTGAATGACCGCCAAAAAGCTCTGTTCGAGAACCTTTGGCCTTTACCGCAAGGTGTGTCCTATAATTCATATTTGATAGTGGATGAGAAGACGGTCTTGGTAGATACGGTGGATATTTGTTATTCCGATATTTTCTTGAAGAAGATTACTGACGCACTGAATGGTCGTCCTTTAGATTATTTGATTGTGAATCACATGGAGCCGGATCATGCAGGTAGTATCCGTTTATTGCGTCAACAGTATCCGAATGTACAGATTGTAGGAAATAAACTGACGTTCGGAATGTTGGAAGGTTATCATGGTATTACGACCGGACTACATGAAGTGAAAGAGGGAGATACCTTGAATATTGGTAGTCGTCAGCTCTCTTTCTATATGGCTCCAATGGTACACTGGCCGGAAGTAATGGTGACGTATGACGCTGCTGATAAGATTTTATTCTCGGCAGACGCTTTCGGAACTTATGGAACACTGGATGGTGGAGTGATTGATACGGAGATGAACGTAGAACGATATTGGGAGGAGATGGTTCGCTATTACGCCAATATTGTAGGGAAATATGGAAATGCTGTGCAGCGTGCTCTACAAAAGTTGTCAGCATTGGATATTCAGACGATTTGTTCTACGCATGGTCCTATATGGCGTGAGCATATCGCAAAGGCAATAGATATTTATGATCGCCTGAGTCGCTATGAAGGAGAAGAGGGTGTTACTGTTGTCTATGGAAGTATGTATGGTAATACGGAACAGATGGCAGAGACGATAGCCTCTTCTTTGGCTGCAAACGGGGTTAAGAATATAGTACTACACAATGTAAGTAAGAGTGCCTCTTCTTATATATTGAAAGATATATTTAAGTACAAAGGAGTGCTTATCGGTTGTCCAACCTATAGTAATCGGTTGTTCCCTGAGATAGCATCGCTTTTGGAACGGATCGAGACTCGTGAAGTAAAGGATCGTTTGTTCGGTTACTTTGGTTCCTTCTCGTGGTCAGGAGTAGCGGTTAAACATTTGGCTGCTTTTGGTGAAAAGATGAAATGGACAGTCGTAGGGGAACCGGTAGAACAGAAACAGGCTTTGAAGGCTGATAAGTATGAAGCTTGTTGGGCTTTGGGACAGGCTATGGCTGAACAGTTGAAAGGTTGAGAGAGAAGCGCTGGTTGAGATGTAAAGTGTAAAACTGTTGTTAAAAAAGATATTATTAATAAACTTGAATATTATGAGACTAATTATTGAACCTAATTACGAGCAGCTTTCAAAGTGGGCTGCTAATTATGTGGCTGCGAAGATTAAGAAAGCAAATCCGACAGCAGAAAAACCATTTGTTCTGGGCTTACCGACCGGTTCTTCTCCGCTGGGTATGTACAAGAACTTGATTGAACTGAACAAGCAGGGAGTTATCTCTTTTCAACATGTGATTACTTTCAACATGGATGAGTATGTAGGATTGCCGAAGGAACATCCGGAAAGCTATCATTCATTCATGTGGAATAACTTCTTCAACCATATTGATATTAATCCGGAGAATGTAAACATCCTAAATGGTAACGCTGAGGATTTGGAAGCCGAATGTGCTGCTTACGAAGCAAAGATGAAAGCAGTAGGAGGTGTTGATTTGTTCTTAGGCGGTATTGGTCCTGACGGACATATTGCATTTAACGAACCGGGTTCTTCATTGGCTTCTCGTACACGTATTAAAACATTGACTACGGATACGATTATCGCAAACTCTCGTTTCTTTGATAACGATGTGAATAAAGTTCCTAAGACAGCGGTAACAGTAGGTGTGGGAACTGTGCTGGACGCAAAAGAGGTCTTGATTATGGTGAATGGTCATAACAAGGCTCGTGCTTTGCAGCAAGCTGTTGAAGGTGCTGTCAACCAGATGTGGACCATTACAGCGTTGCAATTACATCCGAAAGGAATCATTGTTGCAGACGAAGCTGCTTGCGCTGAAATGAAGGTAGGAACATACAACTATTTCAAGGATATTGAAAAGGATCACCTTTGTCCTTGCTCATTGTTGAAGTAACCTATATATAATAAGGTATAGGAGAAAGCAGTGTTTAGTACAAACACTGCTTTTTTTATTGGTTGTACATATTCTTGTTATAGAAGTTTAGAATAGCGATAAGTTGATTATGGGCGATAACAGCGGGACTATCCGGATTAAGCTCCATAGCTGATAAGTAATTATTGAGTGCCAAACGGATATTTCCTGTCTTACGGTAGGCATTGCCTCGTAAGTAATAGGCATTATCATCAGTATTGTTTTTTTCGATGTATTCATCCAACAAATGAATTGCTTCGTCTGTTTTACCCTCGGAAATGAGTTGTTTAATTGTTTCCATAAGCGGATTTCTGAATTATGATAGATTACTTTTCAATTGTAAATCGCAAATTTAATAGATAATTTATCATTCACAATTCAGAAATCTTGCCATAATTCTTAGAATTTGTGTAAGTTTGCACCCAATTTGAATAGATAAGACGTTATTATGCAAAAGAATCTGGTAATAGTGGAGTCTCCTGCTAAGGCAAAGACCATTGAAAAGTTCTTGGGAAAGGACTACAAGGTCATGTCAAGCTATGGGCACATCCGCGATCTGAAGGCGAAGGAGTTTGGCATTGATATCCAACATGACTATACTCCGCAATATGTGATACCCACCGAAAAGAAAAAATTGGTAAACGAACTGAAATCTGAAGCTAAAGCGGCCGAGCTGGTTTGGTTGGCTTCCGATGAGGACCGTGAGGGGGAAGCTATATCCTGGCATTTATACGAAGTGCTTGGGTTGAAGCCGGAGAATACAAAACGTATCGTTTTTCATGAAATTACCAAGAATGCGATTTTGCATGCGATTGAAACACCTCGCGATATTAATATAGATTTGGTAAATGCGCAGCAGGCACGTCGTGTACTGGATCGTATCGTTGGGTTCGAACTCTCTCCCATTTTGTGGCGCAAGGTGAAACCGGCCCTGTCAGCAGGTCGTGTACAATCTGTCGCTGTTCGTCTTATCGTAGAACGTGAACGAGAGATAAACGATTTTGTGAGCGAGGCGGCTTATCGGGTAGTTGCTAATTTTATCTTACCAGATGGAACTACTGTCCTAAAAGCAGAACTGAATCGTCGTTTAAAAGATAAAAAAGAGGTAGAAGCCTTTTTAGAGTCTTGTAAGAATGCCTCTTTTACAATTGATGATATAACAACGAAACCGGTGAAAAAGACTCCGGCTCCTCCTTTTACAACGTCTACTTTACAACAGGAGGCTGCGCGTAAGTTGGGTTATTCTGTTTCACAAACAATGATGATAGCACAACGTTTGTATGAATCCGGTTTGATTACATATATGCGTACTGACTCCGTAAACTTGAGTGACTTGGCGTTAGGAACAGCCAAAGAGGCTATTCTTGAAACGTATGGCGAACGGTATTATAAATTCCGTCAGTATCACACGAAAAGCAAGGGAGCGCAGGAGGCACACGAAGCGATTCGTCCAACCTACATTAGTAATGTAGAGGCGGGAGCTACTTCACAGGAAAAACGGTTGTATGAGTTGATCCGTAAGCGTACGATTGCTTGTCAGATGGCTGACGCAGAGTTGGAACGTACAACTATATCAGTAGGAATCGGTGGACAGACTGAACGATTTGTGGCTGTCGGTGAAGTGATTAGTTTTGAAGGCTTCTTGCAGGTTTACATGGAAAGTAACGATGAAGAGGTTGAAAAAGAGCAGGAGAATGGTTTGTTGCCACCGGTAAAGTTGAATGATGTCTTGTCTTTGAAAGACATTGTGGCAACAGAACGTTTTACACAACGTCCGCCACGTTATACGGAAGCCAGTTTAGTTCGTCGCTTAGAGGAATTGGGAATTGGACGTCCGTCAACGTATGCCCCGACTATCCAAACAATCCAGAACCGCGAATATGTAGTGAAGGGAGATAAAGAGGGAACAGAACGAACTTATTCAGTCATTACTTTATCTAAAGGTAAGATTAAAGAAACTGAAAAGAAGGAAGTGGTAGGGGCAGATCGTAGCAAGTTAATGCCGACTGATATTGGTACAGTTGTGAATGACTTCTTGATGGAATACTTCCCGTCTGTTATGGATTATAATTTTACTGCCAGCGTAGAAAAAGAATTTGACCAGGTGGCAGAAGGAGAGTTGGTTTGGACAAAAGCCATCGATAAGTTCTACAAAATGTTCCATCCGATTGTGGAAGCTACCTCGGCTGTGAAGACAGAACATAAAGTTGGAGAACGGGAGTTAGGTATAGACCCAAAAAGTGGTAAACCGGTCTTCGTGAAAATTGGTCGTTATGGTCCTGTTGTTCAGATTGGAGCGGCACATGCAGAGGATAAGAATGCGCCTAAACCACAGTTTGCCTCTTTGATGAAAGGCCAGTCTATCGATACAATTACATTGGAAGAAGCTTTGAAATTGTTTGATTTGCCTCGTACAATCGGAGAGTATGAAGGTAAAGTGATGGTGGCAGCTGTAGGTCGTTTCGGACCTTTTGTCCGTCACGATGGTAAATTTATTTCCATTCCTAAAGATTTGAATCCGTTGACAATTACTCCGGAAGAGGCAATTGGTTTGATTGAAGAAAAACGGAAGAAAGATGAACAGCGTTTTATTAAGAGATTCGATGAAGAACCGGAAATGGAGATCTTGAATGGACGTTTTGGACCTTACATCGTTTATAAAGGAACAAATTATCGTATTCCTAAAACGGTGACAAATCCGGTGGAACTTTCAGTAGAGGACTGTAAGAAAATTGTTGTAGAAGCAGCTGAGAAATCGACAGGCACGAAGAAGACAACGCGTAAGAAGAAAGCATAAAATCAATAGGCATTCGTTCCCAGAGCGATGCCTATCGGTTTTCTAATAAAAAAGGCGTCACACTAAAACAGATAGTGTGACGCCTTTTTTGTGATAGTATTCTGTTTGTCGTTACATTCTTTCTGGAACTTCGATACCTAATAAAGCCATACCTGACTTGACGATTTTCGCAACGTTGGCAGAAAGAACCAAACGGAATTTCTTTACCTCTTCGTTTTCTTCGCGAAGGATAGAGAAATCATGATAGAACTGATTATATTCTTTTACCAAGTCGTATGTATAGTTCGCAATCAGTGCAGGGCTATATTCTTTACCTGCTTCACGAACAATAGACGCATAGTCTGCAATCATCTGAATCAAGTTTTCCTCTTTTTCAGAGATTGTAGTGGTTGTCGGTAATTGTTCCGGTAAAACGATTCCTTGTTCGGCAGCTTTGCGAAGAACAGAGCAGATACGAGCATAAGTATATTGAATGAAAGGACCTGTGTTTCCGTTAAAGTCGATAGATTCCTTCGGATTGAAGGTCATATTCTTACGTGGGTCAACTTTCAAGATGAAGTATTTTAGAGAACCTAAACCGACCATGCGAGCGATGTTTTCAGACTCTTCTACAGTCATTCCGTCTAATTTACCTAATTCTTGAGAGATTTCGCGAGCTGTATTAACCATCTCTTCCATCAAATCATCAGCGTCGACGACTGTTCCTTCGCGGCTCTTCATTTTTCCTTCCGGTAGTTCAACCATACCATAGGAGAAATGAACCAAACCTTTACCAAATTCAAATCCTAATTTGTCTAATAGAATGGATAAAACTTGGAAGTGGTAGTTCTGTTCGTTTCCTACGACATAAATCATTTTATTGATAGGGTAGTCATCGAAGCGTAACTTAGCAGTACCAATATCTTGAGTCATATAAACAGAGGTACCGTCTGTACGGAGTAATAACTTTTCGTCTAAACCGTCTTTAGTTAAGTCTGCCCATACAGAACCATCTTCACGACGGTAGAAGATACCTTTATCAAGACCTTCCAAAACTTTACTCTTACCTTCTAAATAGGTTTGAGATTCATAATAAATTTTATCGAAGTCAACGCCCATCATTTTGTAGGTCTCGTCGAAACCTGCGTATACCCAATTGTTCATCATTTCCCAAAGGGCACGGATGTCTTTGTCTCCGGCTTCCCACTTACGAAGCATTTCGCGAGCTTCGGCCATTAGTGGTGAAGCAGCTTCTGCTTCCTCTTTAGTCATGCCTTGTGCTTCGAGAGCGGCAGTTTCTTCTTTTAACTTATTACTGAAAAGCACGTAAAAGTCACCGATTAAATGGTCGCCTTTCTTTCCTGCGCTTTCAGGGGTTACACCATTTCCCCACTTTTGCCAAGCTAACATAGACTTACAGATGTGGATACCTCTGTCGTTTACAATGTTAGTCTTTACTACTTTGTTTCCGTTAGCCTTTAAGATTTCAGATAAACTGTAGCCTAATAGGTTGTTGCGGACATGGCCTAAATGAAGTGGCTTATTTGTATTGGGAGAGGAATATTCAATCATAACCAGAGGAGATTGTTCAGTTACAGGAACAATTCCGTAAGTAGGTTGATTATGAATGTCGTTTAGAAGATTTATCCATTGAGCACAAGCAATAGTAAGGTTTAGGAAACCTTTAATTACATTGAACTCTGCAACAGCAGATTCGTGTTGAAGTAAATATTCTCCAATTTCTTGAGCTGTCTGTTCTGGATATTTCTTCGACATGCGAAGAAATGGGAAAACGACTAGAGTTAGATGTCCTTTGAACTCTTTTTTTGTTTTTTGTAGCTGTATCTGGTTGGCAGTTACATCTGCACCGTACAGTTCTTTAATGCCGGCAATAATAGCCTCGGTAATCTGTTGTTCGATAACCATATTCGTTTTGTATATGTTCGGATTTATTTTGCTTACAAAGGTACAGGTTTTATTTGTAAAAACCATAGGATTAAGCGCTTCGTTGTGAAGAGTTAAGGAGTTGTGGTCATTAAAAAAGGTGCTCTTTTGTATAAGAACACCTTCTTGAGTATAAGAATATAAAACAAAACTTACTTAATAAGATCTGCTAATTCTGCGCCTGCTTTAAATTTAACGGACTTACGAGCAGGGATTTCAATCGGCTGTTTAGTTTTAGGGTTAA
Organism: Parabacteroides sp.; assembly: GCA_017481945.1. GTDB lineage: Bacteria > Bacteroidota > Bacteroidia > Bacteroidales > Tannerellaceae > Parabacteroides. Next base: position 43,813 of record JAFUOJ010000011.1, on the reverse strand, counting down.
CACCTTTACGAGCAGACTTTTCAGCTACAGAAAAAGAACCGAAGCCTAAAAGAGCTACCTTACCGCCTTCTTTTAATTCGTTAGAAACTGTTTCTACAAAAGCTTCTACTGCTTTTTTTGCATCAACTTTACTTAAGCCGGATTTTTCCGCTACAGCATTGATAAATTCTGTTTTGTTCATGATGGTTTGATATTTAATATGTTAAACAATTGTTGCGAGTTTGTATGCAAGCGTCAAAAGTAACGGTATTTTAATATTCCGCAAAGAAAAAAAGTGTTTTTTTTATTGATTTACTATGTTTTAGTGTACTTTTTCCGGAAAAGTACCAAAATATATTTACCTTTGCCCTTAAAAGAAGAAAAATATGATGAATCAAAATAATTCGGGATTTTTGGATAGTATTCCGATGGTTACGAAAAACCTTATCATTATTAACCTGTTGTTTTGGGTAGCAAGCCTTGTTTTACCCAAAATAGGTATAGACTTAGTTCAATTGTTTGGACTACATTTTCCGGGAGTGAGGGATTTTTATCCTTTTCAGTTGGTAACTTATATGTTCATGCATGATACGCACTCTTTCTCTCATGTGTTTTTCAATATGTTTGGAGTGTATATGTTTGGACGGATTTTAGAGAATGTATGGGGATCCAAACGTTTTCTGATTTTCTACATGGTGACGGGGATAGGAGCTGGAATTATTCAGGAATTAGTTTGGCTGTATTCTGTTCAGTCATTCGCAACTGCAAACGGTGTTTCTTTGGGGCAGTTGGTTGCTGCAGACCAATCATTGAACTATTTGATTACGGTAGGGGCTTCAGGTTCTGTATTTGGTATTTTGTTGGCATTTGCCATGTTATTCCCGAATGTACCTCTTTTCTTTATGTTTATACCGATTCCGATTAAAGCTAAATATATTGTGGTATTCTATGGTCTTGCAGAGTTGTTTATGGGCGTCGCTAATTATAATGGTGATTCGGTTGCACACTTTGCGCATTTAGGAGGTATGATTTTTGGCTATTTTTTAGTTCGATATTGGAAAAAGAAGGGATTGAATAATGGGAGATGTGTTTTCTGATCTTAGGCGGAATTTTGAATCAGGAAATATCCTGATGAAATTGATTTATATTAATGTAGGGCTTTTTATCGTCATACGTTTAATTGGCGTTATCTTGCTTTTATTTAACTTGGGTAGTTTCCCTTTCTTGCAATATTTACAGTTACCTTCTTCTTTAGAGTTATTGTTACATCGTCCGTGGACTATCTTTTCTTATATGTTCACCCATTTTGATGTCCTACATATTCTTTTTAATATGCTTTGGCTCTATTGGTTTGGGAACCTATTCCTTTCTTGGTTTAATGAACGTCAGTTGGGTGGTTTATATTTATTGGGAGGAATCGCAGGAGCCGCTATGTTTTTATTAACCTATAACGTGTTCCCTTATTTCCGTAATATGGTAGGATATAGTTTTTTGATGGGAGCTTCGGCTTCTGTGATGGCTATTGTTTTTGCTATATCGTTTTATAAAAAAGAATGGGAGATAAATCTGCTGTTTATCGGGAGAATAAAATTGATATATTTGGCTTCTTTCTCTCTTTTAATAGATTTATTAGCAATTACTTCTACTAATTCAGGAGGGCATCTTGCGCATCTCGGAGGTGCTTTAGTGGGTATTTGCTTTGCAGAACTGATTGATAAAGGTATAGATTTGACTAGGCCGATCAATCGTTTGGTAGATTGGTTTGTGAATTTGGGAAAAAGAAAACCAACGATGCGTGTGACTTATAAACGTTCAGAAACTGATTATGAATATAACGCACGGAAATATCAAGAAAAGGTAGATTTAGACGCAATATTGGATAAATTGAAGCGTTCTGGTTACGAAAGCCTTTCTGCAGAAGAGAAAAAGAAGTTATTTGAAGCCAGTAAAAAATGAAATCATGGTTTGACACAATTAGGGTTTTATTTAAATCTGTTATCGGAACGATTAATGGAGTTGTTCTTATTTTATTTCTTATTTCAGCTTTTTCTGATCGAATATCTCCAGAAGTTAGCGTTCTTTTTCCCTATTTAGGATTGTGTTTCCCTATCTTATGTGTTTTAACTATTTGCTTTATTATTTATTGGCTGTTTGTGTGGGAATGGCGATTTGCTTTAGTTGGCGTGTGTGTTCTTTTGATTTGTAAAGAGCCGCTTACGCGTTATCTTCCTTACCATAGTAGAGAAGAAAATATTCCAAAGGAGAAAGTATTAAAAATATTGACTTATAATGTCATGGGGTTTGGGTATAAAAATCATACGAAAGAGGAACCCAATCCTACTATACAGTACATCGCTAATTCCGGTGCAGATATTGTTTGTTTACAAGAATACATAGTTGGTAATTCTAATGATTATCTTACGAATAAGAAGATATTCAATGCGTTGAAGATGTATCGTTATCATTCATTGATTCATATAGGTTCTTCTTATATTGCAGTGTTTTCTAAATATCCGATTTCTAAATCTCGTAAGATTAAATATGATACGACATCAAATGGCTCTTCTATTCATGTATTGGATATACAAGGGAAAAAATTGACTTTGATCAATAATCATTTGGAATCTTTTAAGCTAACGACTGAGGATAAAAGCCACTATTCTGCTTTTATTAAAAATATGAATTCGGAAACTTTAGACGGACTGAAGAATTCTATTGATCAGAAATTGGGACCAACCTTTCAAATACGAGCTCGTCAAGCAGAAGTTATTGCTCAAGAAATTAAGAAGATTGATACAGAATATATATTAGTATGTGGAGATTTTAATGATACTCCGATTTCTTATGCTTATCGTAAGATTCGAGGGTCATTAGAAGATGCCTATGTCTCTTCAGGAAAAGGAGTTGGTATTACTTATAATGAAAATTTCTTTTGGTTTCGAATTGATAATATTTTTCATTCAGCCAATTTACGTCCTATAAATTGTACGGTAGATAAAGTTCGTTATTCGGATCATTATCCACTATGGTGCTATTTAGAGATGGTGGAGGATAAAAAATAAAATGCCATCTCATGAGAATTGGATAGAGATGGCATTTTTTTTTATTTAAAAGAAATCTTACTCGGCTTCGTTTATAGCCTCTAAAATATCAGCAAATAGATTTTCTACAAAAAAGAAAGTTGCATTACAAAACAATTTGGGATCTTTAATGATTGCAATCGTGTTACTCTCTCCATTATTTGCAATGACACTTTCTGCAGGATAAGTTTTGTACTTTTTCTCTTCTTTAGGATCGTACAGATAAACAATGTTGCTAACTTCTACGGAATAACTATTGTCATGGCAGAAGATTCTCATTTTGTATTTGACAGTTGTTTTGTCTGTTTCATTTAGTAATAACTCTATCTTTGAAGATATATTTATCAATCCTTTGGATTTTTTAGTGCTGACATTTGATAGAAAAATATCTTTACCGTAATTCTTTTTGGCCCATTCATTAATGATATTGAATATTTGTTTTTGATCCAAATCTTTGACATGAACAGTGTCGCGGTAGCATATTTTACCCTCTTTCATTGGTGCACATTCTTTGACATCTCCTTTATGTCCCTGCGCTGTTACCAATAGAGGGAATGTTATTAGTATAAAAATAAGTATTTGTTTCATGATTTAAATCCTGTATTATTTCATCCAGACTTTTAATATTTCTCCCATAAGTGTTTTTTGTTCTCCTTCTGCTGTTTCTCCCTGTTTGATACAATCAATGATCAACCAAGCGTTTTGTGTTTCTCCTTTTTTGAAGAATAATAAACTATAAGTTTCATTATTACCTATCTTTTGATATACAGGGCTATTTGCTTGAATAGTTGTAGAGGTAATAGTTTTGCCTAATATATTCCCTATCCCTTTCCATGTAACAGAAGTCTCTTTTGTTTCAGGTTGGTCCGTTTTTACAATTTGTAGATCACTGTTGGGCAACATATCTATGATTGTGGATGGAACTTTATCAGCCGCAAAAGCAATATATCCTTCTCTCACAGGAGTAGAAACTACTGGTGTTGTTGCAGGTATAGTTACAGGCTTCTGCGTTTGTGTCATCTCAACATTAGTAGTAGGTTGTTCTACTGTTTGTGGTTGAGTTTGATTTACTGATTGAACAGAAGCTTGTGAAATAGTTTGAACTCCAAATGTCATTGATGCCGAATTTGCTAAATCGTCGACAAAATCGACTGTCTTTCTGCGGAATTTACCGTTCCCTCGATTCAATTTTGTTTTTGCTTTATTGAGGGAGTATTTGTCAGTAATCCATTCTTCTGCAGTGTATTTCTCTGGCTCTTTTTGGTATGAAACGTCATAAGTATAACGTATACCTGTGATACTTATGGTTGATTTTTTATCTTCACATTTTATAGTTACACGGTAATCCATTTCGCAACGATCTAATGAAAGAGCATTTTTTTGAAAAATTAAGTCCGTTTCTCCGATTACTGCTATTTCTCCGGTAGCTTGCTCGGTATAAACTACTCGACTGTCTTTTTCTGTAAAAAACTCATTTGCCCAACTTAGCATTTTGTTGTAAACTTCATCTTTTGAAAAAGAAGGAGCGTTTATCTCTTTCTTAAACACAACTTTCCCATTTTCAACAGGCACAGCTCCAGCTAAATACTTGGAATCATCATTTGCCCAAAGTAGGGCAGGAATAAATAGTGTAAATAATAAAATTTGTTTCATGGTCTTCTTTACTTATGAAATTTATGAGGCAAAGATATATAAATGTGGTTGAAATAAACTAAGAGAGTGGCAAATAAATTAATCTAATTACTGTTGTACAAAGAAAAAAAGCCTATATTTGCACCCTGGAAAAAACGAATAATAACATAAACATAAAAATCAGATGCAAAACAAAGGATTTGTAAAGATCTTTGCGGTGTTACTTATGCTTGTCTGTTTGTTTTATCTGTCATTTTCATTTGTGACAAGACATTACAATAGCAAAGCCGCTGAGTATGCAGGTGGAGATCCTGTGAAAGAGAGTTCGTATTTGGACTCGTTATCTACTCAAAAGGTATGGTTGGGTTATACACTCAAGGAATGCCGTGAAATGGAAATTAGTTTAGGTCTTGACTTAGAGGGCGGTATGAATGTCGTTCTTGAGTTGAATGTAGCTGACGTAATCCGTTCGCTTTCAAACAATAATCAAGATGAAAATTTCAACAAAGCTTTGGATTTAGCTTATGCAAAACAAGCTACAAGTCAAAAGGGTTTTATTGATTTGTTTGCAGAAGAGTTTAAGAACTTGGATAGTAATGCTCGTTTAGCTTCTATTTTCAGCACATTTGAATTGAAGGATAAAATTACTCCGCAGAGTTCAGACGCAGAAGTTGTTTCTGTATTGAAAGATGAACTACAGAGCGCTATTGATAATTCATTTAATGTATTGCGTACTCGTATTGACCGTTTTGGTGTAGTATCTCCAAATATTCAACGCTTGGAAACAGCTGGTCGTATATTGGTTGAACTTCCAGGTGTTAAAGAACCGGAACGTGTACGTAAGCTGTTACAGGGTAGTGCTAATTTGGAATTTTGGGAAACTTATAATTTGCCAGAAATCTATCAACAGTTGATCGCTGCTGATAATGTGTTAGCTACTGTATTAAAATCCGATAATGGAACTACTGCTACAGAAACTGCCACAGCGACAGAAACAGTAGAAAAAGTAGCAAAAGAGGCTGTGAATGATGCAGATTCTTTGTTAGCAAAAATCGGTGAAGACAAACCTGAAGCACAAGCTGCACAAAATATGGAAGAGTTTGCGAAACAACATCCTTTATTCGCAGTGTTGCAGATAAATCAATACAATGGTCAGTTAGCTTCTGGTCCAGTTGTTGGTATTGCTAATAAAAATGATATTGCAAAAATCAATGAATATTTGAATATGAAGCAAGTGAAGGAAGTTCTTCCGCGTAACTTAGCTTTGAAATGGGGTGTAAAAGCCATTGATGAAAAAGAACAATATTATTATTTGTATGCAATTAAGGTAACTAATCGTGACGGTTCTCCTGCTTTAGGTGGAGATGTTGTGACTGATGCAAATGCAGACTTTGCTCAACAGCCAGGTCGTTCTGAACAGGTTGTTGATATGGCAATGAATGCTGAAGGTGCTAAAGCTTGGGCTCGCCTGACAAAAGAAAATATTGGTCGTGCGGTTGCAATTGTGTTGGATGATATGGTATATTCAGCTCCAAACGTACAGGTAGAAATTACGGGTGGACGTTCTCAGATTACAGGTCAGTTTACTCCGGAAGAAGCAAAAGACTTGGCAAACGTGTTGAAATCTGGTAAAATGGCAGCTTCTGTACATATTGTACAGGAAGATGTTGTTGGTCCTTCTCTAGGTCAGGAAGCTATCAATGCAGGTATGATTTCTTTTGTTTTGGCATTGGTTCTTTTGATGCTTTATATGTGTGCATTCTATGGTCTAATTCCTGGATTAATTGCAGACGGTGCTTTGGTATTGAATATTTTCTTTACAATGGGTATCTTGGCTTCTTTCCAAGGTGTATTGACTTTACCTGGTATTGCCGGTATGGTATTGACTTTGGGTATGGCTGTCGATGCAAACGTATTGATCTATGAACGTACAAAAGAGGAACTTCGTGCAGGAAAGTCATTAGGTAAAGCTATTGCTGATGGTTATAGTAATGCATTCTCTGCAATCTTTGACTCAAACTTGACTTCAGTTATCACAGGCGTAGTATTGTTCTATTTTGGTACAGGTCCTATTCGTGGTTTTGCTACTACATTGATTATTGGTTTGGTCGCTTCTTTCTTGACTGCAGTATTCTTGACTCGTATTGTTTATGAAGCATTATTGGCTAAAGATAAGTTGAAGAATACGACATTTACTACTTCTTTTACTAAAGACTTATTAGTAAATCCGAAGATCAATTTCTTGGGAGCTCGTAAGGTCGGTTATTTAATTCCTGTTGTAATTATTGTTTTAGGTGCAATCTCAATGGCAACAGTTGGTTTAAATAACGGTATTGACTTTACAGGTGGACGTAACTATGTAGTTCGTTTTGATCAGGATGTTAACACAGAAGAGGTACGTAATATGTTAGACAGCCAGTTGGAAGGTTCTGTAAGTGTTATTCAGATTGGTACTCCTGACCAAGTTCGTGTTTCAACTAACTATAAGATTGAAAGTAATGATTCTGCTGTTGATCAAGAAATTGAAAATAAATTGTATGAAGGCGTTAAGTCATTATTGCCTCAAGGTACAACTTTAGATCAGTTTGTTGATAAGTATATCCAGAGTTCACAGAAAGTAGGACCAAGTATGGCGGATGATATTAAAAATGCAGCATTCTTAGCTGTTGTTTTTTCTTTGATCTGTATGGCTGCTTATATCTTGCTTCGCTTCCGTGATGTTTCATTCTCTATTGGTGCGTTTGCTTCTGTAACAGTAACAACATTGTGTATTATTTCTTTCTACACTTTATTATGGAAGATTTTACCGTTCTCTATGGAGGTTGATCAAACATTCATTGCTGCGATCTTGACTATCATTGGTTATTCTATTAACGATACAGTGGTTGTATTTGACCGTATCCGTGAAACTATTGGTTTATATCCTAAACGTGATCGTTATCAGGTAATCAATGACGCATTGAACTCTACTTTGTGTCGTACAATGAATACTTCTTTAACTACGTTGATCGTTGTATTGTGTATCTTTATTTTAGGTGGTGCAACAATTCGTAGCTTTACATTTGCAATCTTATTAGGTATCATTATTGGTACATATTCTACTTTGTTCGTAGCAACTCCGATTGCTTATGAATTACAGAAGAAAAAGATTAATAAGAAAGCAGCTGCTGAAGGTAAATAATTAAAGGTTTATGGGATAATTAAAAAGCCGTTCTCTGAAAAGAGAATGGCTTTTTGTTTAGTCTAAAAGAGAGTAAGTTGAAGGACTTACTCTCTTTATTTAATTTATTTTTTAGTAACAATTACCCGTTTGGTTGGATCTAAATGTTCGTTACGATAATCAATCTGTTTGACAACATTCTCTGCTAATTCTTGAAAAGCTTTCCCTGTAATAGTTGTTGGGTCTAATGCTACAGGAGTACCATTGTCTCCTCCTTCACAGATACTTTGTACAATAGGAATTTGTCCTAATAATGGAATATTTAACTCTTCTGCTAAACGTTTTCCTCCCTCTTTTCCGAACAGGTAATATTTGTTTTCAGGTAGTTCGGCAGGTGTGAACCAAGCCATATTTTCGACTAATCCTAGTACCGGGACATTCACTTTCTCACCTGTAAACATACTGATCCCTTTACGAGCGTCTGCTAATGCGACCTCTTGTGGTGTACTGACTACAATTGCTCCAGTAATGGCTAAAGTCTGTACCATTGTCAAATGAATATCGCTTGTACCCGGTGGTAAGTCTATTAAAAAGTAGTCTAAATCTCCCCAGTTCGCATCTCCGATTAATTGTTTAAGAGCATTGCTAGCCATGGCCCCACGCCATAAGATTGCGTCTTCTTTGTTTACAAAAAAACCGATAGATAATAATTTTACTCCATAGTTCGAGGCAGGTTCGATTAATTCACGATTACCAACTTCGACCATGTAAGGACGAGCCTCTTCTACGTTAAACATCTTAGGTTGGGAGGGACCAAAAATATCAGCGTCTAAAAGACCTACTTTATAACCTTGTAGTGCTAAAGCGACAGCTAAATTAGCTGCGACTGTACTTTTACCAACTCCACCTTTACCTGAAGAAACTGCAATTATGTTTTTAACTTCTGGTAATAATTTATCAGGTTCAGGACGAGGAGCTTGTTTTGCTTCAACTTTTATGTTTCCCTTGATGTCTACCTCTTCTCCTACATACGTAAGGATTGCGGTCTCTGCTGCTTTTACTACAGATTTAATAAAAGGATCATTGGGCTTTTCAAATAAAAGTGAAAAGCTTACTTTATTCCCTTCAATTCGAATGTTGTCTTCTACCATTCCCATGGAAACAAGGTCTTTCCCTGTCCCCGGATAACGCACCTTTTCCAGTGCTTCCATGATTAGTTTTGGATATATGGCCATGAGTTTGATTTATGATTTATATTTACATTGTTTATAATTACTACTTCCCAGAAGCTAATGCACTTCTTTTACTACGATTAAAACTTCGATATGGATCGTATTCAATCTCTATATCTGGTTCAATCAGTTGTTCTCGTTCTTCGCAAACAAACTTAATATATTTGATGTTTAGTCCACGATCCAACCATTGTTGTTCGTAATAAGTTTTTATAGAAAGAATTTCATCTATTAATCCGGAATGGTATAAATCTTCATTACTGAAAAGAACTGGATATTGGTTCACTTTGACCATTTCACAGGTATAAGTATACATGAAATTACTATCCGTTTTTAAATGAATGATCCCATTATCTGTCAGAATCTCTCGGTACATTTTCATAAAACGAGTAGAAGTCAGTCGTTTGTTCACTTTCTTCATCTGTGGATCTGGAAAAGTTAGCCATATTTCAGAAACTTCTCCAGCTGCAAAAAAATGAGTAATCAATTCAATACTGGTTCGTAAAAATGCTACGTTGTTCATGCCGGCTTCGAATGATTCTTTGGCCCCTGTCCACATACGTGCTCCTTTGATATCGACACCAATAAAATTCTTGTTTGGGAATAGTTTACCCAAACCGACTGTGTATTCACCTTTTCCACATCCTAATTCCAAGACAATGGGGTTGTCATTTTTGAAGAACTGTTCATGCCAATGCCCTTTTAGTTCGAACCCTTTTTCTTGAAGTACAGAGAATGGATATTGAAAGACATGGGGGTATCCCGCCATATCGTCAAACTTTGCTAATTTATTCTTTCCCATAATGCAAAGATAAGATAATTTGAAAGAAGATATGGCTTAAGAAGAAATCAATGCTTATTGTTTTTTTATGTAGTGCCTATTCGTTTAACTTTTCTTCCTTATTCCTTTATAATACAAATACAATTTATTTTTATAAAGGAAGGAATACTTTCTCTCTAAAAAAGTCTCAATAGTCTCATGGGAATTTCGTATAAAATGAAAATATTTATATGGTAACCCGAGTCTTGTTAATGTGATTATATAGATTGAATTATGAAATTATCGCATATTTAAAACTGATAGATAGTTTCTTTATTTGTTTAAAACCACGGACGTTGAATTTCTCTATTAGAAATATATATCGTTTTGTTTACTTCTTTGCTGAAAAATGTCCGTGGAACTTTATCAGAAAAGTATAAAAGCACCTTTCTTCTTTTACTTTTTAAGCTGATAATCAGAAATATATAGCTGCTTTCAAAAAAGTCTTTTTTCAGAATACCTAAGAGACTTTTGAGACTTTTTGTTTTTGAGGAAATTATCTTAAATAGAAAAATAAAAAAGAGAAATACTTTTAGTATTTCTCTAAAAAATTAGCTCTTCCTCTTGGACTTGAACCAAGGACCCTCTGATTAACAGTCAGATGCTCTAACCGACTGAGCTAAGGAAGAATATGTTTTTCAGTCTTTCCCGATGTCTCTTTTAGCTCTTCCTCTTGGACTTGAACCAAGGACCCTCTGATTAACAGTCAGATGCTCTAACCGACTGAGCTAAGGAAGAATATGTTTTTCAGTCTTTCCCGATGTCTTTTTAGCTCTTCCTCTTGGACTTGAACCAAGGACCCTCTGATTAACAGTCAGATGCTCTAACCGACTGAGCTAAGGAAGAATTTACTTTTTCAGTTTTAAGACTTATCTTAATCCCTTTCTGAAATTGCTTTGCAAAAGTAGAGGTTCTTTTTGAAATATGCAATATCTTTGCGAAAAAAATTAGAAAAAATGAATACAATTGGATTAGGGAATGCTTTAGTGGATGTTTTATTGAGGTTGAAAAGCGATGATGTACTGACTGAAATAGGCATGCAAAAAGGAGCTATGGATATGATTCAGCAAGACCAGATGGTTAAGATTCGTCAGTCTCAAGAGAGCTTGGAGTGTAGTCAGGCTCCGGGTGGATCAGTTTGTAATACCATGCGAGCGATGGCTCTTTTAGGAGCAAATACAGGATTTATCGGTAAGATTGGTACTGATTCAGTTGGTACATATTATAAAGAGGCTTTACAAAAAGCGGGTGTTACCTCTCATTTCATTCAAACGGAAGGAATATCAGGGAGCTGTACTGTTTTGATTTCACCTGATGGGGAACGAACAATGGCTACTTTTTTAGGTCCGGCTCCGACAATAACTCCTGATGAGATTACGGAAGAGATGTTATCTGCTTATCAATGTATATATATTGAGGGATATTTGTTAGTGAATGAAGAACTGGTGCGTACAACTATGCGAAAAGCAAAACAGTTGGGATTGAAAGTTGCATTAGATCTTTCTAACTTTAATATTGTAAATGCTTTCCGAGGTTTGTTGGAAGACATTATACCGAATTATGTTGATATATTATTCTCGAATGAGAGTGAAGCGGAGGCTTTTACAGGAAAGAATGCTCAAGAAGCTGTTCGATTATTATCTGAACAAGTTGAAGTTTCTTTAGTTACAATCGGAAAAGAAGGTGCTTTGGTTGGTAGTAGAGGACAAGTTTTTGCAATACCTGCAGACGGGGGTAAAGCTATTGATACGACTGGAGCTGGTGATCATTTTGCTGCTGGATTCTTATATGGGCAATCGGTAGGAGCCACTTTGGAACAGTCTGCCCGTATCGGTTCTTTGCTGGCTGGGCATATTATAGAAGTTGTAGGAGCACAGATTCCAGATGATAAATGGGAACAAATAAAGTTAAAAGTAAATAGCATACTGGACTAACAAGTGTTTATTCTCTATTTTTACACCGTAAATTAAGTAAATATTCTATGTGTAAACAGCGAAAGAAGATTATAACCCTTTTAGGTTTGTTATTCTTTTGGGGACAGGTCCTACCGGGACAAGCTCAGAAAGATAATCGTTTTGAAGTAAGTAAGAACCTGGAAATATTTAACACCTTAGTAAAAGAGGTGGAAATGTTTTATGTGGATTCTGTGGATGTTGAAAAGACTGTTCGCAGAGGAATTGACGCTATGTTAGGCGGTTTGGATCCTTATACCGAATATTATCCGGAACAGGAGATGGATAAATTGAAGTTTATGACGACCGGAGAGTATGGAGGTATTGGTTCGTATATTCGAGAACGGAAAGAGGGTGGTGTCTATATTATTGAACCATTTGAAGGAATGCCGGCTGCTTTGGCTGGTTTGAAGGCAGGAGATCGTATTTTGGCAGTGGATACGGTGGATGTAACTAAGGCCTCTTCAGATAAGGTAAGTTCCTTATTGAAAGGTGTTCCTAATACAAAATTGGTATTGAAAGTTCAAAGCCCTTATGATAAGAAACCTCGGAAAGTAGAACTTGTCCGTAAGCAGATTTTAGAAAATCAAGTGACTTATTACGGAGTTCGTGGAGATCATGTAGGATATATCTACTTGAAAGGTTTTACAGATAAGAGTGCTCAAGAAGTTAAGAATGCTTTTGAGGATTTAAAAAAGAATCATCAAATAAAGTCTTTAATCTTAGATTTGCGGAATAATGGTGGGGGACTTTTAGAGAGTGCTACACAGATAGTAGGAATGTTCGTTCCGAAGGGAAAAGAAGTTGTGTCCACAAAAGGTAAAATTAGTCAATGGGACCGTACTTATCGTACACCGAATGAACCTTTAGACACGGTAATGCCGATGGCGGTATTGATTGATGGAGGGTCGGCTTCTGCTGCTGAGATTGTATCTGGAGCTTTACAGGATATGGATCGGGCTGTATTGATTGGGCAGCGTTCTTTTGGTAAAGGTTTGGTTCAGTCGACTCGTGAATTACCTTATAATGGTAGTTTAAAGGTGACAATGAGTAAATATTATATTCCGAGTGGACGTTGTATTCAACAGATGGACTATTCTCACCGAAGAGCTGACGGTAGTGTTGGGGCTATTCCTGATAGTTTAACTTCTGTTTTTTATACGTCAAAGGGACGTCCTGTGCGGGATGGAGGGGGTATTACTCCGGACTTTAAGATTGAGAAACCGGAGACTCCAACCATGATGTTTTATCTGATGACTGATTTTATTTTGACTGATTTTGTTGCAGATTGGTCACAGAAACATAAGAAGATTGCTCCACCGGAAGAATTTGAAGTGACTGATGAAGATTTTGAATCTTTTAAACAATATGCAAAAGAGAAAAACTTTACGTATGATCGTCAGAGCGAGAAACTGTTGAAGAACTTGAAGGAGGTTGCTAAGTTTGAAGGTTTCATGGATCAAGATTCAACTCTTTTTAGTGCTTTAGAAGTTAAGCTGACTCCTAATTTAGAACGTGATTTTGACCGTAATAAAGAACAAATCAAAGATTTGTTGGCTTCTGAAATTATGAAACGGTATTATTATCAGAAAGGAGACTTAGTGCAAAGTTTACGTAATGATGAAGTTTTGGAGAAAGCTTTAGAGGTATTAAGTGATTCTGCTCTTTATGAAAAGACATTGAGTACTCCTGATAAAGAAAATAAGGAATGAGTTTGGAATTCTTTTTAGAGAAGAAGAGAGCGGCTTTTATTACCCTAAAAAGCCGCTCTCTTTGTGTTAAAACATAGCTTTATGTTTCTCAATTCTCATTCTTTTTGCTCTTCTCTTCTTCCTTGAGTTGTCGAGCCTCATAGCCGAATTTAGGGAAAGCTTTTAGTAGGCGATCTACAGTTGTCTTATTTGCGTCATACTGGATGGTGACTGTCTGGTCGGAGACACTTGTCTTGATAGTTTTTACTCCTCGCTCAAAGCGGATATTTCCTTTGATTTTGTTCTCACAATTCTCACAGTGCATTTGAGGTGTAGTCGTGAGAACGACAGTTCTAATGTCTTTTTTGCTTTGTAAACGTTCTGTTGTTGAGTGAACGAGACTAACTGATGTAGTCAACAACATTGCGCATAATAAAATTAATTTTTTCATTTTATTTATTTTTATGGATTTATAATCTTCCGATGTTAATACGGATTCCTGCGTAAATCATTCGGCCATGAACGGGCCCCCAGATCATTGTAGGATCAAAAGTGCTGCTCCAGGGATCACTTGCATTGATGATAGTCTGTTGCTGACGGTATCCTGTTAGGTTCTCACCTCCAATGTAAATGGAGAAATGACGGAACCAACGAGTCAGTTGTGCTGATAGTTGTTCATAAGCCTGAAAGCGATTGGACCATGAAGATGTACCATCTGGTAAGATATAGGGAGTAGGCATTCGTCCACCACCATTTAATTGTAAAGTAGCGTCAAATTGCCATTTGCCGAGCGGTGTCTTGTAACTGGCTGTTAGTAATCCTTTGTAACGGCTGGTGAAAGGCTTCTCCATCAATGTTCCATCATAGGTCGTTTTTACGTCGTTCCATCGGTAAGCCATAGTGATTTCCAGACCGCTAACAACGGGATAAGTTACATCTACTTGTACTGTATTGGAGTAAGATTTACCATCGAGATTGGCAATATGGATTTGTTCATGAGAACTGTCGTAATCAATAATTGCTTGATGGATAAAACGTGTGTGGTAATATTCAGTATTCAGTTTTAAAGTCTTGCCAAATAGAGGAAGATTAAATGAACTGCTGATACCGTAGTTCCAGGCACTTTCCTGTTTTAAATCATCTACGATAAGTTTTCGACCACTGGCCAGTAAATTATTGTTTTCGGCTAAAGCATGAACGGTACGGTATCCTTTACCTGCGGAAAGTCGTAGGCTAACCGTTTCATTTGGAGTAAACTTCAGATGAAAACGAGGAGTTAGAAAAGTACCGAAAAGACTACTGTGGTCAGCACGAAAACCAGCCATTGCTGTGAGTTTTGTCCCAAGAGTGTAGGTGTACTGAGCATAGATCCCGGCGGTTGTCTCACGTTCGTTTTCAGATTCGAATCCTGCATTTATAAGTCGTTGTTTTAAGTAATCATGATTGAGTGAAACTCCGGTTGAAAGATTATGCTGCTCTGTGAAATTGGTTTCGAACATTAACTGAGCATAAGCACTTTTCTGGTCTACATTATATTGCTTATGACCATATTGAGCTTCGGTTTGATGTATAGACATATTCCCCATTAATGCAATATTTGTACCCTGGTCAGGATTTAGAATAAAAGCGTGTTTCATATAGCCTTCATAACGATCAGTCTCTATGCCAATGGTATAAAGCGGAAGACTGTCAGAAATGGTGTGGTGGGTTTGTCCGCCATTACGTTTCTCTTTAACCATACCAATACCTCCATGAAAAATATAGCGATCTCCTCTCCATTTCCAGCGGTTTTGTAAATTCCACTGTTGTACGTTGGGTTGATCGAGAAATCCATCTTCGTTCTCATCATGGTGTCCGTAGTCGTCTTGGTAGTGCAACAATAGCTCGGTACTTAGTTGTTTATTAAGATGAATATTTGCGTCAGCGTTGGCCTCGAAACGGCTTAGCGTGTTCCCGTAAAAATTGACAATTATACCCTGATCATTGTCGGGTTTCAAATATTCTACATCTATTTGTCCAGTGATACTTTCGTAGCCGTTTCGCACGGATGATGATCCTTTGGAGACCAATATGCTATTCATCCAAGGCCCAGGTACATAATCCAAAGCGTATGGAGCAGCAGCACCTCGAAAGTTAGGCAGATTTTCTGTAAGCATTTGGACATAAGTTCCACTTAGGCCCAAGAGCTTTATCTGCTTGGCTCCTGTTGCTGCGTCAGAGTAGTTTACATCGACAGAGGGGTTAGTCATAAAACTTTCACCCAAGTTACAACAGGCTGCTTTGAAAAGCTCTTCGCGATTAATGCGTACGCCGTTTATTGCTCCAGATATGCGACTTGTCCCTACACGGCGTGAGGTAACAGTTACTTCATTGAGGCTTTGCTGATAATCTTTAAGCCTGAATTCGATGGATTGATTCCCAGTATATCCTGATATGTCGATAGTATCAGAGTTGAATCCTATATAGGAAGCTATTAGAGAGACACAATCAGCATGATGTCTGAGCGAGAAGACTCCGCAAGTATCAGTTGTTGTTCCCTCCGAAGTCCCTTCCCAAAATACACTGGCTCCTACAAGAGGCTCACCTTCTGTATTTTTGACAACTCCTGAAATGATTCTCTCTTTATTTATTACGTTTGTGTTATTTGTCTGCTGGGTTTGACTGTATATCGTCGTTGATATCATCAGTATGATACCAGCCAATATCATTTTTATTAACATATAAGTTCTGATTTTTGATGTTAATGTACCGAGAGTATAATGACAAAGATATACATTTATACCTATATAGGCCTATCTCTGATGAATATTCTTCTGTGAAAGAAAATAATTTGTAACTTCGTATTCCCTTATGTGAATCTAAAAAGAAACGATGAAACACACTGTATTATTTATTTTATTGTCTTTGTTGCCACTCCTCTCTTGCCAAGAAGAGCGAATGGCTTATGAACAACTGAATGAAGTTGAGAAGATTTTTTTAACTAATCCGGATAGTGCTTATACCAGATTAAATGAGATTGAGTCTCCGGATCGTTGGAATGATCAATTATTTGCTCGTTATAGTATGCTTTATTGTCAGGTCGCAGATAAATTGTTTAAAAAGATACTTTATACAGAACAGTTAGCACGTGCATTACATTGGTATCAAAAAAATGGAACTGTCGAGCAACAAGCTTGGATGGGACTCTATTTAGGACGTTCTTATGCAGAAGATAAACTTTTTGTTCCGGCAATAAATACGTATTCGGAAGCTTTGGATCTTGCCAAAAAGGAGCGACTGTATAATGTCGCAGGATATATTTGTAGTTATATGGGAGATTTGTATTTTTATACAGGACAGGAATCTGAAGAACAACGAAAATATAAAGAAGCAGCTGAGTATTTTAACAAAGCCGGAAATATAAATAGTTATGCTTTGGCTTTACGAGATGTAGCTAAAACTTTTGTTTTTCAAGATTCTTTGTCTTTAGCTCTTAATACCATGTTAAAAGCTGATTCTATTATGATGAGTACAAAAGATTCAGTAGGAATATCTTCTGTAAAAAACGGTTTGGGGAATATTTATAGAAAAATGAATGAATTTGTAAAAGCAAAGAGTTATTATTTAGTTAGTTTAAATTATGATGATACGATAGATGTTTACCCAACCTATTTAGCTTTGAGTAATTTATTTTATCAGATGGATCAGTTAGATTCAGCTCGTTATTATTTAGAGAAAGTAAATACTCCTTTAGCTAATCCTTATACTTCTACAGATCGGTTCTATGTTGGTTATCTAATCGAAGAGGAGGCTGGAAATACAGCTTTAGCTTTGAAGTATTTAGAAGAATATCAAGAGGCGAAAGATTCTTTGTATGATGTTCAAAAACAAGTGGATATTGTAGACGCAGAAAAACGGCATAATGTTGTTGCGTTATTGGAGGAAAATAGACAATTACAATATGTTAAATATGTATTGTGTGGACTCATTCTAATACTTTCTCTTGTATGTGTATTGGTTTATCAGATTCAAGAACGGAAACGATTACAGAAAATAAATGAAAAACAGTTATTGTTAGAGGAAAAAGAGAGACTGTTAATCCTATTAAATCAAAGAATCCAAGAAAAAGATATGGAGTTAGGAACTTTAGAGCGGGTTCGAAAAGAAAGAGATCAAGTTTTATCGGATATTGCTAATTTACGGAATGATAAACTGCAAACATCGGCTTTGGTTCGGAAATTGAAACGTCAATGTCAAAAGGTAGATACAGAGAAAAAGAATGTATTGAAAATAAATGATGAGCGAAACTTGATTGTTTTGATTCAATCTATTTACCCGCAGGTTGCTACTTTTATGGAGAAAAATCCGTTGAATTTAACGGAAGCAGAGAAACAAATTTGTTATTTAAGCTTCCTACAGCTGAGTTTAAACGAGGAGGCAATTCTTCTAAATATTAATCCGGATTCTGCCAATAAACGCCGTCTTCGAGCACGCCAGAAGCTAAATTTGACCAATACCGCTGTGAGTTTACATGACTATCTGTTAACTGTTGGAAATTAGATAGATAACAGTCTGTTTGTCCATATAGATAAACCCTATTTGGTCTATATACTGATTGTAGGGGTGTGGATAACTGATTGAATATCAGTTGTTCACGCCCTTGCTGTAAATAAGGACTGTCCATGTCGGAATTAGGGGTTTTCAGGGGGTGGTATTCCCTTTTTTCTACTTTTGCCTTCGAATTTAAATAATTAAAATTATGAGAAAAAACAAGTTGTTGTATCGACAGTCTGTTTTCAAGGGATGAAAACTCGTAAAGGTCATTTTTTTGGATTTGATGTTCTCTGTATATGTTCTATTTAGACTAAAATAATTTTTTCTATTGCTAATTAGAAAAGTAAACTTTTATTCCTATTTGTCTTTAGCTCCATGTTATCTTTCAATAGATGCATGGAGCTTCTTAATAATTAAAGTTAGTATATGAAGTAAAATATGTATCTTCGTATTAGTAGCAAATCAAATATAATGAAGGGTGTGTTATTTTTATTGTTTTTATTTTTAGGTCAGAGCCTTTATGCGCAATCTGAATGTGACACCTTAAAAGGTGTTCATTCTAATTATATTTATAGAAAATATAGCGATGAGTTTCATGTCTATGAAGAGAACTCAAAATGGGATAGAGAGGATCAAAGAGATTTTTCAATGTCTCCTCCATATCCTACTATGTATTTGAAAAACATGAATATATTGAGTCGGTTGATGAAAGAAAATATTAAGCCTTATATTAAACCAGAACATATCGGTTTTGGAAACAATTTTAGGTTTAATCTTTATTTTAACGAACAGGGGAAGATTTTAGAGTTGTATTTTGCTTATCGACAAGATCTAATAATATCTGTATCTGCAATAGAAAACTTGGATCGTGGAATAAAAGAGAATTGTTATATAGCAATTAGTGGTCCTAAAAATATATTTGAAGGTGCTGCTTATCATCGGTATATATTTACTTATTCTTTGAAAGATATTTTTAATGAAAATATATCCGAAGAAGATCTGAAAGTTCGTTTATGGTGGTAAGCTTTTATTTCTATTTGTTTTTGGCTCCATGTTCTCTTTGAATAGAGGTATGGAGCTTCTTAATAATTAAAGTTAGTATATGAAGTAAAATATGTATCTTCGGAAAGTATTCGTAACAAATCAGAGATATTATGAAGGGTGTGTTGTTTTTATTGTTTTTATTTTTAAGTCAGGGTCTTTATGCTCAATCTGAATGTGATACATTGAAGGCAATTCATTCGAGTTATGTTTATTTGAAACATAATTCAAAATATGGAGTACAATTTAATTCATTTATTGTATATGAAGAAGGTTCGAAGTTGGAAGATACGCCTCAAGGAGATTTTGTAATGTATCCATATCCTACAATGTTTTTAAAGAATATGGATGTTTTGAGTCGGTTGTTAAAGGAAAATATAAAACCTTATCTAAAACCTGAATATGCTGATAGTAAAAAGTTTTTTAGGTTTGATCTTTATTTTGATGAACAGGGGAAGATTTTAGAGTTGTATTTTACTTATCAACAAGATCTAATAATACCTGTAGTTGCGATAGAAAATTTGGATCGTGGAATAAAAGAGCATTGTTATATAGCAATAAATGGATCTAAAGTTATATTTGAAGGGGCAAATTATCATCGGTATATTTTGTGTTATTCTTTGAAAGATATTTTGAACGATAATATACCCGAGGAGGACCTGAATGTTCGTTTATGGTGGTAAACTTTTATTCCTATTTGTTTGGCTCCATGTTCTCTTTGGGTAGAGGTATGGAGCTATTCTAAATAATTTTCTCTACGATTTCTTTAAAAAGAATAAGAATAATTGTTATCTTGGTCCCGAAATAAAACAATCTAACAAAAATCTATCAATGAAGCACACTGTGTTATTTATCCTATTGTCTTTGTGGCCGTTCTTCTCTTGCAAAGAGAATCGAGTGGCTTATGAACAATTAAATGAAGTTGAAAAAGTCTTGGGTGTGAATCCGGACAGTGCTTATGTCTTATTAAATAAGATAGAATCTCCTGACTTATTGAATAATAGGTTATTTGCTCGTTATTGTATGCTGTATTGTCGAACGGCAGATAAACTGTATAAAGATATGCTGTATGTAGAGCAATTAAATCGTGCATTGGCTTGGTATCGAAAATATGGAACTGCTGAACAAGAAGCTTGGATCGGTTTGTACTTAGGACGTTCTTATGCAGAAGATAAACTTTTTATTCCGGCTGTGAATACCTATTTGGATGCATTAGATCTTGCGAAGGAGGAACGGCTATATAATGTGGCTGGCTTTATATGTAGTTATATGGCTGATCTATATCTTTATACGGGACAGAATTCAGAAGAACAACGAAAATTTAAAGAAGCTGCAGAGTATTTCTTAAAAGCTGGAAATATAAAAAGCTATGCATTTGCTTTACGAGATGTGGCTAAAACATATACATATCAGGATTCTTTGCCTTTAGCTCTTGACATTGCGTTAAAAGCAGATTCTTTAATAACAGAAATGAATGATTTGGAGGGAATGCTTTCTATAAAGAATTGTTTGGGAAATATTTATGAAAAGAAAAAAGAATATGAAAAGGCTAAATTCTGTTATGAATTAAGTTTGAGTTATGGTGAAAAGATAGGTTGGAATAATGCTTCTAATTATTTGGCATTAAGTGTTTTATATTATCAGATAGATTTGTTGGATTCCGCACGATATTATTTAGATAAAATAGACCATTTGACAAAGGTTGATAATCTGTATGTTCCTACAGACCGATTATATGTTGGCTATTTAGTTGAAGAGGAGGCTGGAAATACAGCTTTAGCCTTGAAATATTTAGAACAGTATCATGAAGCAAAAGATTCTTTATATGATGTTCAGAAGCAGGTGGATATAATAGATGCCGAGAAACGGCATAATTTGGTGACTCTACATAAAGAAAATAGAAGGTTACAAAATAGTCGATATCGATTGATTGCAATTCTCGTTTTTACTTGTTTTACGTGTGTTTTAGTTTATCTGACTATAGAACAAAAAAGACTTCGAGCAATTAATTATCAACAGAAATTATTAGATGAGAAAGAAAGCCAATTGTTCCAATTAAGAAAAGAGATGGAAAGTAAGGAGGCTTTTATGACAACGGAGAAAGAAAAGAAACAAGATCTTTATTGTCAGATGAAAGAGATACAGCAATCTATTATTAGATTGAAATGTGATAAATTACAATATTCAACTTTGTTTTCTCGCTTGAAAGAACAGAGTAAAAAACGGGGAAAGGATGAAATGCAGGCTTTGTCTGAGAGCGATTGGGAGAATTTAAAAGGATTAATAGACTCTGCTTGTCCGGATTGGTTAACTTTTCTACAAGAACGTTCGGTAAATTTGACACATTCCGAGGTGGAGACTTGCTATTTAAGTTTCTTAGAGCTTTCGTTGAAAGAAGAGGCTATCTTGTTGAATATTAGCTCTGATTCTGTAAATAAACGTCGATTGAGAGTACGTCAGAAATTAGATTTGGTAAAAAGTGGTGTGACTATTCGGAATTTTCTTGTTGATTGCTCCTTGGATTTTGTTAAAAATCGTTTGTCTGTATAATTAATAATTGCCCTTTAGAGAGGAAATGAATAGTGCTGATAATCAGTGCTGTTTTATGGAACTGTCCATATAGAAAAGGGGCTTTGTCCATATGTTTTTTACCCGTTTTTGTGGATGTCAATTATCTCCTCTACTTTTGCAATCGAGGTTTTTAATAAATGCGTATATGAGAAAGATTGTTTTATACTCTTGTGACTGTAGATGTATATACTGTCAATTTCCAATTATAATAGGGTAAGATAAAACTATGCCTATTTGTTCAGAGCTCCATGATTTCTGTTAGTGGAGACATGGAGCTCTTTTTGAAGAGTATTCAATTGATTTTTTTTAGAAAATATGAAAAGTAAATAGTGTTTGGTTTGTCTTTTGGCTATATTCTTAATATAAAATAGATATGAATATGAAAAGGTTAGTATTTCTTTTAATGTTGGTTTCAACTTCAGTATTTGGCCAAGTTGAACAGGGTGTGTTAATAGGTGGTGGTATCGGTTTTCCGATGCAGGATAAACAGAACATTGTTCCACCTTCGGAAGAACTACAGTTTGATCATAATCTGAAGGGAAATGGTTCGGTTGGTTATCGTTTTCGTTTTCTTCCGGCACAAAAATCTTTTTATGATTTAGATTTGACAGTCGGTTTTCAAGGAATGAGTACTCGTAAAGGTTCTCCATTTTATTCAAATGAGAAAGGAGCTGGTTATGTAAACGGTGAGGATAATAAATTCAGTGAGTTTATTATGCCTATTTCGATTGCTGGTAGTTGGAATTACCGTTTGACAGATAAATTCCATGTTGGTTTGGGTATTGCTCCAACGCTTTATGTACAACCGAAAGCTGTATTTGATTTGGGTGTTTTGGCGAAAGTGGGTTATCGGGTAAGCAACCATTGTGAATTGTCCCTGTCTTATCAATATGGTTGTTTAAATACTTTGAAGCATTTTAATGATGGTGCCTCTTTAGGTCGTAAAGGTCATCTTTCTGATTTAATGTTCTCGGTATATGTTCCTTTTAGACTAAAATAAATTTTTTCTATCTCTAATTAGAAAAGCCACGTTTATCCCTTTTATAAGCCTCACGTCTTCTTTTTTATGGAGACGTGAGGCTTTATTTTTTGAAAAATTAATCGGCAATGAAAATTACTTACCGACTAAATTAAATTTCTCTCGGCAGCCAATTTTTATGGCTCGGCAGCTATTTCTTTATAGTTGCAGAATCAGTAAATGACCTTTGTAATCTTTACCGATAGGGTAGAAGAAGAAAGGTGGAGAAGGTTATTGGGTAATTATTTTATGAAATAGTTATCTTTATTAGGATCTTGTGTTTAAGAACATGCAGTTCTTTCATAAGAAATTGTTTAACAATTGCCATCTTTACAACAAAGAGGCGTGGGGTGCTTCGTTGAATAAAAAGAAAAGATAGATATGCAAACTCAAAAGTATGTAATAGGAATTGATTTTGGTACGGATTCTTGTCGTGCACTGTTAGTAAATGCTTTAACGGGAGAGGAGTTAGGCTCTGCTGTGGAGTTTTATACACGGTGGAAACAAGGATTGTATTGTGACGCCGGAAAGAATCAATATCGACAACATCCGTTAGATTATTTGGAAGGGATGGAGGCGGCTATTAAACGGGCATTGAGTCAATGTCCGGAAGGAACAGGTGAAAAGGTGGTTGGTATCTCTGTTGATACAACTGGTTCAACTCCGGTTCTTTTAGATAAGAATGGGACGCCATTGGCTCTTTTACCGGATTTAGCGGAAAATCCGAATGCCATGTTTGTTTTGTGGAAGGATCATACGGCCGCAAAAGAAGCTGATGAGATTAATGATTTAGCGAAACGGTGGGAAATAGATTATACAGCTTATACCGGAGGGTTATATTCTGTAGAATCGGTTTGGGCAAAGATGTTGCATTTACTTCGAGTAGACCCGGCAGTTCGGGAACAGGCTTATAGTTGGGCGGAACATTGTGATTGGATTCCTGCTTTATTGACCGGCAATGTACAACCGGAAACAATGTATCGGAGTCGCTGTGCGGCAGGACATAAATCTATGTGGCATGAAAAGTGGGGTGGATTGCCTGCGGATGAGTTCTTCATGGCGTTGGATCCCGTATTAGGTGTATTCACCGGACATTTGTATCGAGATTCTTATACCAGTGATACGCGGGCCGGTTATCTAACCGAGGAGTGGGCGAACCGTTTGGGGTTGTCTACTCAGGTGGCTGTTGGTGTCGGCGCATTGGATTGTCACATGGGGGCTGTTGGAGCACAGGTATCAGCTGGTACAGTGGTGAAGGTGATGGGCACCTCTACTTGTGACGTGACGGTTGCACCGTATAGCGAAATCAAAGACGCCCAAATTTTGGGTATTAGCGGTCAAGTGGATGGATCTGTTGTTCCGGGAATGATTGGAATGGAAGCGGGACAATCTGCTTTTGGCGATATTTACGCTTGGTATAAACGACTGTTAGAATGGCCTTTGAAAGCGATACTTCCTACGGTTTGTGACGCAGAGGAGGCTGAAAAGATAACTGCGCTTTTGGACAAACAGATTCTTCCTAAATTAAATGAGGAAGCAGAAAAGATTCCGCTGACAGAGAGTGTACCGGTGGCTGTAGACTGGTTGAATGGTCGTCGGACGCCTTTCGGTAATCAGAATGTAACCGGTTTAATCTCCGGTTTAACATTAGGAACTACAGCTCCGATGATTTTTAAAGCGTTGGTTGAGGCTACTGCTTTTGGGTCAAAGGCGATTACGGATTGTTATTTGAAACAGCATGTGACGATTGACTCAATTACGGCAACAGGGGGAATTTCATTGAAGTCTCCTTTTGTTATGCAGACATTGGCCAATGTTTTGAATATGCCGATTAAGGTAGCCCGTTCGGAACAGACCTGTGCGTTAGGAGCAGCTATGTTTGCTTCGGTAGTAGCTGGTATTTATCCTAAATTGGAAGACGCACAACAGGCTTTGGGTAAAGGATTTATTACTCAGTATGAGCCAGACGCAGAAAAACATACACTTTATATGAAACTCTATCGCGATTATCAAGCTTGGGGTGAGAATATTGAAGCAAAAGTATAAAAAGAAAGCCGATAGGACATCTACTTGTCTTATCGGCTTTTCCCTTATAAAATGGTTACGCTTACCGTACGTTGATTTCTTCCGTTCCTAAACTCACACAGGTAAATCCCTTGCCAAATTCCTAAGTTCAGTCGATGATTTTTGATAGGAATAGTTATGGAACTCCCTAGTAGAGAGGCTTTGATATGTGCTGACATGTCGTCATCTCCTTC
Organism: Parabacteroides sp.; assembly: GCA_017481945.1. Lineage (GTDB taxonomy): Bacteria > Bacteroidota > Bacteroidia > Bacteroidales > Tannerellaceae > Parabacteroides. Next base: position 18,846 of record JAFUOJ010000011.1, on the reverse strand, counting down.
ATCGGTATGCAGGAAATAGGAGGCTCCATCCGGAACTAATTTATTAAAGAAGGTCGAAAAATCGGTACGCACTGTAGGGTCTGCATTCTCATTGATGGTGAGAGCAGCCGAAGTGTGTTTGATAAAAAGCACTAAAAGACCGCTTTCCGGTAACTCAGGTAACTGACGAGTGATGTCGGCAGTAATCAGATGGAACCCTCGATTGTAGTGAGGTAAACGAATATCAAAAGTTGTTGCCATATAAATGCTATAAGTTAATTAATAAACCGAATGTGCAATACTACCATTTCTGACCGGGTTCCGACTCGATAGGGAGCTCCGGCAACTCCAATACCGGAAGATACGTAAAATTGAGTCGGCCCTTTTTGGTGATATCCGTAAGGACATTCGTAGATTAGTTTCATTAGAATGGGGTAGGGCCATAATTGCCCATTGTGTGTATGTCCATGCAAACCCAAATCAACGTGATTCATCCGCATTTCTGCCAGTGACCAAGGTTGGTGATCCAAAACAATGATAGGTTTGGTTGTATCAATGCTTGTCATCAATCGATGGAGAGTCGCTCTTTTCTTGTTGATATAGTCATCTCGCCCAATTAAATAGAAGGAGGAATCAGGCATAGCTACGGAATCAATTAGTAGTGTAGCGCCTGTCTTTTTTAACCAACGATACTTTGCTATGCGATTCGCACGATACTCGTGATTCCCATTTACGATGTATACTCCTAATGGCGCTTTTAATTGTTGCAGGTCCTCTTCTATACGGGCTTTCTCTGCAAAGCGGGATTCGTAATCCATGATATCGCCAACTAAGACGACCATGTCGGGATGTTGTTCATTACTCATTTGCACATAACGTTGAACCAGCGGTTTCCCGATAATTTCTCCGATATGGAGATCACTCATCATGACAATGGTTAAACTATCCCGATCACTACTCCCTTTCGGTAATGTAAGACTGACGTGTTTAACGGTTGGGTAAGCCACTGCACGATACGCATGGTACATTAATCCTGTGATAAAAGCAATGATTAGGAAAAAGAGAGTCAGTTTCGTCTGTTTTTGATGGTGGGTAACCCAATGAGGAAACCAGTGGAAGAAACGATCACTCAGTTTTAAAAATTCGATGAATAGGAGTGAAAGTGTAATGTAAATGGAAGCAATATACCATGTATTACAGATGTATAGAATCGTGACCATACTATCGTCTGGCAATATCTTATGGAAGAAAAATCCAATGAAGAAAATCGCAAGTTCGATGATAAAGAATAGGATATAAGGGATTCGCCAACTCTTTTTGGGAGGAATCGCTTGATAACCTCTCCAAAAAATGTAGGGATTGAGTAAGAGTTGGGCAACGATGGACTGTAGGAATACTTTCATTACATTATTTACATTGTATATTAAATATTACCATTTCGCTATTTGTGCCAATCCGGAAAGGAGGTCCCCAAAGAGATAAGCCAGATGAGACATAAATATGACTGTTTCCCCATTGACGATACCCGTAACTCTGGTCAAACAGATAGTCGGTGATGAGGCTTATCGGCCATATCTGTCCGCGATGTGTATGTCCACTGAATTGAAGGTCTATCCCGTTCTTTTCCGTCTCTGAAAGGTCATAAGGCTGATGATCTAATAGTATAACGGGTTTTGACGGATCAATCTTTTTAGTGAGTGCTTGCAAAGAGAGTCGTGATTTGTTGGTGCGATCATCCCGTCCAACTAACTGAATATTGTTGGGGAGAGTGACGACTGTATCGCGTAACATTTGGATTGGAGTTTCTTGCAGAAAAGTTTTACATTTATGAATATCACTAAAGGATTCATGATTCCCGGGAACCATATAAATCCCTAATGGGGCTTTAAGTTGTGAAAGCTCTTCTTGCATACGTTCTGCGTACAAAGGAATGACACTGTTGTCTATTAAGTCACCTCCGATTAAAATAAGATCGGGGTGTTGGGCATTAATCATCTCAACATATCGCTTCAGTTGTCCCTTCCCGGTTCCGTTACCTAAATGAACATCACTGACTGCCACTACCTTTAAAGGTTGTTGATTATGAACAATTGGCTTGTTGATAACGATGTTGAAAACTTTTGTTTGTGGATGACGATAGTTATAATATCCGTGACTTAATAAGCAGATAGTCAGTAATGAAGAGAGATAAAAGCTATATTTGAACGTGATGTTGAAAAGTTTAAACAGGTCGAAAAGAAGTAAACAGGTCACCATGTATAGCGTAAACACTAACCAACTACTTCCTACTTCATAGAAAGTATGGGCTAATGCAATTGGAAACTTCACATTGCGTCCTAAGAAACTTACGAAAAATGAAAGAGCCCCACTCCAAAATAGTACGCTCAGTAATACTTTGACACCGAATGATTGTGAACTTAAAGCCTGTGCCCCTCTGTAGAAAATATAGATGTTTCCTGCCAGATAGAGACTTATAGGGAGAATGAAAATCTTTAGCATAGAGATAAATTTTTGGCAAAAGTACGCAAACAATTCAGGTTGAGACAAATGTTCGATTTTAAAAATATGTAAGGAAAGAGGTGTAAGGATTGTCTATTACAGAAATAAGGTGTTTTGAGAAGTTCTTTTAGCATTCTCAAAACACCTTATAAAGTATGATTTAAAGATTCCCTTTAGAGTTTAAATTCTTTGGGTTTTACGTTCCAACCTTTAACTACAAAGATAGGTTTGGCTGGCATATCACTCATCGCGGTTTCGATGACTATCGATTTACTTTCCCCTGGTAACAGAGAGAAAAAGTTGTCGGCATAGAAACTTGGACGGACTGGCATCCGATTTTCATCCAATAATTGAAGTTGAGTGAAGAATGCCAGAGTGGAAGAGGTATTCTTGATTTCTGCCTTAATAAAATGACGGCCGTTTTCTTGATATACCTTGTATTGTGTCTTCAACTGTACTTGCTTCAACTTAGATAGATCTTCAAAACCGGATGAAGTAGGACCGGTAAGTGTTTTACTCCCTTCATACTTGTCGTTTGAACGCCAATAGAATGTGTTTGCAATTTCTTTCTTCTTATCATCATATAGGCGCAGCTTGATGAAGTGAACCTGTGTGATGTTTGCCGGGAAATCAATTGTGAAGATGTCATTGACTACACCGTCTTCCGGAATATCAATCTGTTGGCTCTTGCTCCATACTTTCTTACTATTCAAGTCATATATTTCGGCTGTCACTTTGTAGTTTTTGAATGCTTGATAATAGTCGTTGTAAACGGAAACTGTATTTTTCAAGTAATCAAATTGGGCATGCAATGGTTCTAACGCATTTTGTGTATGATAAAGTGAAGCGGTTGGCTCCAGCGTATAGTCCCACATACGACCACATACTTGGCTGACCGGACAGTTATGATACCAGAATAAAAGGCCGGACGCATAGCGATCGCCATAGTGTAGTTTATTGTAATTCCATACTTCCCAAATAGATTTAGAGTTCATTGCTCCAACAAATTGTCCTTTGGTGGCAAACTCTTCGATGGAAGAAGAAGGCCCATAGTTGTTTGTCAAATCCTTGTACATCGTAGACATCAAATGGAAACCACCACCATCGTGATAATCCCAAACCTCTTTGTTGATAGGCCAAAGATCTTTTTCGTCCATGACTTCACGTAGGGTCTCAACTGTGGGAATGGTCGGTGAACCATATTCCGGATTGAAACCATCTACACGGCTACCACGAGGAGAAGCCGTATTCTCGTAATGCTGCATAGGGTTAACCTGCTTGTAGGGACTGCCATCATGAATACCGTCACATTCGGATTGCATTTGGTATCCTCGAGTTCCATCCAGTTTCATGATTAAATCCTTGGCTTCTGGCATTTCGGTACTTTCATTAGAAGAAACGTAATATGCCAATGAAGGATGATTTCGAAGGCGTTTAACTGTAGCTTCGACATTGCTTAAATATAGATTTTTATCATGAGGATGTTTGGTATCACCAGTCATCCAAAATTCTTGCCATACCATTAATCCCATTTCGTCACACAATTGGAAGAAGTAATCAGATTCGGCAATACCACCACCCCACATACGGATGAGGTTAATACCGGATTGCTTTGTATATCGAAGCTCTGCGTAGGTACGTTTGTCTGAATTACGTAACATTGCTTCGGGGATCCAGTTTGTTCCGCGGATGAATATCTTTTTACCATTTACGTAGAACTGACGTGAATGGTCAGGGGTATTCTGATCGGAAGTAATTTCTCGAATACCAAAGCGTGTTTTTGTTTCATCGGAAATTTTCCCGTCTACACTTACTGTCAGTTTTAATTCGTATAGTTCCGGATTCCCTTTGAACAGTGGCCACCAAAGACGTGGATTCTTGATGGTTAACTGCGGAAATTCTTCAGGAGTGAAAGTAACCTCTTGGGTCTCTCCTCTAAAGAGATTGACCTCTTTACTAAAAGAGATGTTTTCACCAACGATTTCTCCTTTTACTGTACATTTGAGACTTTCCAATGTTGGATTACTAACCTCTACGCTAACAGTCTCCTTGGCCAAGTCATAATTAGGCTTAGCGAGTTCTGATTTGATAAACGGATGACGGAGTACCGCTTTGTTTGTGGCGTATAAGCTAATATTTTTCCAGATTCCAGTATTGCGATCGCGGATACCATCGTTAAAGGTGAAGTCCCAACCTACACTCATAAGCATAGTTGTATTTAAGCCGATGATTCCGTCTCCCCCATTGTGGAACTCTCCGGCTGCACCCCATTGTTTGGGTTTGATTGTCCCCGGCATATCGACTGGATATACCTTAATAGCTAATGCGTTTTTCTGACCGATATGAGCGAAGTCGGTGATGTCGATATAGTCCGGCTTAAACATTCCGGACATGTTTCCTAATAGATGGCCATTTACCCATATCTCTGCCCGATAGTTGATACCGTCTACCTGCAACCAAACAACCTTGCCCTGATAACTTTGAGGTACATCAAATTCAGTACGAAACCAGTAGGTATAAAAATCACGCCCTACTTTCGCTAAGTCAGGAATGATATTCTTATCTAACTTATTATTCATCCCGTAGTAAGGTTCAGGATAGACTTTGTTATGAACCAATGAGTTCAGAACAGTCCCCGGAACGATAGCGGGTAACCATTGGCTGGTTGAATAACCGGGTTGCGAAATCTTCTCGGCTGACTCTTTTACATCACCGGCCTTGTACATTTTCCAAACAAAATTCCCTTGATGTCCCTCTTTAGAATCTAAATAGATTCGATCGGGATTTCGATAATAGTTTGGTGTTTGTGCTTGTAAAAAGCAGATATTAAGGAATAAACAGATACCGATAAAAATGTTTTTCATAACTTATTAATTTAAAATAAACTATTAATCTTTGGGGTTACTTCTTTGGATATCCTACTGGATTATTCATAAGAGGTAATTGACTATCTGTCAATTTGAGAATTTGCTTTAGCGCGTCTATATCCATAGAAGCACGAGGCACTGTTTCTAACCCCGTTGCTGCGCAAAATAGATTGATATTTTGACATACACATCCGGCGTCTACAGCTGCCATTAATTTAACATGTTCTTTATTGGATATATTACCGAAACGAGAAAGGTCTGAGACTAATACCAGGCTGACTGGAGCAGCCATTACAAAATCTTGTCTACCTGCTACTGCTTTGCGGTGGTCTCCTTTTGCGATTGGTTGTAGGCTGTTTGATTTTGCATCGTATAGGTAAGCTCCTTCTTTCATAATCACATAAATATCCACATCCTGTTTGTTTAGAGCGGAGGGAGCTGTTCTTTTGCCGTCGGTGCGATTAATACCATTGGCAGCCCATAATAAATCAGATAGATCCTGCTTGCTTAGGTCTGTAGAGTCATACTCTCGGTCAGAATGACGGTCGGACAACGCTTTCATGACAGAGCTACCTCGACTCTTATCTGGTGCGTTTAACTTTATAACTTTTAAATCTTGGGCTTGCATAGTTGTAATTAGTAATAGTGTTGTAAAAATAAATGCTAACTTTCTCATAAACTTATCTATTTTAATGTATGTTAGCTACAAAAATAGGGGAATTTTGCAGAAAAAGAACATACAAACACAACTTTTGCAATTTTTTATGCCAATGCTATATGATGGTGTTGTAGATATAACTATATTTGCGTAGTTTTAATTATTAAATCTAAATCTTTGAGTGAAATGAAAGAAAAATTACTCTATTTCGTGTTGTTCCTATTTGTAGCAATTCCTTTATTTGCACAAAAGGAAAATGTATCTGCAACTTTTACAATAAAAGGGCAGGTGATTGATTCTCTGACTAATGAGTCAGTACCTTATGTGACTTTACGTATTGCGTTAGCGTCTGCACCTAAAAATCTGGTAAAGCTATTGGCTTGTGACGAAGATGGTAAGTTTACTGCTACGATGAATAAGCCGGGAAAATATGTAATGTTATTGGAATCTTTAGGGAAAGTGCCTGCTCAAAAAACTTTTACGCTTTCTGCAAATAAAAAGGTAATGGATTTTGGAAAATTGCTTATGCAAGATGATACGCAGCAATTGAAAGGGGTTACAGTGACTGCCCAGAAGCCTTTAGTGAAAGTCGAAGTGGATAAGTTGACCTATAGTTTGGAAGATGATCCGGAAGCTACGACAAGTAATGCACTGGATATGTTCCGTAAAGTACCGATGGTTACAGTGGATGGAGAAGATAAGATTCAGTTAAAAGGTTCTTCTAACTATAAAATTTATATGAACGGTAAACCTTCTAACTTGTTGAGTGGAGATAATGCCTCCGATGTGTTGAAAAGTATGCCTGCTAGTTCAATTAAAAATATAGAAGTGATTACGGATCCTGGGGCAAAATATGATGCAGAAGGTGTAGGAGGTATTATTAATATCATCACAACAAAGAATGCGATACAGGGGTATACAGGGACTGTTCGTGCAAATGCCAGTACGTTAGGTAGTGTTGGTGGTGGTGCTTATCTTTCTGTAAAGGCAGGTAAGTTCGGTGTTACAGGTAATTATGGGTATAATTATCGGAATTCTCCGTGGAATGATTCATACAGTGAACGTATGACAGATGTTGATATGTTGGCAGATGGAGCCTCTACACAGTTAATAGAAAAGGGAAGAAGTAAACATAAAGGTCCGTTTCAATATGGAAATTTAGAGGCAAGTTATGAGATTGATACATTGAACCTGTTAAGTGTAGGTGTAAACCTATTTAGAGGTAAATCTAAGAATTTATCAGAATTGGACGCTGTTTTAAATCCAGTTAGTGGGACAGCAATAGATCCTATCTATAAATATCATCGAAATAGTGTTTCGGAAGGAACTTTCGGATCTACTGACGTAAATGTCGATTATCAGCATTCGACGAAGAAAAAGGATGAACTGTTGACCGTCTCTTATCGCTTCAGCCAATCTCCCAATGATAATGAAAGTCGTACAGAATTATCAGATGAAGTAGGTTATTATTTAGCTGATGAATATCCCAAATGGAACATTAATGACGCTTCTACCGTAGAACATACGGGACAAGTTGATTATACAACACCTTTATTTAAGAAGCAGACATTGGAGGTTGGTGTGAAATATATCAATCGACAGAATAAGAGTAATACGTTGGAACAAATCTATAATGATTCCACTAAAGTCTGGGAAGATCATTCGAGAGATAATAGTCAGTTCCATCATACGCAGCATATTTATTCTGCTTACTTAGGCTATTTAGTCCGTTTAAATAAATTCGGGATTAAAGCGGGAGTACGTGCTGAAGGAACAAGCTTGAGTGCAGAATTTGAGAAAAAGCCGGATATGAATTTTGATACGGATTATTTTGATCTTGTTCCCAATGCAGTGTTCACTTATCAATTAGATATGTCTTCGCAAATACGCCTTGGTTATAATATGCGTATTCAACGTCCGGGTATTTGGTATTTGAATCCTTATATCAATGATGCGAATCCACAGAATATTTCTCAGGGTAATCCCAATTTGGATTCGGAGAAGAGTAATAATTTGAACTTAAACTTCAGTAAGTTTACGCAGAAGTTTAGTGTGAATGCCAGCTTAAGTTATACGTTTGTTAATAACTCTATCGAACGTTATACCTTTACGGCTGATTTCCCAAGTACTGATATTCGTTCACAATATAATGGCGCATTATGGAATACGTATGATAATATTGGAAAGAAACAACAAGTAGGTGTGTTCTTGTATGGGAACTGGTCCCCGACAACATGGTTCCGTATTTATATGAATGGTGGTATGAATTATACGGATCTGAAAGCTTCTTCTTTGGGTATGAGTAATGACGGCTTTGATGGACGCATATTTGCTGGTACTCAGTTTACTTTACCAAAGGATTTCCGTATTAATTTAAACGGAGGATATTTTAGTCCACGAGTTCAGTTGCAGGGAGAATATTCTTCTTTCTATTTTGCAGGAATGAATATTAGTAAAGACTTCTTGAAAAAGAAATTGTCTGTTTCTTTAAGAATGCAGAACCCATTCTGGAAACACATGAAGATGGAGTCTACAATTGTTGGAGATGGTTTCTCTTCTATGTCTAAGAACTGGCGTAGTGCTCGTGAGTTTGGCTTGAGTGTCTCTTATCGTTTCGGTACGATGAAAGGCCAGATTAAGAAAGTTCGTCGCGGTATTAGTAATGATGATTCAAAGAGTGGCGGAGAAAGTAACTCAGGTGGTGGAGAACAACAAAGTATGTAAGCGATAGTAAAAGATTGAACTGCTTTTGGAAGTTTTATTGTTGAACTTTTGGAAGCAGTTTTTTCTATGTATATTTGCGAATATGAAAAAGCAAGCTCTTATTTTTTATCCGTTATTATTGATTTTATTATCCATCTTATTGGCTGGTGGGTTATTATACGGTGCAGTCTCCATTCCGATTGAAAGTGTAATAGATATTTTAATGGGAAAGGGAACCGAGCATTTAGCTTGGCAAAACATAGTATGGCAAAGTCGATTGCCGCAAGCCGTGACAGCTTTATTGGCCGGAGCTTCCTTAGCCGTTAGTGGATTGTTATTGCAAACTTTATTTCGTAATCCACTGGCAGGCCCTTCTATTTTAGGTATAAGTGACGGAGCAAATTTAGGGGTTGCAGCGGTAATGCTCTATTTAGGTGGCTCTTTAAGTCTGGTTGCTGATTTGCCTATCAGCGGTTATTTGGCGGTTATCTTAGCAGCATTTGGAGGGGCTGTTTGTGTATTGGGCTTGATTATTTATTTTTCAGCAAAGGTAAAAAACAATGTGATGTTGTTAATCATTGGGATTATGATTGGTTATCTGGCCTCTTCTCTTATCTCTGTATTGAATTATTATGCTTCGACGGATAAGGTTCATGCTTTTGTTATGTGGGGACTTGGAAACTTTTCAGGGGTTTCCTTACAGCAGTTGCCCTATTTTGTTGGCTTTACTGTGATTGGTTTGTTATTGTCAATTTTATTAATAAAGCCATTAAATGCATTATTGTTAGGGGAAATGTATGCTGCCAATTTGGGTATTAAAATTAAACGTACTCGAATCCTTATCCTTTTTTGTGCAGGGTTACTGACTGCTACGACAACGGCCTTTTGTGGTCCAATCTCATTCATAGGATTGGCGGTTCCGCATATTGCTCGATTATTATTAGGATCTTCTAATCATAAGATGTTAGTTCCCGTTACTTTATTAGTTGGTTCTTGTGTTGCATTACTTTGTAATTTATTGATGGTGTTACCAGGAACTAATAATGTTTTCCCTTTGAACGCAGTGACCCCTTTATTAGGGGCTCCTGTTATTATCTATGTAATTGTAAATAGAAAAAATATCCAATATTTTGATTGATCGTATGGAAAAGGTTTTTGCAATAGAAACGGAAAGACTAAGTATTGGCTATTCATTAAAAAGAGGTAGGCAAAAGGTTGTGCATGAGAATCTGAATTTACAGTTAGTTCAGGGGGAAGTAACCTGCTTATTAGGGTTGAATGGTGCTGGTAAATCGACGTTACTTCGTACCTTGTGTGGCTTTCAACCTCCTCTTGCCGGTGAGATTCGCTTGATGGGAAAAGCCCTTGCGAGTTATTCTCAAATGAATTTTTCTTTGACGGTAGGGGTAGTATTAACGGAAAAGACCAATGCGGGAGGAATTACGGTGTACGAATTAGTTTCTTTGGGACGCCATCCTTATACAGGTTTTTTCGGACAGTTGAAAAAACGAGACCATATAATTATAGAGCAGGCTCTTGAGGCCGTTGGTATCAGTCATAAGTCTTCTAACTATGTTTCGGAGTTAAGTGATGGAGAACATCAAAAGGTTATGATTGCAAAAGCGTTGGCCCAAGAATGTCCGATTATTTTGTTAGATGAGCCGACTGCTTTTTTGGATGTGACGAGTCGTATAGAGACTATGGTGTTATTACATCGTTTAGCTATGGAGCAACAGAAGGCAATTTTACTTTCTACACATGATTTGGATTTAGCTATTCAAATGGGAGATTGTCTTTGGTTACAAGAAAAGGGACGTCCGATGGCTTGTGGAGCTCCAGAAGACTTGATTATGAGTGGTGCTTTTGAATCATTCTTTGGGAAAGAGGGGATTACTTTTGATCCGACAACAGGAAAATTAAATACCAAAAAACCTACAGTTCCGGTTGGAGTAGAAGGGGATTATCTTGTATCTTATTGGGTCGGAAATGCATTAATACGAAATGGTTTTTGTCCTGCACCAGTGAAAGCCGGACAAATAAATATTCGTTGTGTAAGAGTCGGGGAGTTAGTTGTTACTCTAAAAGATAGAACAGAGAAGAAATGTTCTTCTATTGTAGAATTGGTGAACCTGTTAAAATTCTGTTAAAGAGATAGGGCTGAGTCGTAGGTAATAGCTTTTCTCCTATATTTACGAACCCTTTTGGGGATAGATTTATTGGGAATGTGTAATTTGATTTTATTATATAATTGAAAGTTTGATTCTTATGAAAAAGTTTTTATTATTATTGATTGTTTCTCTTTTGGGAACAGGAACTATAATGGCCCAAGAGGGTAAATCTGCAAAGCAGATTGAAAAAGAGGCAAAAAAGGCTGAGAAAGAAGCAAAGAAAGCAGAGAAGAAAGCAAAAAAGGCTGCTGAAGAGGCGGAACAAATGGCTTTGTTTGAACAGGCAGTTCGTGCAATAAAAGGACATGATTTTGTCTTAGAGGCTGATCGTGTTGAGTTTAAACGTGGTCAGTTTGCTTACGTAACACCAAACACTAATTTCGTTTCGGTCAAAGATCAATCTGCAACTGTACAGTTGGCTTTTAATTCTCCGGTTTCTGGACCAAACGGAATAGGTGGTATTACAGTGGATGGCCGTATTTCTAAAGAAGAGTTGAAAACGGATAAGAAAGGTAATGTGACCTATACATTCATGGTACAGGGTACAGCCATTTCTGCTTCTGTAACCATCAAAATGGCGAAAGGATCAAATCAATGTAATGCGACCGTTAATCCAAACTTCCACAGTGAACGAGTTTCTTTCTCCGGAATTTTGTATCCGACGAAGTTGTCAAATGTATATAAAGGACGTTCTATTTAACAGTATTAATGATTATACGAAAGAAGCGGCTTTCTGTTTGGAGAGTCGCTTTTTTTATACCGCTGATTTTATATCTTTGCTCTCTCAATTAAAAATGTAAAGAATATGCAGTTAGGTATAGAACAGGAAGACATAAACAAATTCTTAATGGTTGGAGATAAAGTTCTGATTAAACCAAAGAATCCTCAGAGTCAAACTAAATCAGGATTGTATTTACCCCCGACAGTTCAGCAAGACAAGATACAAAGCGGTTATATTATAAAGGTAGGTCCCGGCTTTCCGCTTCCGTCACAGAGTGAGGAACATGAGGTATGGGAAAAGAAGGATGGAAATATTCAATACTTACCTTTGCAAGCTCACGAAGGGGACTTGGCTGTATTTCTTCAGAACATGGCGTATGAAATTAGCTTTAATGATGAAAAATACTTGATAGTTCCTCATTCTGCAATCCTTATGTTGATTCGTGACGAAGGATTATTTGAATAAATTCTTCATTTAGTTGGCAAAATAGTAACAAATTAACTTTTTTCGTGTATTTTTGCAAACAAATCAACAAAATAAACTATCAAAAGTTGCGATTATAATGAATAAAATTGTGAGCAAAGAGCATTTCTCGGCTAACGTGGTTAAGTTAGAAGTGGAAGCTCCATTGATTGCCCGCTCTCGTAAAGCTGGGCACTTTGTTATCGTCAAGTTAGGAGAAAAGGGGGAACGCATACCCTTGACTATTGCAGGTGCTGATACTACAAAGGGAACCATTACGCTTGTGATCCAAGCAGTAGGCGGTACATCTAAAAAAATATGCGAACTAAATGTAGGCGATTATATTACCGATTTAGTAGGCCCATTAGGACAGGCTACCCATATTGAGAAGGTCGGTACGGTTGTTTGTGCCGGTGGTGGTGTCGGTGTAGCCCCATTGTTGCCAATCGTTGAGGCTTTCCATAAAGCAGGTAACCGTGTCATTGTTGTCTTGGCAGCTCGTACGAAAGACTTAGTTATCTTGGAAGAACAAATGCGCGCTCATTCTGATGAGGTAATTATCATGACGGACGATGGTTCTTACGGAACGAAGGGCTTAGTTACGAATGGGGTAGAAAACGTGATTAATCGGGAGAAGGTAGACCTATGTGTAACCATCGGTCCGGCTATCATGATGAAGTTTGTGTCTGCATTGACCAAGAAGTACGAGGTCCCGACCGTTGCCTCTCTGAATACCATTATGGTGGATGGAACCGGTATGTGCGGTGCTTGTCGTATTACGGTTGGCGGTAAGACAAAGTTCGTTTGCGTAGATGGACCGGAGTTTGACGCACATCAGGTAGATTTCGATGAGATGTTAATGCGTTTGGGTGCTTATAAAGATATTGAAAAGAAATAACAAACCACAGTATAGGAAAATGACAACAGAAGAATTAATTGCTGCTCGTCGTGCCGAACCCTGGAGAGAGGCACTTCGCAAAAGCAAAAAAAATAAAGAACGCACGGAGATTCCCCGTGTCAAGATGAGTGAGTTGGATCCAGAATACCGTAGTCACACCCGTTTGGAAGAGGTGAATTTAGGATTGACGAAAGAGCAGGCTATGCAAGAGGCACAACGCTGTTTGGACTGTCCGAACCCTACCTGTATGCAAGGCTGCCCGGTAAGTATCAATATCCCGACTTTCATTAAGAATATCGAACGTGGTGAATTCTTGGAGGCTGCGAAGGTATTGAAAGAAACCAGTGCGTTACCCGCTGTATGCGGTCGTGTTTGTCCGCAGGAAAAGCAGTGTGAAAGCAAATGTATGCACTTGAAGATGGGTAAACCCGCTGTGGCTATCGGTTATTTGGAACGTTTTGCTGCCGACTATGAACGTGAGAGCGGAAACATTTCTATCCCTGAAATCGCAGAAAAGAATGGTATTAAGGTGGCTGTCGTAGGTTCAGGCCCTGCCGGACTTTCGTTTGCAGGAGATATGGCAAAGCGTGGTTATGACGTGACCGTCTTTGAAGCTTTGCATGAAATAGGCGGTGTATTGAAGTATGGTATTCCGGAATTTCGTCTGCCGAACCGAATTGTGGATGTAGAAATTGAAGGTCTGCGGAAGATGGGCGTGAAGTTCTTGACGAACTGTATCGTAGGTAAGACGATCAGTTATGACGACTTGCATGCGGAGGGCTTCAAAGGTATCTTCGCTGCCAGTGGCGCAGGACTTCCGAATTTTATGGGGATACCGGGTGAGAACTTGGTAGGTATCATGTCTTCTAATGAATACTTAACTCGCGTGAATCTTATGGACGCAGCCAATCCGGAGAGCGATACGCCTGTATTACAAGGCAAAAAGGTCGCAGTGATTGGTGGTGGTAATACCGCGATGGATTCGGTGCGCACCGCTCGCCGACTCGGTGCGGAGCGCGCAATGATTGTCTACCGACGGAGTGAAGAAGAGATGCCGGCCCGTTTGGAAGAGGTTAAGCATGCTAAGGAGGAGGGGGTAGAGTTCATGACTTTACACAATCCGATTGAATATATTGGTGATGAACGTGGACGTGTGAAACAAATGCGTTTGCAGAAGATGGAGTTAGGCGAAGCCGATGCTTCCGGTCGTCGTCGTCCGGTTCCGGTAGAGGGAGCGATTGAAACGATTGACGTAGATGAAGTGATTGTCAGCGTAGGTGTTTCTCCTAATCCATTGATACCGCGTGCGTTCCAAGGCTTGGAAGTCAGCAAGAAGGGTACTATCGTAGTCGGTGAGAAGAATATGCGATCCTCTCTGTCTGATGTATTTGCCGGAGGTGATATCGTGCGTGGAGGTGCTACTGTGATCTTAGCAATGGGCGATGGTCGCAAGGCGGCTGCAGCGATGGACGCGGAGCTAAGAAAGGAATGATTAGCGATACATTTTATTTATTGGTGTAATAACTTATCGGTTATTGGTGTAATACCTTACCAGTTATTGAGTCAATACCTTACCGGGTATTAGTGTAATACCTTATAAGGTATTGACCCAATACCCGGTAAGGTATTACTTTAATACCTAATCGGTGCTTTTATTTTAATAGATAGATATACATTGTAGATAGGTTATCCTCCGGAATGAAATAGAAGCGAAGCCCCTTTTCTGTTACCTCGACAGCTCCCGGATTGTTAGTCATGAATATCCCTTTGGTAGTCTTTAAAGCCAATGGAACCTGATGAAGTAACGCTTGGTTGCGTGTATCCCGGATTTCTAACCCTCCGATACGCTTGCCGTTGCCCAGATTGGTAAGCCCGAATCCTAAAAGCTGATTCTGTCCGATGTATTTACTGTCCTGTATCGCTAATTTGGACTGGGTATTGGGGACACGAATCTCGGCAGCCCTTTTCTCTGGATTGATAATCTCGCTCTGCTTGTTTAACGGCCAATAGAGAAACTCGCGAGCGTCCCAGTTCATGCCGATTAACGTATGGTTGTCGGTGTCATGGATGATTGCTCCCACCGAGTCGTCAATGGTTGCCATCTTCTCTACCTTGCGTGTCGTAGGATCTACTCGCACGATGATAGACTCGCTATAGGGGTAATACTTCGTGATAGGAATCCAGATGTATTTACCGTCGTAATCCATACCGCCCGGATGGAAAGCGGAACCTTCTCCCAATTCGATTTGGTCAATCAACTGTCCGTTTTTGTCAAAATGGAAAAGATAACCGATTCCGGCCCCTTCGTCTGTGACTGTCCGATCCGGTCCCTTCCCTTTATACTTCGCAGGGCGGGTTACTCGTACCGCAGTAACATAGAAGGTATCTCCGATTTTCAACATCCCTTGCGTGTGATAGGTCTTGAAGTGAAGAGGAACAATGTCCATTAGTTCCCACCGAGTGGAGGAACTAATAGACATCAGCTGTTCGTTAAGCCCTTTGACCTTTGCTTCCTGTGCCAGCAATGAATCGGAAGACATTGCGAACAGCAGGATTATGGTATATAACATTGACTTCATATTGTCGAACGTTTGAAGGATTTTACTTCTTTAGATTGAAAATGAAAGTAGGATCCATCGGGTAACGTCCAAAATCTTCTCCGTAGAGAGCTAAACCTCCGTTACAACCTTGAGGAACCTCAAAGCGTACAGTCGCTGTTCCTCCGGCTTGGAGAGCCTCTTTGGGAACGTTTACTTCAATTAGATACCCGTAGGAACCAGCTTCTTGTAATCTTCTGTTCTTTTCCTGAGAGAACCAAGAGAGTGCACCGCGATGGTCAGCCGGATCATCTTCCAAAGAGATCATGCCGCAAGTCTTTCCGTTTACAGTGACTTGTATTTGAGAAGGGAATTTTCTCTCATCTGTTTGTGCGTAAGAGTTCGGATTCTTACAAGGGTCGTAAGTCCCTTTTCCGACCATAAAGTCTAAGTCGGCGTGCTCGATGTTAGCCCCCTCTTTATCTTTCCCGAAAAGTGTCTTCGCAGAGGCTTCAAAAGCTAAGACTACGTTTTCAATCTTGTCAAGATCTAAATCTGTAGGAAGTTGAACCTGATATTCAAAGAAACCATTGCCGGCTCCGTTTACTTTTTTACCGTCCATTACGTTCCATTGCTTCATGCTCCATTGGGCTTGGCTATAGCTTTTGGGGGCAAATGAAAGCTGAAGGACCGGTTGAACGTCTGATAGTTTCTTACCATCTCTCACTCGATAGAGAACGAAGTTCCGATTCAACACGTTGCCGGCTTTCCCACGAAGGACGAAGCGAACAACATATAAACCGTTCTGCTGAGGTAAGGTTAGATGAGCAGGTTGGATAAGTTCGTTCATATACGGTTTGAAATCAACAGTAGAACGACCAACTGAGATCTCCTTTATCTCTTGTCCAACCTCATTCCATCCGGCAATAGAGGTCTCGACACTCATCGTTCCAGGAGTTTTATCGGTCATAACGGATAAGAATAAAGGAATTTCGACTTGACTTCCTGCCTGTACCTCTTGCATTAGTTTGCAGCGTGGAGCAATATAGTAAGGACTATGGAAGTCTGTGATGGTCATATTGGGGACGAATTCGTCTAATCCAAATGTTTTGGACGTACGGTCGTAGCGAACATAGCCATTCCATTCGTTGATGACATCGTGATGTTCGGTGTAAAGCCAACCAGAGCATTGTGGGTATGCACGGAATGCATTAATCATTTGATGATAATCCCATGTTAAATCAACGTCTCCTGTGCTACCCTTGTATCCCCAGACATTACCACATTCACTGTTAAACATCGGTACATTGGCTTGCTTATTGTTTCCGATGTAGTTCCAGTTAGATCCGGGGAAGGTATTGTTACAGAAATGTTTGAGAGTATCTTCCCAAGCGTATCCCGGTAAATAAATGTGCCATGAGTTAAGATCGCTTTCTACATGGTCGTGGTGAACAGGAGAGTTTTCATCAACTAAGCGAGTTGGGTCCAGCTGTTTTGTCAGATGATACATTTCTCTTACCCATTCTTGTGTTTCCGGCTTGTATATTTTTTGACCATCAATCTTGGTGAAAAGTCCCCAAGTCTCATTGAAGTCCACCCAAGAGAAGATAGAAGGATGATTGTAATCACGTTTGATTTGCTGACGCATACAATGTAACCAATCGTTTTTAGCAAACTCATCAATGTCGCCCCACCAGTTCGGGACGTCTGCCATGATCAGTAGTCCTAAGCGGTCTGCCCAATAAAGTTTGCGTGGTAACTCCACTTTGATATGGATACGATTCCCGTTTAACCCTAAGCGTTTAGATAACATGATCTCTTCACGCATAAAAGCGTCTGAAAGGAAGGTGTAGTATCCCTCGGGGTGGTAGCTTTGATCCAAACATAGCTGTAAGTAGACCGGTTTGTCGTTTAAAGAGATGTAAGGATAGGTAGTCCCCGGTAGGTTAGTGACACTGATTTTACGTTGTCCGAAATAGGTTTTCACTGCGTCTACAGTTTGTGTGTTGTTTGTTAAAGCCATCTCCATTTCGTATAGATAAGGATTATCAAGATCCCATAACTGCTGGTTCTCCAGTTTGACTTCAAAGGTATGAACCAATGATTTGCGGGCTTTTCCTTTGGGGGTGTAAATGAAATCAGCTTGTTCTCCATTTTGGAAGTGGAGGCGAAGTGCGTTGGCCTTTTCGAGTAATTGGTTTAATCCAACTTCAACTTTGACAACAGAACGATCTATGTCTGGACTAAAATGTACGTAGTCAATGAAGTTTTTTCCACGGGCTTCCAGATAAATAGTCTGCCAGATACCACGTGCATTTCCATATCCCTGTTTTCCTCCAAGACGTTTATCGTTGGCGGTATCATCTGCACTGATTACCAGATTTTGAGGTTGTCCGTAAGCTGTGATATGTTCAGTTAATTCAAACTCAAAAGGGGTATAGCCTCCTTTATGATTTCCTATAGGGGTTCCATTTAACCAAGCTTGCGTATCCCATTCAGAAGCTCCAATAATAAGATAGATACGTTTCCCCTCCCATTCTTTGGGAATAGTAACAGAACGAGTGTACCAACCTTGATCTCCTTTATCGGGAACTCCGGAAAGTGGACTTCCCCAGCTAAAAGGAACTTTGATTTTATATTCGAAGTCTGTTGCTCCCTTACTTTGAATCGCTTTTTCTCCCTTCTGTTTATCAAAAGTGAAATCCCATTCTCCATTAAGATTTATCCAATTACTTCTCTCGAAGTCAGGACGTGGATGTTCTGGAAGAGGTATGTTTTCTGCAAAAACATAATTACTTAGGAAGCATACAATAAGCCCTACTAAAATGGTGAATCTTTTTCTCATAAAAGTGTGTGTTTAGTGAATGTTTATCTTTGCATCGGATAATCAATTATTCCGTATCTAACTGATACACAAATAGCGAATGCTACGGTAGATGGTTGTTGGTAACGATTTGGCGACTTTGAGATTGCACCAATTTTCTGCGTTATACTTTGTCAAACAACTCTGACACAAAAGTAGCCAAATTCCTTGATTGAGCAAAGAGTTTGGCTACTTTTTAAATTATATCTTATTAATAACCCATTTTCCAGAGTTTCCGCCTTCACGAATCAATACGCCTTTTTCTCGTAATAGGTCTGTTATCTTTCTAACTTGACGTTCACTAATTTTTAATCGTCTAGAAAGTTCTGCTCTTGAAATTGAGGGAATTCCCTTTATGACCTCCAATAGTTTCTCTTCATCCGTTGGAACGCTTTGGAACACCTTTGGATCATCATTGGAACGCTTTGGAACGCTTCCTTCGTCGTCTGATCGCCAAATGACAACTCTAAAATCTTCTTCTTGATAAAATT
>JAFUOJ010000010.1 GCA_017481945.1 Parabacteroides sp. | reverse complement strand
TCGTTGCCCTGCCTTCTTGTGTATTCTCAAAGTTGCGAAGTTTGGAAATGTAGAAGACAAGACGCTCAATAAACGCCTTTTATATATATGTCTGCTCCCACCCGCAAATCGGCGTGAGAACGACACAAAGGTATGTTTTTTCAATTACAGTTCATAAAAAACGGTAGACATTTTACGAAACGCCCACTGTTTTCCTATAAAAACTTCTAAATAGATCTTTCAATTACAGCTTCTCGCTCTCCGCTTGAGACAATCCCGTACAAGAAGCAATAGTCACCTATTTCCCTTTATCTCCTATCATTTTATCATTTCATTTTTGTTCTGTAAAAACAACAAACCAGGTGTTAAAACAAGGACCTACGAAGGATTCTTATTGAGAAAAGAAAAGAAATAGGTCTACAATTAGAGAAAAAGACCGGAGGGATAGGGACCTTTTCGAGCTTATCTGGAACCTATCTGAATTTAGATGCCGAGAAAAATTTTATTAGATGCCCAGCGAAAAAAAATTACCTGCCGACCCAATTTATTTCGTTGCCGACCCAATTTCAAACAGCCCTTATTTCGTTAAAAAACAACCTCCAAATCCTTACCCTATTTCCGGGCGATTGTTCTCTTTCTTCAAATATGCGATTCTCCACGAGTTGAGATTTAACAAAATGTCAGTAATTTCCGGATTTTACTATCTTACCTATAAGGGCTTAACTCCTTCACCAAAATAACTCACAAAAGAGCCAAACAATTCTTCTTTAACTCTGTTCTAAAAAAAAGTCTAAACAAAAAGAAGTATGCACACAAAGACATGGCGATATTTTATCATTTATCTGTTCTTTCCGCTTACGTTGGAAGCGCAGACCAAGCAGACCTATTTAGAACAGGCTTTACCGGAGACCTGGTTAGAAAACGATAGTAACCTCCAACAGACATTACCTATAGAAGATTTATGGTGGAAGAAATTCAATGACCCCACGTTAGACTCTCTGATTGAGCTTGCTATCCAACAAAATTATTCCGCCCTAATGGCTATCGATCGTATCGCTATGGCAAAAGCTAATCTCCGCATACAGCAGGGGAACTACTCTCCTACTTTGAGATTAACGACCGGTTGGACTCGCCAACAAAGCAGCGGCAATACCAGTAGTTTAGCCCAAAGTACTACTCAGTACAGTCATGCTACACTCTCTATGAATTGGGAGATTGATGTTTTTGGAAGTATCCGCAATCGGGTAAAGGCGGAAAAGGAGAACTTTGCCGCCTCCAAAGAAGAATATAATGCGGTTATGGTTTCCTTATGCGCACAAGTTGCCTCTGCCTATATTAACCTGAGAGAATTGCAACAAGAGGTTGAGGTGGTCAAAAAGAACTGCCAGTCGCAACTTGCTGTCGTACAAATCACAGAAAAAAGATATGAGACCGGATTAGTTTCCAAATTGGATGTCGCTCAAGCCCTATCCGTCTATTACGACACAAAGGCTTCCCTCCCAACACTCGAAGCAGGAATCATTCAATATTCCAACACGCTGGCAGTGCTACTGGGACTTTATCCCGATGACATCCGACCTCTCATAGAGTCGCAAAAGGCTTTACCCGAATATGTGGAGCCAATCGGTATCGGTATTCCTGCCTATCTCCTGCTTCGCCGTCCTGATCTCCGGGCAGCTGAACATCAGGTGAATGCACAAGCGGCTTCATTAGGTGCTTCTAAATCGGATTGGTGGCCTAAGATTTTCGTGAACGGTTCGGTCGGTTTTGCTTCTCACGACTTGGATAAACTAATGAATCACAAAAGTCTTACGTATGAGATAGCCCCGTCTATCTCTTGGAATCTTTTTCAAGGGACAAAACTCATCCAAGCGACCCGATTAGCCAAAGCGCAATTAGATGAATCCATTCATCAGTTCAATCAAGACGTACTGACCGCAGTACAAGAGGTGGACAATGCGATGAACTCCTACAAGAATTCCATCAAACAGATCGTCGCTTTTCGGGAAGTCGTCAACCAAGGGAAACAGACGTTAGAACTCTCCCTCGAGCTCTATAAGCAGGGACTTACTCCTTTTCAAAATGTATTGGACGCCCAGCGTTCTTTACTGACATACGAAAATGAACTGACACAAGCTCGAGGCTCCTCTTTGCTTTACCTAATCCAGCTCTATCAAGCTTTAGGAGGTGGATGGACTACCGGCGAATAAATAACTGACAATTAATTGTTCATTAAATAAACAGGATATGAAAACGATAATTACAATAGGAATCATGGGATTGTCGACTTTGCTTTGGATAGGATGTAAAGAGAAAAGTTCACAAGGCGAGGCACTGATTCCATCCATCAGCGTATCAACTCCAATCGTTAAAGATATTACTTTAACAAAGGAATACCCGGGGTATTTGAGTTCCGATAAGATGGTAAACTTAGTTGCTCGTGTGAACGGTTACTTACAAAGCTCTTATTTAGTGGCAGGTGCTAAAGTAAAAAAAGGAGCGTTGGTCTTTATTATTGAGCCGGATATTTACCAAAACAATGTTGTTCAGGCAGAGGCGGCACTAAACACTGCCAAAGCTCAATTGGAATATGCCCGTAGTAATTATGAACGCATTAAAGAGGCGGCAAAGAGCGGTGCCGTCAGTCAAATACAGGTCTTACAATCCAAGTCAACAGCTGAAGAGATGGAAGCTTCTGTCCGTAATGCGGAGGCAGCACTCAAGACGGCTCAAACCAATTTAAGTTATTGCTACATCCGGGCACCTTACGACGGACGTATCACGCGCGGTAATTATGACGTTGGGAACTACATTAGTGGTGCAGTCCAACCGGTTACCTTAGCGACTTTATACAAAGACGATATCATGTATGCTAACTTTGATATTGAGGATAATCAGTTCATGAAAATGAAAGTGATAGCTGCCCAAAGCAATCCTCAAATAAAGAAAGCCACCCAAGTCTCCATCCGCGCCGGACAAGAAGGGAGACAAATCTATACAGGAACAATGGATTATCTCTCACCCAACATAGACCTATCGACCGGTACTCTAAGCGTTCGTGCCAACTTAGAGAACAAGGATGGAGAACTGAAGAGTGGGCTGTACGTAACAATCACGTTACCTTACAGCGAGCAAAAAGACGCCATCTTAGTTCGGGACGCTTCCATCGGGACAGATCAATTAGGGAAGTTTCTTTACGTAGTAAATGACTCCAATGTGGTTGTACATCGTCGTATAGAGACCGGGCAATTGGTTGAAGATACCCTCCGACAGGTTATTAGTGGAATCCAACCTAATGAGAGGTACGTAACTACAGCCCTGCTAAAAGTTAGAGATGGTATGAGTATTAAGCCTATAAAATAAATAGCCATGATAAAGTTCTTTATTAACAGACCGATATTTGCTACCGTCTTGGCACTCATCCTAATTGTAGCCGGATTGGTTACGCTCGATATCTTGCCCATTTCCCAATATCCGGAGATAACGCCTCCTACGGTTCAGGTCTCCGCAGTATATCCAGGGGCTAATGCAGAGACAGTAGCTCAGACGGTCGGTCTCCCTATTGAGCAGCAGGTTAATGGTGTAGATGGTATGCTTTACATGAGTTCGACCTCTTCCAGCTCAGGAGAATATACGTTGACAATCACCTTTGCAGTCGGGACAGATATTGATATGGCTACAGTGATGGTACAAAACCGGGTGAACATTGCTCAAAGTAGTTTACCGGAAGCCGTAATCGTACAAGGTATTACTACTAAGAAACAATCCTCAAACATTGTCATGTTATTGACATTAAGTTCTAAGGACTCCATATACGATGGACTATACTTGAGTAATTATGCCAGTCTTAATCTAACAGACGAACTTACTCGTCTGCCGGGTATTGGGTCTGTGAATGTCATGGGAGCCGGTAATTATAGTATGCGAATCTGGCTTGATCCCAACGCCATGCGTATTCGTAATTTAACTCCGGAGATGATCTTCCAAGCGATAGCCAATCAAAACACCCAAGTCTCAGCAGGATATGTAGGACAACCGATAGCCCAGTCTGATAATCCATTTCAATATACACTTACAGTACAAGGAAGATTAACGACACCCGAAGAATTTGGGAACATAATCTTACGAACAGAAGGGAATAGCAAGATACTCCGACTAAAGGATGTTGCCCATATAGAATTAGGTAGTGTCTCTTATAATGTAGTCTCTAAACTAAGAGGGAAACCTTGTGCTGCTATTGCGATATATCAACTTCCCGGCTCTAATTCCTTAGATGTAGCCAAACAGGTTCGAACCAAAATGGAACAATTAGGGAAGAATCTACCGGCAGGTGTCTCCTACGCAGTAACCTTAGATACAACAGAAGTAATCAATGCCTCTATCCATGAAGTTCTGAAGACTTTCATAGAGACAACACTCCTCGTCGTTTTGGTCATTTTCTTGTTCCTACAAAACTTCCGAGCGGTGATTATTCCTTGTATCACGATTCCGGTCTCCTTGATTGGAACCTTAGCAATTATGGCTGCTTTAGGTTTTTCTATCAATACATTGACTCTCTTCGGACTTATCTTAGCGATTGCGATCGTAGTCGATGACGCTATTGTAGTAGTAGAGAACTCCTCCCGCCTTATGGATACAGGGAAATATACAGCCCGTGAAGCAGTCACTGAAGCTATGGGAGAAATTGTAGGGCCGATTATTGGGGTTGTATTAGTTCTATTAGCCGTATTCATTCCTACAATATTCATCAGTGGTATCTCAGGACAGTTGTATAAACAATTTGCACTCACAATTGCTGCGGCAACAGTCCTAAGCGGAATCAATTCCCTAACCTTGACTCCTGCTTTATGTGCTTTATTCCTGCAAAAGAAAAGAGAGTCCTCTTTCTTTCTTTTCAAGGGATTCAATAAACTATTCGGCAAGACACAAGATATTTACAACCGTATAGTCGCCCGTATGCTAAAAAGTCCGGTGATTACAATGATACTATTCGGAGCTATAACAGTAGTTGCATTCGTTTTATTCATGCGTTGGCCAACCTCATTCATACCGGAAGAAGATGACGGCTATTTCCTAATCTCAACACAACTTCCTCCAGCTTCGAGTTTAGAACGTACCGAAGCTGTTGGGAGAAAAATCAATAAGATATTAGATAGTTATCCTGAGATTAAAACCTATACGGAAATCAGTGGCTTTTCTGTTATGGGAGGAGGAGAACTCTCTAATGCCGGAACCTATTTCGTCATCTTAAAGAACTGGAATGAACGAAAAGGGAAAGAACATACAGCTAATGCAGTTGTAAATCGTTTTAATCAAGAAGCCTATAGCATTCAAGAAGCTCAAATATTTGCGATGGTTCCTCCGGCAATTCCGGGATTAGGAGCTTCCGGCGGACTACAACTTCAATTAGAAGATAGAAAGAATTTAGGTCCTACAGAAATGCAACGGGCTATCGAGACATTGGAAGCGACTTATCATAAAAAGCCGCAGCTCCTTAACCTCTCCTGTATGTATCAGGCCAATGTACCTCAATACAAATTGGAAATCAACCGGGACAAAGTACAACTATTAGGATTACAGCTCAACCAAGTATTCTCCACCTTGAGTTATTACATGGGAGCAGCCTATGTCAATGACTTCGTTGAGTTCGGGCACATTTACCAAGTTAAAATAGAGGCGAACGAACAGGCACAAAAGGTGATTGATGACATCTTACATCTCAGTCTCGAAAACAGCTCTGGCAAAATGGTCCCCTTTTCTGCCTTCACAGAAGTAAAAGAGCAATTAGGGTTAGACCAGATTAACTTATATAATATGTATAAGTCTGCTTCCATAACCTGTATAGCCAATCCCAAATATAGTTCCAGTGAGGCCATACAGGCGATGGAAGAACTAATTGAAGAGGAGTTAGGAAACAATTTCAGCTATGAATGGACCTCAGTAGCTTACCAAGAGACACAAGCAGGTTCAACGACTATGCTTGTATTTGCGATGGCATTACTGGTTTCTTTCTTAGTTCTTGCGGCACAATACGAAAGCTGGACAAGCCCAATCGCTGCGATTATGGGGTTACCCATTGCCTTACTGGGAGCTATCATCGGGTGTTTAGTCATGGGTGTACCGATCAGTATCTATACGCAAATTGGTATTATCCTACTAATTGCACTGTCAGCAAAGAACGGTATCCTTATCGTTGAGTTCGCACGTGACTACCATAAAGCGGGTAACTCCATTCGTGAATCGGCATTAGAAGCAGGACACGTAAGACTTCGCCCTATCCTAATGACCTCTTTTGCCTTTATCTTAGGAGTCATGCCTCTATTGTTTGCCACCGGAGCCGGAGCTAATAGTCGAATCGCATTAGGTACTGCGGTGGTCTTCGGTATGGCAATCAACACCCTCTTTGCCACCTTATTTATCCCCAGCTTCTATGAGCTAATGCAACGATTCCAAGAGAAGGTACTGGATAGAAAACGACAATAACTATACTAAACAATAAAGTAATATTCACATGGAAAAGAAGAAATTGACAACCGCGAACGGTCGTATTGTAGCAGACAATCAGAATACGCAAACCGTCGGCCCCAGAGGACATGTCTTACTACAAGACGCTTGGTATATTGAGAAGTTAGCGCACTTCGACCGAGAAGTCATCCCCGAGAGACGTATGCACGCTAAAGGCTCAGGCGCTTACGGCACCTTTACCGTTACACACGACATTACCCAATATACCAAAGCAGCAATCTTCAGTAAGGTAGGTAAAAAGACCGACTGCTTTGTTCGCTTCTCTACCGTAGCCGGAGAACGGGGAGCGGCCGACGCAGAACGAGACATCCGAGGTTTCGCCATGAAGTTCTACACCGAAGAGGGTAACTGGGACTTAGTCGGGAATAACACGCCTGTCTTCTTCCTGCGCGACCCATTAAAATTCCCGGACCTAAATCATGCCATCAAGCGGGACCCCAAAACGAACATGCGTAGCGCCAATAACAACTGGGACTTTTGGACGTTGCTCCCGGAAGCCCTACACCAAGTGACAATCACGATGAGCCCCCGCGGTATTCCCTACTCCTACCGACACATGCACGGCTTCGGTAGCCATACCTACAGCTTCATCAATGCCAAGAACGAACGTATCTGGGTTAAGTTTCATCTAAGAACACTACAAGGGATTAAGAACCTGACGGATCAAGAGGCAGAGGCTATCATTGCCAAAGATCGGGAGTCTCACCAGCGAGACCTGTTTGAAAGTATTGAGAGGGGGGACTTCCCGAAGTGGAAATTTCAGATTCAATTAATGACACTCGAACAGGCGAACAACTACCGGATCAATCCTTTTGACTTAACAAAGGTCTGGCCTCATGGCGACTTCCCTTTGATGGATGTCGGTATATTGGAGTTGAATCGGAATCCGGAGAACTACTTTGCAGAGGTCGAGCAGTCTGCTTTCAATCCCATGAACATCGTAGACGGTATCGGCTTCTCTCCTGATAAGATGTTGCAAGGGCGACTCTTCTCTTACGGCGATGCCCAGCGTTACCGGTTAGGCGTCAACTTGGAACAGATCCCCGTCAACAAGCCACGTTGTCCTTTCCATGCCTATCATCGAGACGGGACCATGCGAGTAGATGGGAATTACGGAGCAACCAAAGGATACGAACCCAACAGCTACGGCGAATGGCAGGACTCTCCGGACCACAAAGAGCCTCCCTATCCGGCCAACGGTCCTATCTTTAATTACAATGAACGGGAATATGACGAGGACTATTACAGTCAACCGGGGGCCTTGTTTCGTCTAATGCCCGCAGAGGAGAAAGCGCTTTTGTTCGAGAACACCGCGCGTGCCATGGGCGACTGTGAACTCTTCATCAAGCAACGCCACGTCCGCAATTGCTACAAAGCGGACCCAGCCTACGGCCAAGGAGTAGCCCAAGCCCTACACATCTCCTTAGAAGAGGCATTAAAAGAAAGGGAAGAGAGGAAATAGGAATTCATTCGCGCCTTTAGCGACTTACCAGTCGCGGGTCCCGCGACGGGTAAGGTTGGCGAGTAGCGACCGGTAAGTCGCGACACCCGCGACTTACCGGTCGCTACTCTTGCGAATGGAAACCCTTATTGCTACGGGGTCAAACCGAGGGGAAGAAAGCCCTCCTAACGACCTCCGTCAGCATACGGAAAGTTTACGATTACTTGCAATGTTCTTTTATCATCTTTTCTGCGACGGGGTCGCCTAACTCTTTGGCTTTGTTGAGCGCTTCGCAGGCTTCGTTCTTTTTGCCTTGGCGAACATAGCAGACGCCACGCAATCGGTAACAAGAGGCAAAGTCGGGAGCTAACTGGATGGCTCTGGATAGGCTATTCAATGCTTCTTCATATTTCTGCTGACGAATCAGGATGGAAGCCTCCTCTGCATAGTAGTCCGGAGTACGAGGACTTACTTGAATGGCGGTCTGAATATCTTTCAACGCTCCGTCTAAATCGCCTGCACGGAACTTTGCCTGTTCACGCAGATAGAAGAAGTTAGGGAAGACCTGCCCATTCAATAGAGAGTAATACAAATCATAGTCTGCAATCGCCTCCTTGTACTGTGTCAATCGCAAACGCCATTCCACCCGTTCCAAGACATAGCCGGCAGCTTCTACCTTCATGTTTTCTCCGCACTTCTCTATCGCTTTATCCAATAGCGCAATCACATCCCCTATGTTAAATCCGGAAATCTGTTCCTTTGTCTTTGCCGCCAGATAGAAAGTGTTGGCAGAGGCTTTATCGCTGTTATTGACAATCATATACTCATCGAACGCCTTCTGATAATCCTTCTTATTTACATAGATGTCGGCTTTCAACTGGTGATACATAGGTAAGTCCTCTTCAGCGATTGCCTTATCAATAGCCTCTATTGCCGCGTCTAACGTCCAGCCGGAAGCGGTCAATGTCGTATCTGAAATCGCAACATTAGAGATCAATTTTGCCTGATTATACCAGGAGTCACCCTTACCCCCACTATATTTAGCTGCTGTCTTCACATCCTCTAAAGCTTTATCCAAATAGGTCATCTGCTCTGCTTCTGACTGAGCGAGGGCCTTCCGATTTTGTGCGTATAGGTCTGAACGGCTTAAATATCCTTCGGGAGCAGAAGGGAAAGTCGCAATAAAATCATTGATTGTAGCTAAAGAGGTCTGCACATCCTGTGTACCAATCAATAGATAGAGAGCGACTGTTGCGTCATTGATCTCTTTCGGCCAAGTCTTTGCAATACCAATATTCCGATAAGTAGAGCTTAGATAGCTGGTTGAACCTATCACTAAACTATTCACGTAGCCAGCTGAAATACCATAACAAACATCCTTCTTTCCTCCCGCGTCTGCTTGTGCTAAACTAAAAAGCTGCCCTTCTTCCGTCAAAATCGGTGCATTCAATTCACTTTCTTCTAACGCAAGAGCTAACTGATAGTACTTGTAAGGTTCCTTTAACTTCGTCACCTCAGTAACTTTCCCTGACTTAAAAGAGGCGTTTTTACCCGTAGAATATAGTAATAGGTAAGCATTCGCCCCGTTGGCTACTGCTTCCGGAACAATCGGTAAATAAGCGACCTTCTTGGGTACTCCTACTTTAAACTTGATCACATCATACATTTCGTCTGCACCCAAAATTCTATCCACAGAAAAAGTCTGCCCTTCTCCATCAGTTACAACTGCCTTTTCAGCCCCCTTAAAGATTCCGTAGAGAGAGAGTGCCTCGCCAGTCTCAGAGACAAAAACACCTGTGCTGGTACCCAATTGAGCTCCATCCTTACCATAAGTTGTCACCGTAAAAACTGCCTTCTTCGCTTTATTCATCCACTTTGGTGCCTTTTTCTGGGCAACAGCCGACAAGCATAGGCAGCTAATCAAAATTAAATGTAGTATTCGTTTCATTTCTTTTCATGTTATCAGAACCAGGCGCAAAAGTAATGATTAATATGTAAATGAAGCTATAAGAAACTTTTTTTATTCTTTTCGCAATGCCTTTCGGATATTATGACGATAGATAAAACAGGCTGTGACGAAGTAAACCAGACACTGAATCCATAAAGTGAGATACTCTGTTTGAATCTCTGCCATCGAAGCTCCCATCGAATTCAACTTAACATAAGCCAAAACTGCTGAGGTAGCAGGAAGGAAGAAGTGAGCAACTCGCCAATACCAAGGCATTAACTCCAAAGGATAGGATACTCCAGAGAGAAAGATAAGCCCTACGGAGAAAAAGGCAATCATTAAAAGCGGAGCGTCAGCGTCTGTAAAGAAGGCAGACGCTGTCAATCCTAAAAAACTGGTAGCCAATAGAAACGGAATCATCAACGCTACGACATACAATGGGTTTCCTATATCAGGAAGTCCGAACAACAAAGGGACTAAGCCTAATAGGAAGAGTGCAAAAACAGCATATAATATTCCATACACAAAGCTCTTCCCTATCACGATCTGCGCCATCCGCTTAAAAGAAAGGTTTATCGGCTGACCGGCCAAACGTACAATAGAACCTGAATGCCGCTCTTCCCCACTGATCATAGCAATTACCATCAGTAGTGTCTGAAAGATGATAACAATCAACACAGCAGGAATTAAATAGGTACCGTAGCCATCCGTTGGATTATAGAGTGCTGTCCCTACCACCTGAATCGGCTCAACCGATGTTAAAGCGACAGCTTCCTGTGGGGAAAGGAATACCAACATATTAGGACGATACCGGTTATTCAATGCTAACATCGAAGAAGACGCAGCTTCCTGCATAGCCGTATAGTAAAGAAATGCACTGGTTACTTGATACATAATGAATACAGACTCGTCTCCACGAGAAACGCGAGTTTCAAAATCATCCGGTAGGTATAGGATTCCAAACGCCTGCCTACCCGCCATCAATTCGACTGCGTCCGGATAGTTAACCGATGCCGACTCAATTTTGACTTGAGGAGTAGCGTCCAACAAACGGATGTACTCTCGACTCAATTCACTCTGCGAACGGTCTACAACGGTCACAGGGACTTCACGTACCACATCGGGGGCATACATATAATTATATAGTAAACCATACATAAAGATTCCGCCCATCAAAACCAATAGGATTGCCATACTGCTAGCAATTGTTTTAAACTCGTTACGTATAACAGTGAGTATTCCCATCTTTCAGCCTCCTCTCAATCTACTAAACGGTTCCACTTCTCTTCATTGACGAGCGCCCTTTTCAAACGAGGTAGCAGGCATATCGCGGGTAGTAAAAAGCATAGCAATAAACTATAATTTGCCCAAGTCCAAGCAAATCCATAATTACCATAAAGTAAATTCTGGTAAATCTCTACGAAATGACGTACCGGGAACAAAAAAGAGGCGTAATAAACAGGTGGATACATAGAGGGAACCGGGAAGGTTACCCCTGACAAAGTAGCTCCTAAGGAACCTACCATAGAAACGACACTTATGACTAAACTCATTACAGGGAAAACAGAGAAAATAAACAGGGCTAAAGCTTGTGTTGCTACTACAAAAAGTACAGCTGTCAAGTTTAAAGGAAAGAAACCGCAAGAGAAAGGGATATAAAGAAGACCAAACATAACATAGTTCGCCAAAATACTCATAAGGCAAAATATCAATGTATAGGGGAGTAATTTTCCTCCCACGGCTACAAAAATATTCCCTCGTGCAGTTGCTAACCAAGCTTGTCCTGTACCAAACTTAATTTCACTCCCTACCACATATACTGTAGTTAATAAGATAATCACTTGGAGCAGGACAAAAAAGAAGGGACTACTTAGGTAAACTGAATAATCTAAATCTGGATTAAAAAGGGGATGACTGCTTTCCTGAATCGGAAGCAAAAAGGAGGTTATCATTTTCTCCCCCATTCCCAAAGCTACAGCCTGGCTAATAACCGGAGTCATCGCTACTTGTCGAAGAACCGTTTCAAAAGCAGCATGGACCTCCCCACCAACACTTAAAAGAGCGTAATGATAGTAATAAGCCAATGTTGACTGCCGACCAGAAAGTACTTTCGCTTCAAAGTTATTGGGGATCAATAAATAGCCATATATCTTTTTTGTTTGAGTTGCTCGTCGGGCTGTTACTTGGTCTGTAAAATGTTGTACTACATGAAAAGTCGGAACGGCGTCAACCAGACGAATGATTTCACGAGACAGAACAGTCTGATCCTGATCAACGACTCCAATGGGTATACGCTCCATCTGACCATTACCAAAGATTGTTGCCATAAAAAAGATACAGAACAAAGGAAGTACAATACAGACACCCAAATAGAGCCGTCGAGAGAGCATTCGATTCAGTTCCCTTCTGAGAACAGCATAAAAAGCAGTATGTGTAAAAACAAAAGCCATCAATGATTTTCTTGTATAAGGGTATTCAAATTAACTAATACAGACATACCGGGGCGTAAACCATCAACAACTTCAACAGGGAAAGCATGTATCTCAAAAGTCCGTAGGTCATAACTTCCTATTTGCTTTGTAGACTTCCAAGTAGCAAAGCTCCCCAAAGGGCTTATATAAATTATCCTAAACTCTACATCCTTTCGGTCAATCGCAGGTACATCAGCAATAAAAGTTTCTCCCATACGGAAAAAAGGGAGGCGATCCTCGCGTACATTTAATATAACATGTACATCCTCCAATACAATTAAGTTCATGATGGGCATACCAGCGCCTACCAATTCCCCTCTCTTTGGGAAGATAGTTGCAATCTGTCCTGCTTCAGGAGCAAGTAACTTAGCGTCTTGCAAAAGAGCCGCCACCTCATCAACAGATCCTTTCGCTGCATTCACTAATGAAAGGGCACTTTCTTTATCTTGTTTTTGTGCACCAGACAAAGCTAACTGATACTGATTCCAAGCAGCTCGTTCGTTAGCCAAAGCAGCTTCGTATAGGGCTTTCACCTCATCTCGTCGTTGAGAAGAGACTACACTATCTTGATACAACGTTTCAATACGTGCATAAGTAGTTTTTGCTAAAGTTAAGTCCGACTTTGATTTATTCCATAATTGTTGGGCTGTTGCTATAATCTGTTTACGAGTTCCTTCATCAACTTTTTGCTGTTGAAAGCGGGCTATATTCTCCAACGCATTTACTTGTTGATACTTAGCAACTGCTTCCGGACTATTGATAACAACTAAGGTGTCTCCTCTTCTCACGTATTGCCCCTCCTGAACGAAGAAAGTGTCGATACGACCAGGTAGTTTTCCGGAGATTCGAATCTCTGTAGCCTCTATCTGTCCCTGTAGGATAATAGGTCTTTTCTTTAGTAAGAACATTCCTATACAAGAGACAAGAACAACAAGAACTAATACTATGATAAATGAAATTGTCAGATATTTCTTTGTATTGTCCATACGTATTCCTTTTTAATCATAAAACATCGGTTTTACCCTCTTTGCAATACTGAAGAAAAACTTCTGGAATACCACAAATAGACAGGAGATTAGCCAAAGCTACATCATATTGGAAATAGGCGAGTAAGAATGCGGTCTTCACCTTTGATAACATAACCTCTGCGTCTACTACTTCTGAAGAAGTAGTCATCCCTTCCTGAAATGATTTCATTCGGATACGTAGCAACTCTTTACTCATTTCTAATGTTACCTGTAAAGCTTGCACATCATCCATTGCATTTTGTATCTGCGTATAAAACTTATCCACACTAACTAACAGATCTGTTGTAACCTTGTCCTTTTCAAGAAGCAAAGTTTGTCCTGCTAAACGTGCTTGGTGAATACTTTTTTCTCGCTCCAAACCATCAAAAAGATTCCAAGTAAAAGCAACGCCTATCATTGTACGGGGAACTAAATATTTATCTAAACCATTTGCATATAAAGTTTGCTTTCCTACAAAAGCAATATTAGGGAAATATCTGGAACGACCTATTTTTAATTGTTCCTGAGTAATACTTTCTTGTATTTTTAACTGGTTAATAATATAATTGCTAAAAGGGATTATATCTTTGAAGTAGTTAACGGAAGGAATACTTTCATTGATAAAAAGAGAAGTCGTTGGGTTAACACCCCACTCTTCCTCCACATTGATCAAACTTTTCAATATATGATTCGCTACCTCCAATTCTTTTTGAGCAGATTCTAATTCTCGTTTTGCTTCTTCCATGCTAACCTGGGCGACAAGACGTTCTGCCCGATTAATTAAACCTTGTTGCTCTAACTTCACAGCCTGAGTGTAATGAATTGACAAAGAAGTATACGTCGCTTCTTTTACCTCTACAATTCGCTGTCCTAAACGTACAGCAAAATAACTTTCTATCAATACGGTTTGTTGATTGGCTCCTACTTGTTCTTGATTAATTTCTGCAGCAGCAACCAGCTGTTTTCCTATTTTACTTGCATACATACGTTTACCTCCTGTAAAAAGGGGCCAAGCAAGATTAGCGTCAACAGAAGTTATATTTTGAGAAAAAAGAGGTAAGACAAGAGTGTTTTGACCTAATTGTTCTAAAAGAGATGAGATAATTTGTTCATTGGGAAATAGTGAATGGATATAGTCTTGAGCAGGATCAGTAAACTGACTTAATGACTGATGAACTTCTATCGGATTGGATAAATGCACAAAAGCGCCTGTAACATTCAATGACGGATACCAAAAAGCATTGAGCTTTTGATGCTCATTCTTTGCCTGTTCAACAGCTTTTTCTGCAATTTTCAAACTCTTGTTTTTATGTTGTAACAAAGAAAAAGATTGTTCTAAAGACAGCTCTATCGTTTTGTTTTGTGCCCAAAGAGAAAATGGAGAAATAGCAAATAAAAACATATAATAATGCATTAAGTTATATATCATACCTCTATCATCATTTAATTATACAGATTTTATGATCTATAACACAAAGAACGACTTTATTGTTCTTACCAGCTTATTTATATCTTTATTTACTTTTAAGGAAAGATTGGATTAGATAAATCTCACTCTTTTTTCACAAAAAGAATGAACTAAATGAAGAGTTAGTTGTTTTATTCTCGAAGTCTAAACAAAAAGCATACATGATGATTTTTTCATCTTAGTTTACTGGACCGGAGTTGAAGAGATGTTCCTTATATCCATCTCTCCCGAAACCTACGCCAAATTTCCCCCAATCTCCCTTATCGCCCCGATATAAGAGATGTCGAATTCACTCCGGCAGTATCTAAGATTCTGATACATGAAGAATAAATGTAGTTGCACCGATAGTTATAATTGCCCCATCTTCTATCCGTACCTGTTCTTTTTTACCAACAAGCACATTCCCTACAAAGGTTCCTGTAAGGCTTGGGAAATCACGTAAAGTATAAATTCGCTCTCCGGACTTATTCTCCTTGACATTTATCACACAATGCTTACGTCCCATACTTGGATCACTGGTAATAATAGGAACGTCTACACCTTCTGTATCTTTGTTACGGCGACCTATTACATTATCTCCCATCACGAGAGGTAAACTTTGCTTAAATGCGAAAGCATTTTCTATCACTGTTATATATCCACATGAAAAGTCCGGTTCTTTCACCTCCTTTTCTAAACCAGAATCAGTACGAACAACTTTTCTACCCAATTTTATTTTAAACTGAGAACCACACTGAGGACAAACGAATGCTAATACCTTTCCCTCTGGATATTTTGTTTCATCAAATGCTAATTGATTATCACATTTAGGACAAAAGACTCTTTTCATTTTAAACTCGAACTTTAATTGAATCACAAAGGTAATATTATTTCCAAATACCTAAAAAACTTCAAGTATAGACAAGAAAAAAGGCTATCCATCACGGACAGCCAATCTCCATTGTTAACCTTAAATCTAATACCATGAAAAACACAGTGCAAATATATAGAATTTATGCTATACAGCATACAAAAACATTTGCTTTTCTCATTTCCTTAACGCGATTTAACAGAAAACTGCTGTAAAACATATTTTCTATTCCCTATTTCATTCTTGCGTCAGCTCCCCACATCAATTTCTCACGAAGTGTTTGATAAAAGGTGTGATTATACCGTTTGATTACTTTTGTTGTATAATCAGCCTTATTTATCCTTAACTTTATGCCTGCAGGAAAGATTTCAGAACGTCCATCAAGAGCAATCAGAAAATATTTATTCCGACTCTCAACCCCTAAACTTATAGTAAAAGAGTCAGGAATAACCAATGGACGAACATTTAAAGAATGAGGAGCGACAGGACTTAATACCAAATTATCAGATTGCGGAATAATTATAGGTCCATTCACACTCATAGAGTAAGCTGTAGAACCCGTTGGTGTCGCAATTACTAAACCATCTGCTTGATATGATGTTAAATACTCATCATTCAAAGAAGTATGGATTGTAATCATAGAAGAAGAATCTCGTTTTAGGACTGCTATTTCATTCAAAGCATAATTATATCCCTGGAACATCCTACCTTCTGTATGAAGCCGTAACAAAGTTCGCTCCTCTACCTTATAATAATTTTTGAATAATTCATCCAAAGTATCTTCTATTTCATTACTCCCAACATCGGCTAAGAATCCAAGGCGCCCCGTATTAATACCTAATATAGGTATATTTTGTCTATTTACACGAGCTGCCGTACGTAAAAAGGTACCATCTCCTCCTAAACTTAAAGCGACATCTAAATCAAATTCATCATTTGTAAGAATACCAGCAACAATAGGTTCATAATTTAATGTTTTTGTTAGGAAATGATAAAAATCACGATCAACAAAGATTTCTGTTTCTAAAGAAATAAGTTTCTCAAATAATCGCTTAATAACAAGCAATTTGTCTGCTTGATATTCACTTCCAAATATTCCAACTTTCTTCATAAACAACTATCCTCCTTAAATATTCAAATAATGAACTAGTTCTATCATTCGTTGTTCCAATAAATCATCAATCATTCCCTTTTCCATAGAATAATAAAGAACATTATAATTAAAACGCTCAAAACTACGAATTACAGGAGAAGCATCTTCTAAATCAATCTTAATCATCAAATGTAAACGTCCTGTTTTTTGATTCATATATGAAAACAAATTCAAAACATGAGCTTGATTTGTTTCTATTAAACGAGCTATATCAGTCAAAGAGTAATCTTGAAGCATTAATTCTAAGATAATTATGCTACCAGATAAATCAGCACCACACAATTCAGCAAAAACATCAACCAGCTTATCACGAGTTATTACACCCATATATTCTCCTTCTGAATTTATTACAGGAAGGAGACTTAACTGGTAACGAGTAATTAAAGCTAAAGCTTCATAAATATGCGTATCCAACTGTACACTATAAGTGAACAGTAATGGTTCTCCAAGCGTAACTGTCAGATTTGGCATTAATAACAACTCTTTTTCAGAAATCAAACAGCGATAGATGTTATCATTTAATAAAGGTAAATGCTTTAATTTAAAATCTTCCATTAAAGCTAAAGCATATTCACCTGTGTCAAAACTTTTTAACACCGGAATTTCTTTCGTTATGAAATCTTTCACTAACATTATTCTGTATATTCCCTAAATACTGCTAAATTTGCCGATACTTTTATGCAAATGTAATGAAGAAAAAGATATAACAATATACGATGACAAATTTAAGTGTAAACATTAACAAAGTTGCAACTATTCGTAACGCACGTGGTGGAAATGTCCCTAACGTATTAAAAGTAGCTTTAGATTGTGAAGCTTTTGGAGCCCAAGGAATAACCGTTCATCCTAGACCTGACGAACGTCATATTCGATACAGTGATGTATATGCTTTAAAGCCTGAAATAAAAACAGAGTTTAACATTGAAGGATACCCTTGCAATAAATTTATAGATTTAGTGCTAAAGGTAAAACCTACTCAAGTAACACTTGTTCCAGATGCTCCAGACGCAATCACATCAAATGCTGGATGGAATGTCAAAGAAAATTTTGACTTATTAAATGATTTAGTAGATACTTTTACTTCACAAGGTATTCGAACTTCAATTTTTGTAGGGACAGAACTTGAAAATATTGAATATGCAGCAAAAACAGGTACTGATCGTATCGAACTATACACAGAACCGTATGCTACAGAATATTTTAACAATAAAGAAAAAGCTATTGCCCCTTTTATAGCAGCAGCTCAACTGGCAAAAAATTTAGGATTAGGGGTAAATGCTGGGCATGATTTAAGTTTAGAAAATTTAGCCTATTTCAATCAAAACATACCTTGGTTAGACGAAGTTTCTATTGGACATGCATTAATTTGTGATGCTTTATATTTGGGTTTAAAAGAGACTATAAGTAAGTATAAAGCTTGCCTACAAAACAAATAAAGAAAAAACTAATTATTATTTATTCATCATTAATTAAAGAATATGAGTATTTTACTTTCCTTACAAGCTGTAGAGGCACAAACAGCAAATCAAATGCCCGATTTAACAGCAGTTACAATACCAACTGAAGCAGAGATCAATATAATCGATTTAGCTTTTAAAGGAGGTTGGATAATGATTGTATTATTATTACTATCATTAATGGCTTGTTATATATTCATCCAGCGATTAATGGTTATACGCCGAGCTGGTAAAGAAGATGAAACATTTATGAACCGAATTAAAGACTATATTCATGAAGGGAAAGTTGATTCTGCTTTAAATCTTTGTCGCAGTACAAATACTCCTTCTGCACGTATGATAGAAAAAGGTATTACTCGATTAGGGAGACCGATGAATGATGTTTTAGTCGCTATTGAGAACGTAGGAAATTTAGAAATTGCAAAATTAGAAAAAGGATTTCCTTTAATTGCAACGACAGCTGCAGGAGCTCCTATGTTAGGATTTTTAGGAACAGTAACAGGTATGGTACGTGCCTTTTTTGACATGGCTAATGCAGGAACCAATGTTGATATCTCTCTATTATCCGGTGGTATATATGAAGCACTAGTAACAACAGTAGGAGGTTTAGTAGTCGGAATCATTACTTTGTTTGCCTACAACTATTTAGTTTCACAGGTAGACAACGTTGTAAATAAAATGGAAGCACGTACCATGGAATTTATGGACTTATTAAATGAACCAGCGAACTAACAATTATGGCATTAAAACGAAGAACAAAAGTAAACGAAAGTTTTAGTATGGCATCTATGACTGATGTCATATTCTTACTATTAATCTTCTTTATGGTTACCTCTACGGTTGTAATACCCAATGCAATCAAGGTGACACTCCCACAAGCACAAAAACAAACGGCAGCAAAACCGTTAACACGTGTCACTATTGATGCCAATTTGAATTATTACATCGCTTTTGGTAAACAAAGAGAAACACAAGTTTCCTTTGAAGAAATTACTCCTTTTTTGCAGGAATGTTATACAAAAGAGCCTGAAATGTTTGTTGCTTTATATGCAGATGAAACAGTTCCTTATAAAGAGATAGTACGTATTCTGAACATAGCAAATCAGAATAAATTTAAAATGGTGCTTGCAACCCGTCCACAAAGGAATTGACAATCAAGAGAAGTTTATGAAATTAAATAAAGATGACATATACGGTATAGTTGGTTCTATTACTTTTCATCTCATTTTATTACTGATATTAGGACTTACTGTTTTAAAGACTGTTATACCAGAAGAAGATGGAGGGATCTTAGTTAATTTTGGAAATGTTAACACAGCAGCGGGAACATTTGAACCTAAATATACAGGACAAGAACTCCCTGCTGAGGCTACAATTCCTCCCCCTCCTGCCCCTAAACCTAAAGTAGAAATACCGAAGGAAGAGTTGGTAACACAGGATATAGAAGAGAGTGTCGCTATTGAAAATGTAAAAAAGAAGAAAGAGAAGGAGGAACAACGTAAAATAGAGGAAGAAAAGAGACGAAAAGAAGAAATTGAAAAAGAGCGTATTCGTAAAGAAGAAGCAGAAAAGAAACGCTTAGCAGAAGAACGTCGTAAAAAAGAGCAAGCTATTAACAACAAGGTAGCAGGTGCATTTGGTATAGGAAGTAAAGTTGGGAATAATCAAGGAGATGCCCAATCTGGTAGTGGAAATCAAGGTAGCCCATTTGGTAATTCAGATCATGGAGCGAATGAAGGAGTTGGAGGCTATGGTTCCTTTAATCTAAATGGACGTTCTATTGGTGCCGGAGGATTACCACGTCCAGCCTATACAATTCAAGAAGAGGGACGAATAGTTATTAATATAACTGTAGATCCCAAGGGAAATGTTATTTTTGCAGAAATAGGTAAAGGGACGAACATAGATAACGCTTCTATGCGTAAAAGTGCATTAGATGCAGCAAAACGAGCTAAATTTAATAGCATTAGCGGAGCAAACAATCAAAGCGGCACCATTACCTATTTATATAAACTTAAATAAGAAATCACATGAAAAAAGCAATCGTATTCTTAGCTGACGGCTTCGAAGAGATGGAAGCCTTAGGAACAGTAGATATTCTACGACGTGGTGGTATAGAAGTAACAACTGTTTCCATTACAAATAATCAAACAGTAACAGGTGCACATAATGTTCCTATTATTGCAGATACTACTTTAGAAAAGGCTGTTCTTGTAGGAGCAGATGCAATCATTCTTCCAGGAGGTATGCCAGGAGCTTCTAATCTAAATAAGTCAGAATCGGTTAAAGAATCCTTGTTACAACAACAACGTGAAGGGAAAATCATTGCTGCCATTTGTGCGGCCC
The DNA here is from genome assembly GCA_017481945.1 of Parabacteroides sp. Taxonomy (GTDB): domain Bacteria; phylum Bacteroidota; class Bacteroidia; order Bacteroidales; family Tannerellaceae; genus Parabacteroides. The sequence goes on along the minus strand of JAFUOJ010000010.1, from coordinate 109,288 downwards.
CTATGGTATTAGGTGGATTAGGTTTATTAAAAGGCCGTAAAGCTACTTGTTACCCAGGTTTCGAAGAACAGTTAATAGGCGCAAACGTAACAGGGGAAGCCGTAGAAATTTCAGAAAATATAATCACAGGTAAAGGTCCAGGACTAGTCATGAATTTTGCTCTTGCTTTGGTTGCAGCCATTAAAAATGAAGCCGTAACAGAAGAAGTAGCAGCTGGACTACTTTTATAAAAAATCTGATTATTAAAAAGAGTCTTTCTATTTCCTTTCCTTGAATTAGGAATAAAAAGGCTCTTTTTATTTACTCAAATTATGAAATTTGGCTACCAATATATACAAATAGCGAGGAAAGAATCAAAGCAAAGAAGAATACATTACGTGCCGTATGTCCTAATGTTTGATTCAAAGCTTTTCCTTCTAACAAAAATAACTCTCGCGTAGTATAAAAGCAAAAAGTAAACAAAATACCGAACAAGAACAAAATCCACCAAGGTGCTTCTAATAAAAGAGGAAAAATTAAAAGAAAAGCAATACATTCGTTTACAACATAAAACACACGTCCAAAACGACGACCAAACAAAACAATAGTTGTCTTTTTACAAGCTACTTTATCTTGCTCATAATCTCTATAATTATTTACTACCAATATATTTACAGACAAAAGCCCCAATGATATTGATAGCAGAAAGGACAAAAGAGAAAAATGTAATGTCTGTACATAATAAGTAAAACAAACTGGTATTACTCCATAAAACAACAATACACAAACATCTCCTAATCCTTTATAAGCTAAGGGGAAAGGACCTGCAGAATAAGCTAATACACAGACAGCAATAGCGACACCCACTCCCAATAAACGCCAATCTGCAAAACGGATCAATAACACCCCCAATATACAAGCTAATCCTAACGTAATAAATGTTCCTATCAACATTGCTTTAGGAGAAATCCACCCTTGGGCAACAGCCCTATCTGGTCCTAAACGATCTTCAGTGTCTGCTCCCTTCTTAAAATCAAAGTAATCATTTGCAAAATTACTTGCTATTTGAGCAAATAATGCAACGAATAAACAAAGAATAGCCGGTATAATATCAAAGATACCTTCATAATAAGCTAACGCATTCCCCAACAATACAGGACTAATTGAAGCTGGGAGCGTTCTTGGCCGAGCAGCTTCAAGCCAAGCTTCTATTTTTGATTTTCTTTCCATCTTATCTTCTCTTATATAATTCTATTACAAAAATAAGAACAAAAAAGAGAAGGACTTGTGTTTTATGTAAAAATTCATATATCTTTGCCGTATGAAAGTATTTCTACATATAATCATTTTATTACTTGGGGTATTCTTTTTCACGGCAGAAGAATCTCAAGACGATACGGCTGTGCTTTTAAGCCAAGTACAGAAAGAGATGATTACAGTAGAAGAAGGGACTACAGATATGCAACACCATTTGGATATTTTAAGCAATGAATTAAAAGACACAAATTGCTTAGTTCCAAGAAGAAGCATTCAAACAAGTAGCAGCACTCTCAACATTCGTCTGTTTAAATTCGAGAAAAAAATACTCCAAATCTCTTATTTGAAAAAAACAAACCTCTTGCGAAAGGTTTCCGAAGAGGTAACAACATTTCAAACCATTAAATTCTCTACACTTCTTTGTCGTATGGGCTATCACATTTATGGCCTACGAAAAATCATTATTTAGTAGTCAAGTGAAATATCTGTTTTGTATGGAGTAATTACTCTATACCGATTTTTTATTGCGTTTTCTAAACGCATTCATTTATTATTCACTTTAAAATTAAATAATTATGTCTACTAAAAAAAACAAAGCTAGTTTATATCTTTATATTATTATTACAATTGTTGGTTGCGTACTTGCATGCAGTTCTATCATTCCTAATGACTACCTAAAACTTGTTATCGTAATGGTTGCTTTAGGAGTTGGATTGTTTGGAATCATGAAAGCGCTTAGTACTCCTTCTGAAGAGGAAGAAACTATCACAGACAAATAAACTTAAACAATTAGTAATAAAGACATGAAAATAAATAAAGACTTAGTGGATGCAATCATGATGATTTCATTCATTATATTGGTATTGATAGGAACAAGTGATTTCTCTAATCAGGTTTTAAAATACTCTCTGATGGGCAGTTTAGCTCTTATAAGCATCGTAATGATTGCACTTCGGTTCATTCACATGCGACAAGAGGCTAATAAGCCTAATGATTAACATGAAATATTAGTTGAACTAATAACCGAACCGGAATGTCTATAGTGCTTCCTGTTGCTTACTTCGGGGTGAGCTCGAGGTTTTCCAATATACGTTTTTCTGCCTATACAAACAACTTGCTGTTTATTTGGTCACGGTAATATTTTTTACCGAGCAACAGGAAGCCAGACATTTTTCAGAAATTAATTGAACGTCCACTTAATAGCTAAAGTCGGAATTGCATAGAACCCTTTACGAGCTCCAAAGTTTTGACTCAGCTCTACTTCTGTTCCAACACTTAGATTGAAATTATCATCTATACCTTTTACTTTATTTAAGTTCACCCAAAACTGTGGTTCTGCCAAAAAGATAAAATTACGATGATTACCGTCCTCATAAAATGTTTGTTCGCGCCACCAGTCGAAAAAGCCGGTAAACGTACATAAACCATCTTTTGCAAAATGTAAATACCAAGTTCCTGTCAATTGGAAATTATTGGGGCTTACATGTTTCTGAATATATTTGTACATAGCCGAAAGGCTGAATCCTTTTGTAAAATCAGGACTGTTCCAAGTGTACGTAGCACCTCCCAAATAGCAATTATTATAAGAAAAGCTATTAGAAGCTCCCCCGTTATATTCCACATGAATCGAAAAAGGAGGTTCCCCAAAACGTAATTCACGAGCAATTTCCCAGTAACCGGCAGCTACCCCTTTGCTGGTATAATCCATATCTACAAAGAAATAGGTGCTACCCCACTTGTCAGGCTTAAACATTTCTACAGTGGTAGTCATCGCCGGACGCCCGTGTAGGTCTTTGTCATATAAATGCTTACCAAAATCATAATGTAACTGCACATTCTGTGCCTTCCCACAAAAGATTGCTGTCAACAGTATTGCCAGCATAAAAAGTCTTTTCATTCTATTCAAGTTGTTAATGTTTCTAATAAAGGTGCAAATATACAAAAAGCCCTTTGACTATCTCAGCTAACAAATCCATAATCTTCTACAGAGAAAAATAAAAAGCAATTGGCACCGGTTAAGAAAGGAGTAAGCAGCCCTTTCTTAACCGGTGCCAATTGCTTTTTATACAAATGCCTATCGGTAAATTACCAAATAATTACTCGATCAGACGGCTGCATATACATAGGATCTCCCTCCTTTATATCGAATGCGGTATAAAAGGTGTCCAAATTACGAAGAGCCGCATTCACGCGCCATTTCCCTAAAGAGTGAGGATCAATCTTAGTCAAACGCAAAATCTCTTCGGGGCGAATGTTTTGTGCCCAAAGCGTAGCATACCCCAAATAGAAACGCTGTTCATTGGTAAATCCGTCAATCGGTTCCGGAATTGCTTTTCCCTTCAAAGAATTTAAATAAGCCAAATGGGCTACCATCAAACCGCCTTGATCTGCAATGTTTTCTCCCAATGTAAAACGACCATTTGCGTGTACGCTATCTACAACGATAATATCATCATATTGCTGTACTAAGCGGTCAGCTCGTTTTGTAAAGAGAGCTGCGTCTTCAGCAGTCCACCAATCTTGTAGATTTCCATCCTTATCGTAATTACGTCCTTGGTCATCAAATCCATGTGTCATTTCATGTCCTATCACAACCCCTATTGCTCCATAATTCACAGCATCATCAGCTTCAGGATTAAAGAATGGAGGTTGCAAAATAGCAGCAGGGAAACAAATCTCATTAGTTGTAGGATTGTAATAAGCGTTTACAGTCTGCGGACTCATTCCCCAACGAGAACGATCTACCGGTTTATCAACATCAGCTAACATATAATTCATTTCAAAAATATTAGAACGACGAACATTAGCCCAGTAAGAATCATCTTTAATATCTAAACCACTATAATCACGCCATTTATCCGGATAACCTATTTTTACAATGAATGCAGAAAGCTTTTCTTGTGCTTTTGCTTTAGTTGCGTCACTCATCCATTCTAACCCAGCGATACGTTCGCTCAAAGCTGTTTGTAAATCACCAACCATCTTCAACATCTTTTCTTTGGAAGAAGCTGGGAAATATTTTGCAACATACATCTGCCCTACAGCTTCAGATAAAGCCCCGTTTACAGTAGACAATGTTCGTTTCCAACGAGGTTGCAATTCTTGGCGGCCAGACATTGTTTTTCCGTAGAAATCAAAATTTGTATTTACAAAGTCGTCACTTAAATAAGGAGCAGCAGCACTCAGCAAGTTGAAAGCCAAATAATACTTTTGTTCTTCCAAAGTTGTATTTTTCATTAAAGAACTCAATCCTTCATAGAACGGAAGTTGCTTTGCGTCTAAGTATTTAACATTCATCAATCCCATACTTTCAAAGTAAACATCCCAATTCAATGGATTATTTTTCGCTTTGAACTCTTCTACAGACATCTTATTGTAATTCTTCTGCGTATCCCGCAAATCTTCTCGGCTAAAGGAAACATTTGCAATTCCCTTTTCAATCTTCATTACCGCATTGACAGCTGCTTCAACTTGCTCTGGGGTACTACCACTCAAAGAGAACAAGCGAGAGATATAATTTTTATAGGCTTCACGCATTTTCTGACTACCTTCATCTTCTAATAGATAATAATCACGATCACCCATACCGATACCCGCCTGATACAGCTGTACTATGTTCATTGAACTATTCTTCTCATCAGCTCCTACATACAAAGCAAAGAAAGGAGCCATTCCCTCCTTATGCAAAGTTGCAACCATTTTACTTACATCCTCTTTCGTAGTCAATGCATTGATTGCTGCTAATTGATCCTTGATAGGAGAAAAACCATCAGCATTCAACTTTACGCTATCCATCCCTAAAGCATACAGTAAACTGATTTTCTGTCCTACACTACCCGCTTCTTGCGGTGTATCACTCAACTCTTTAATTAAAGAGCGAATCTGTCCTAAGTTATCATCACGTAATTGATCAAAAGTACCAAAACGTGCAAACTCCGGTTTCAACGGATTATTTTTCATCCAGCCACCACAAGCATATTGATAGAAGTCTGTTCCCGGAGCTACAGCTGTATCAAAATTAGCCAAATTAATTGCCTCTTTCTTTTCAACACTTTTCATAGACGTACCACTACAACCCATCATTGTTGCCATACCCATAGCAACAAGAGGTATTGCCATTAACTTTTTCATTTTGTCCAATATTTACAAATTATTTATGGAGACAAAGGTACGCAAATCTGCCCATACCTTATAATTATTCAGCAGAACAACAAATTAAATTATACTTTTACCCTGCAATTCTTATTTATTTTCTACATTTGTCCAAAGAAAACAAAAAATTCATTATAAACTTAATAATCATGAAACCGACTTTATTTTTATTAGCTGCAGGTATGGGAAGCCGTTACGGTGGCTTAAAACAATTAGACGGGTTAGGCCCTAATGGAGAAACAATCATGGACTATTCAATCTATGACGCAATCCAAGCAGGTTTTGGTAAGCTCGTATTCGTTATCCGCAAAGACTTTGAACAAGATTTCCGCGACAAGATAATCTCCAAATACGAAGGGCATATTCCTTGTGAATTAGTATTTCAGGCATTAGACAATCTACCGGAAGGTTTTTCTTGTCCAGAAGGCCGTACAAAACCTTGGGGTACTAACCACGCTGTTATGATGGGGGAAGACGCAATTCAAGAACCGTTTGCAGTTATAAACTGTGATGATTTCTACGGTCGTGATTCTTTCCAAGTTATGGGGAAATTCTTAGCGTCACTTCCTGAAGGGTCTAAGAACGTTTATTCTATGGTTGGTTTCCGCGTAGGAAATACATTAAGTGAAAGTGGTACTGTTTCACGCGGTATCTGCACAACAGATGAAAACAAGTTATTGACTTCAGTTGTAGAACGCACTAAAATCCAACGTATGGATGGAGAAGTTAAATACTTGGACGACAATGAGGAATGGGTAGCAACACCTGAAACAACTCCAGTTAGTATGAACTTTTGGGGCTTTACTCCTGATTACTTTGCTTATAGTAAAGAATATTTCAAGACATTCCTTAGCAATCCTAAAAACATCGAGAACTTAAAGAGCGAATTCTTTATTCCATTAATGGTAGACAAACTAATTAACGAAAAGACAGCTACAGTGGAAGTATTGGATACCGCCAGCAAATGGTTTGGTGTGACTTATCCGGAAGACCGCCAAGAAGTTGTTGATAAAATCCAAGCTTTAGTAGACGCTGGAGAATATCCAAATAAACTTTTTTAAGTAATACATAACAAAAAGAATCCCGATAGAACCAATACGAATTGGTATTCTATCGGGATTCCTTTTATTAGAAATTATATTGTGCTGCTATATTGATACGATTGGCATGACGAGTGTTATTATCAAAACCCGTACGCCAACCACGTAGATATTCTGCTCCTAATTGCAGGTTAGAGCTTACATTCCAAAATAGAGAAGCATTCAGATATTGGCCGTAACGATACTGTTCTGAAGGAGTTGTGGGGTATCCATTATGACTATACAATCGGGACTGTCCATAAGTACTGGTAACAAATATTTTAGGAGAGATAGTATATTGAAGTCCTCCAAACCATCCCAACATTGGAAGAACCTGCATTTTCCCCTCTCGCTCCGGATCGGGAACTATATCAACATTCAACATACTAATATCATTTAAGAACTGACCTATACCTTTTCCATAAACACCTTGCCCATATATCTGCAAAGATTTTGTCAAACTAAATGATGTTGAAGCTAAGATTCCCCAACCGGTTTTAGCCTCTGCTTTATGAGCGATCAAATTATCATATGTCATACTACGAATAATAGCCGCAGCCCGGAAATGTCCACTGGAATTCCATCGATATTGTACATACATAGGAAAGTTAGGCATACGCTGTTTGGAAACAACGACAGAACTATTTTCTACGCCATCCACAACAGGCATTTCTATTCCTATTCCAGCTTTCAACCCAGGTATAAAGTATTTTTCATAACGAATCTGTGTAGCATGATAACTCGACATACCATTAGGTCCTGCGAAATCGACTGTAGCCGGTGAATTATTCACATCCATAAAAGAACCATAATCATATCCAACGGTAAAACCCCGAGCTGAAATATATGCATTCCTCAATTCAAAGTTTTTACCATCGCCACCTCGAAAGTTTCCTGCAGTATAGACTACAAAGTCACCTAATAATCGCGTATATCCTACCAATTTCAAAAAGATTGTACTGGTAGTCGCATCCAATTGAAATTGATTGCGGACATAGGTCTGCCCTTTTCCCGGTATCAATACCGGATAAAAATCAAGGTTATCAGAGATACCTCCAAAGTCATATTCTGCGGCTAACTTCACGTATCCACCAATACCCAAAGCAAACTTACCTTTTCGGTCTGTTAGGACAAAATGAGGAGCTTTAGGTTCATGAAAATGAGAACTCTGTGTCTCATTCATGATCCGAATCACATTACTACCTGCCTTATTAATTGAAACAAACATGACAGAATTAGGTTCTTCATCCTCTATAACCACATTCTGTGCTTGAGAAATAAAAGGGATTAATCCCATTCCAAGCAATAGACTTACACTGTTCAACCATGTTTTCATAAAAATACTACTTGTTTAAACGATTTTTCATTTTGAACAGATTGCTACGGAAAAGGTTCTATTAAATGATTGCTTTAACGAGTAAATATCCTTATTTTTGTATCGATAATTAAAAACAAGATGAAGATGAAAAAGCTGTTTGCTATCTGTTTATTAGCCTTATTGGCTCTTATACCTTCTCATTTGCAAGCGCAAGAGGTTGAAACATTGGTATTAATAGATACCGATATGGGGAAAATTAAAGTAAAACTTTTTAATGATACACCACAGCACCGCGATAATTTCCTGAAAAACATTAAGGAGAATAGATATGACGGTCTGCTGTTCCATCGTGTTATCAAGCAATTCATGATTCAAGCGGGTGACATCAATTCAAAAGACGCTCCCATTGATCAGCATTTAGGAGACGGAGATTTGGATTATACTATCCCTGCAGAAATTGTTTACCCTAAGTATTTTCATAAAAGAGGTATGCTTTGTGCTGCCCGTGTCGGCGATGAAGAAAACCCAGAGCGTGCCTCATCGGCTACCCAATTCTACATTGTGACAGGGAAATTTTTTACAGAAATGGAACTGAATAAAATGGAGGCTAACGAAGACTATTCTTTTACTCCAGAACAACGGGAAGCTTATATGTTTGAAAGTGGAGCACCACACTTAGATGGGAAATATACTATTTTTGGTGAGGTTGTTGACGGTATGAAAACGGTTGAGAAGATACAGTTTGTTGAAACTAACCGAGATGATCGTCCCATCAAAAACATTAAAATCAAGTCAATGAAAGTTGTGAATAAATAAACAATAAAGAATGGAAACAAAAGAGACTATCGTGGTAATGGATACCACACTTGGCAAAATAACATTGAAATTATATAACGATACACCACAGCACCGCGACAATTTTATCAAATTAGCAAAGGCTGGTCAATATGAAGGGTTATTATTTCATCGTGTAATCAAAGATTTTATGATTCAGGGAGGGGATGTAACCTCTAAAGATGCACCGATGAATAAACAATTAGGTGCAGGTGATTTAGGATATACCATACCTGCAGAATTTATATATCCCAAATATTATCACAAAAAGGGAGCTCTTTGTGCTGCTCGTACAGGGGATGAAGTCAATCCCCAAAAAGCGTCTTCTGCTTCACAATTCTATATCGTAACAGGAAAGAAATACTCTGAGACAGAATTAGGACAAATGGAAAAGCAATTAGAAAGTCGTCTAAAACAATCGATTTTCAACCGTTTGCAAACAGAATATAAACCTAAGATTATGGAATTGTATCGCAGTGGAAACAAAGAAGAATTAGCAATCCTTCGTGATACACTTATTGGAAAAACGGAATTAGAAGCTGAAAAACGAAAAGAAGAAGCTAAGATTCCTGCGAATCTTCGTGAAACCTATAAAACGATTGGTGGAGTACCTTTTTTGGACAATCAGTACACCGTTTACGGTGAAGTAATGGAAGGTCTTGAAATCGTAGACGCAATCCAACAAGTGAAAACCAATAGACAAGATCGTCCAACTGAAAACATTGTAATAAAATCGGTAGTAGTAATGGAATGATAAAGTTATCCATATACAAAGAACATTACAAAGAAATTATACGCCTGGGTGTCCCAATAATGTTGGGACAACTAGGCATTATTATTGTTGGGTTTGCCGACAATATAATGGTTGGTTATCACAGTACAGAAGAATTAGCAGCTGCCTCTTTTGTAAATAACTTTTTTAATCTTGTTTTCATTGCAGGGATGGGATTTTCTTACGGTCTCACACCTATCATCGGAAACCTTTTTGCACAAAAAGAATATGCAAAGGCTGGAGAAATTTTAAAGAACAGTCTATTTATTAATACTTTTGTTGGACTGTTTCTAGGCTTAATCATGTTGTTTTTATTGTTCAATATAGACCTACTTGAACAACCAGAGGAGTTAATGCCTTATATTATCCCCTATTATATTTTACAGCTCATATCTATTCTTTTTATTATGCTTTTCAATTCTTTTAAACAATTCTGTGACGGGACAACAGATACTGTTACTCCAATGTGGATTATGCTGAGTTCAAATGGATTGAATATTATAGGGAATTATCTTCTTATCTATGGAGAATTAGGTTTCCCTGAATTAGGATTAACAGGAGCAGGAATATCAACATTAGTTAGTCGTGTAGTTTCTCTTTTGCTATTTAGTATTTTATTTATTAAGCATTCTCGTTTTAAACCCTACTTTAAGGGATTCAAAGAGGGAGTTGTCAATAAATTAGACATAGGTAAGTTAGTCCGTTTAGGATTACCAGTCGGATTTTTAATGGGGGTCGAAACAGGATCTTTCAGTTTAAGTGTAATCATGATGGGGTGGTTAGGAAGTATCGCTTTAGCTGCTCATCAAATTATAGGAGTCATTACAACGCTTGGTTTCATGATATACTATGGTATTGGAGCAGCTATTACTATACAGGTTAGTACTTACAGAGGAAAAAATGATTGGATAAACATAAGAAATACCACATTTGCAGGCCTCCATTTGATCATGATAATTGCAATTTTTGTAGTTTTGCTTATCCTAACGTTCCGCAATACAATGGGATATATATTTACACCAGAGAAAGAGGTCGTAACAATGGTAGCTCTATTAGCATGGTCTGTGATTCTTTATCAATTTGGAGACGGATTACAAATCACTTTTGCTAACGCATTAAGAGGAATAGCCGATGTTAAACATATGGCTTATGTTGCTTGTTTTTGTCATTTAGGGCTGGCTCTACCTATCGGCTACTTTTGTGGGTTTATTTTAGATTGGGGAGCTATTGGAATATGGTGTGGATTTCCTATCAGCCTAACAACTTTAGGAATACTGTTATGGAAACGATTTAATAAACTAACAATAAAATAAACTTCATATATGAATAAGAATATAACATCCGAACAGGTACAAAGTGATTTACGTTATCTAACGTTACTTGCTAAAAGTTTCCCTACAATTGCAGATGCTAGTACGGAGATCATCAATCTAGAAGCTATCTTGAACCTTCCCAAAGGGACAGAGCATTTCCTTTCTGATGTCCACGGAGAACACCAAGCATTTAATCATGTACTCAAAAATGCCTCTGGTGCAATAAAACGTAAAGTAAATGAAATATTCAGTAATACTCTACGGGAAAATGAAAAAAAAGAGTTATGCACACTCATTTACTATCCAGAACAAAAATTAGAACTTATTCGTCGGAAGGAAAAAGATTTAGATGACTGGTATTTAATTACGCTAAATCAATTAGTTCGAGTCTGCAGAAATGTTTCCTCAAAATACACTCGATCTAAAGTTCGGAAATCTTTACCAAGAGAATTTTCTTATATTATTCAGGAATTATTACATGAATTTTCAGATGAACCGAATAAATCCGCTTATGTAGATCAGATTATTAACACTATCATATCTACCGGTCGAGCAAATGACTTCATTATTGCTATGTGTAATTTGATCCAACGTTTAACAATTGACACATTACATATCATTGGAGATATTTATGATCGTGGACCAGGTGCACATATCATTATGGATACACTTTGTAACTATCATAATTTTGATATCCAATGGGGTAATCATGATGTTCTTTGGATGGGAGCAGCAGCAGGAAACATGGGAAGTATTGCTAATGTTATTCGTATGTGCTTACGTTTTGGGAATTTAGCAACATTAGAGGATGGTTATGGTATTAATCTTTTACCTCTAGCAACATTTGCAATGGAAGTTTATGGGAATGATCCTTGTGAATTATTCCTGCCTCGCACCAATGCTTCTGACGCTACATTTGATGAAAAAACGACTCAGTTAATAGCTCGTATGCATAAAGCTATTACCATTATTCAGTTTAAATTAGAAGGAGAAATCATTCGTCGTCGTCCAGAATTCCAAATGGATGATCGTTTACTTTTACATCACATCAACTTAAAATGGGGGACAATTCACATCGACGGAAAAGAATACGAACTTCGTGATAAAAACTGGCCTACTATTAAAGAAAAAGATCCTTACGCTTTGTCAATCGAAGAAGAAGATTTAATGCGCCGTATTAAACACTCTTTTGAATGTAGTGAAAAACTAAAAACACACATGCGTTGCCTATTTACTCACGGAAGCATGTATCAAGTTTGCAATTCTAATCTGCTATTTCATGCTTCCGTACCAATGAATCCAGATGGGACACTGAAAGCTATTACAATAGACGGAGTTAAATACAAAGGAAAAGCTTTATTAGATAAAATAGATCAACTTATACGTACTGCCTATTTTGATACGGATGATAGTCCTGAAAAAGATTTCGCAATGGATTATATTTGGTATTTATGGGAAGGTAAAGATTCTCCTCTATTTGATAAAAGTAAAATGGCTACATTTGAACGTTGTTTTATCGAAGACAAAACTGTACAAAAAGAAGAGAAAGGAGCCTATTATACATTACGAGAAGAAGAAGCCGTTTGTGACATGTTATTAGATGAATTTGGAGTTACAGGCCCTCATCGCCATATTATCAATGGACATGTTCCCGTTCGCTCTATTAAAGGAGAAAATCCAATCAAAGCAAATGGAAAACTACTCGTAATAGATGGAGGCTTTTCCAAAGCCTACCATCCTGAAACCGGTATTGCAGGTTATACATTAGTTTACCACTCTCGTGGTTTCCAACTTGTCCAACATGAACCATTCTTATCTACAGATCAGGCAATTAAAGAAGGGAAAGATATCCGTTCAACAACCATTGTCGTAGAGTTAAATTCTCAACGCCAAATGGTTAAGGATACAGACAAAGGAGTTGAATTACAAAAACAAATATCTGATTTAGGAAAGCTCTTATATGCTTACCGAAACGGATTCATTAAAGAAAAAGAGAGAAAAGATAAGCGATTCTACTAAAATGAAAGCATTATTAGACGTTCATACACACTCAGTAGCAAGTGGACATGCCTATAGTACAATACAAGAGATGGCACAAACTGCTACTCAAAAGGGACTTAAAGTATTAGGTATAACAGAACATTCCCCTGGAATACCAGGAACATGTGATCCTATTTATTTTAGGAACCTACATATTGTACCTCGACAAATGTATGGAGTAGAACTCCTATTAGGAGCAGAACTAAACATAATCGATTACAAAGGTTCTATTGATTTAGGAGAAGAATATTTTCCTATGTTAGATATTAGAATTGCAGGAATTCATTCACTTTGTTACACACCGGGAACTATAGAACAAAATACTAACGCAATAATTGGGGCTATCCGTAATCCTCACATTGATATCATTAGTCATCCTGGAGATGGTACAGCTCTACTCAATTTTGAACCTATAGTTTTAGCCTCAAAAGAGCATAACACATTACTTGAAATCAATAATAGTTCTTTAAACCCAGGACGTAATAAAATTCATGCACGAGACAACAATCTTACAATCTTGCGATTATGTAAACAATACAATGTTCCTATTATATTAGGTAGTGACGCACATATATCTTTTGATATAGCTCGTTATGATCACATATATTCATTATTACAGGAAACAGAGTTCCCAGAACAACTTATTCTCAATAACAAAGTAGAACTCTTTAAAGAGTTATTGCAAAAGCACATTTAATTATATCCTTAAACAAAAAAGAGTTGCTTCTTATTAAGAAACAACTCTTTTTTGTTGTGTATGTAAAATAATCTTATTATTAAGCCTCTGCTACAATTTCTTTTACAGAAACAAAAGAACGATTTTCTTTACCTCTACGGAATGTTACAACACCATCAACCAAAGCATACAATGTATGATCTTTACCAATACCAACGTTTTCACCTGGATGATGAACTGTACCTCTTTGGCGAACAATAATATTACCTGCTTTAGCAACTTCGCCACCAAAAAGCTTAACACCTAATCTCGTACTTTGTGATTCACGGCCGTTCTTAGAACTACCCACACCTTTTTTATGTGCCATTTCTTCTTTTCTCCTTTAAACGTTAAGCAACAATTTCTTTTACACTCACTTCAGTAAACTGCTGGCGGTGACCGTTTAATTTACGATAACCTTTTCTTCTCTTTTTGTGAAAAACCAACACCTTATCACCTTTTACAAGCGGAGATAGTACTTCACATACCACCTTTGCGCCTTCAACTGTAGGAACACCTACTTTTACTTCACCATTGTTGTCTACCAACAATACTTTTTCAAATTCAACAACAGCACCGCTTTCTGCGTTCTGAATGTGATGAACAAACAACTTCTTTCCTTCTTCAGCTTTAAATTGCTGTCCGTTGATTTCTACGATTACGTACATCTGTTTTCTTATTCTTTAACAGGTTATGTCCCGAAGGTGGATACACTCTTTGTATCACTTGTTTACCTCCTGCGGAATTTCAGAGTGCAAAATTACTGCTTCTTAATTTAGTATCCAAATTTTTCTACTATCAATTTATTAAAACCTTCAAAATTACCCTATCAACTACCAAATTCTTAAGTTACAAACCACTGGTAAATGATCAGATGGGAAATGTCCATTTTCTCGTTTATCTTCCAAAACAGCATAATCCAATACCTGAATTTGCGAACTTACAAAAATATAGTCTATACGTCCTTTTTCCGGTCCTTTAAAATTACCTCCACCTAAATTAGTACCTAAAACACCCTTTGGTTCACTCAACGTCGTACGATAAGCATCTTTAAGCACAGTTAGAATCTTTTGTATTTGCGGTGTTGTATCTTGAGAATTATAATCTCCAGTACTAATAACAGGTTTATTACCTGCAATTTCTTTTATTTTTTCAATCAACACCTCTCCTGAATTATTTCTAGCAATCTTATTCTTCCAATAAAAATGTGAATTAAAGAAAAAGAATTCCTGACTAGATAACTTCTCCTTAAATTTAATCCAATTACAAATACGCAAATCGGTGGCATCCCATCCTATACTCTTCACATTCGGAGTTTCACTATACCAAAACACCCCAGAATCCAGGACCTCATACTTAGATGATTTATAAAAAGTCGCACAATTATGCAAATTTCCATTTTTTCCACCATAAGGATACCCTACATAATGATAATCCGGTAACAAAATCATCAAATCCTGAAGTTGCTTTTCATCACCCTCTTGTGTACCAACAATATCAAAATTATTGGAAATTATAACTTGGGCAACATCTACTTTCCGATCATTCCAACTATCCCCAGAAATACTATCTGCCACAGCACGATACCGTATATTATAGGAAGCAGCACGAATATCAATAAATTTACTTTTTCTATCAAAACAACCCCAAAATCCCCCACACATGCTTACCACGCATATTAAAAGAAATAGTTGTTTAAGATTAAAAGTCTTTTTCTTACTCATATTCCAAAGTTTTTTCTATCATTTACCAAAATGATAATTACCTGAACCTAATTCAATTTCCGTATATTTATCTGTTTCAAAAACTTTATGAACACCCGGTATATTTCCAACTTTCACATCATATTCTTTCGGAATACGAACAATGGCAGTTGTATTACACGGTATTGTAACATTCCAACTAAAAGTACCATCCTTCTTTGACCAGGAGCTTTTAATATTTCCATAAACAGATAAATAAGAAGTATTTACTTCATCTAGACCTTCAGGAAAGACTGGTTCCATCAAGATTTTCTTAAAACCAATAGACCCCGGAGCATTTTTAATGCCAGAAAGATATTCATAATACCAAATAATCACATCTCCCAACAACATTACATGATTTGCCGAATTCATTGCTGGATCTGCTGTATCTCCATTCCATAACTCCCAAATAGTTGTTGCCCCCTGTTTAATTGTATAACCCCAACTTGGATAATCTTCATTAGTCAATAATTTATATGCCATATCCAAACGGCCGTTTTCTGTTAAACCACGCATAATATGCTGAATACCTAAAACACCCGTACTTACGTGTCCTTTAAAATCCTCATTTGTTTTCTTAACAATTTTCTCAAAAACTTTAGCTTCATATCCATCCGGAACTAAACCTAAACGTAGAGACAATAAATTTGCAGTCACTGTATTATTTCCATACTGTGCTTTTTCTTTATTAAAGTATTTTGTATTATAAGCTTCTTTCATCTTTGCTGCTAATTCCTTATACTCCTGAATATCGGAATCCTGCCCACAAATCTTTGCAAAGACAGCCATTTTATTCAATAAATCATAATAAACAGTTGTACTCAAAATAGCTCCATCTGTAATACGAGATGGGTCTTTTGAGTGGATCAAATTCGGATCTTCTGGAGGCATACACCAGTCTCCATATTGATCTTTAGTCATAATATAATCTTTCATAGTGGTCTCCTCCATATGCTCCATCCAACGTTTCATCGCAGCATAGTGTTTTCGAATTGCGCTATCGTCGCCATACTGACGATATAACATATCAGCTACTGAAAAGAAGGCTGCTGGCCAAGTTACATTATCTGAATAAATAGTCCAATAATTTGGAGACACATCAGAGATACTTCCTTCTGGACTCATGGAATCTTCGATATCCTGCATCCATTTGTTATACATATTTGCATTATTGAAAATATAAGCCTCTCCATAAGCACCTGTCGTACGGTCTCCTAACCAACCTAAACGTTCATCACGCTGCGGACAATCAGTGGGCATACCACGATAATTACCACGAATACCCCAAAAAGCATTACTATGCAATTTATTTACTAACGGATTAGAAGTTTCCACCTGTCCAGTTGTCATCATCTGATCATAAACGACCTTTCCGGTAAATGCTGTCAATTCCGGTTTATAATCCAACCCTGAGATTTCAACATAACGGAAACCATGATATACGAAGCTTGGTTCCCAAGTAAATACACCATCTTGAGCTGGTGTATAAATATCCATCACTCGAGCTGAACGCATATTTGCTAAACGTAATGAACCATCTTCATTCAACATTTCAGAGAATACCATTGTAATTGGTTGTTCCTTCTTTCCTTTAAGATTTACAGCTAACCAACCTACCATATTCTGCCCCATATCCAATACATACTTTCCATTAGGGCGCTCTATAATTGAAACAGGTTTTACCTCATCTTGTATACGAAGATTAGGAGTTTGCTGTGCTACCAATATTCCCTTTGGAACAGGCATTACATCTGGAGTTTTCCAACTTTTATCATCAAAACCATTTTGGTTCCAACCTTTCAGCTCAAGGCGTGCGTCATATTCTTCTCCGTCAAACTCATTATTTGCAACAATCGGTCCTTGAGAAGTCACTTTCCAAGAAGTATCACTAATTACCATTGATTGCGTTCCATCCACATATTCAATCTGAAGTTGTGCCAATAACTTCGGCATACCAAAAGTCTTCATACCTGGATTACGCATACCAAAATAACGTCCATTACCCAAAATCACCCCTAACGTATTCTGATTCGCTTCAATCAAAGACGTCACATCATATACATTATAATATATACGTTTATAATACATTGTTGGAACCGGGGCAAATACATCCTCGCTTACTCGCTTACCATTCAAATAGGCCTCATGTGACCCCAAACCACAGATATATAACATCGCTCTCTTCACCTCTTTATCTGCCATAAATTCCTTACGCAAATAACGAGCCGCCAAACGAGTTGCATTATTCTTTACCTTTGCATCTTTCCCTGCTTTTGTTTCCCCAGGGTTTGAAAGCGTATCCTCTCCAATCCAAGTTGCTTTCCACTCTGTACTATCTAATAAAGCCATTGACCAAGAAGCCACTTCACTCCAAGCACTTTCCCCCTGATTAGTCACAGACTTTACACGCCAATAATAAGGCTTTCCACTTTCTAATGCTTTCCCTTCATACGGGACCAAAACAGAAGCTTCAGAAGTTACTATCCCAGAATCCCACAAAAGTTCTTTCCCCATTTGTAACTGTTCTGGACATCCAGCCACCTGAATTTGATAAGACTTCTGTAATACATCGGACCTATCCGAAACTATTTGCCAAGAAAAGCGAGGTTTATCCACATCTATTCCTAACGGATTTTCTTTCATCTCCAATTGGAGATTCTTCACGACAACAGCAGAATCAGGTGTACATCCTATCCAACCCAATACCCATGCCACTAAAAGTAATAGAACTGTCTTTTTCATACTTATTGAGATTTAATCTAAGAATTTCTTATTTTTTCTTTAAAAGCAAAAATAGATATAATTCAGCATAAAGGGAAATATTAACCAGTATAATTCACAAATAAAACTTCCTCCCTACCACTAAACTTTATATTACTTAATAAAATCAACCACAAAATTATTTTACCTACAAATGAGTTCTATACTCATGGTTTATATTATCTTTGTTCAAAAATTTAGAACAAATTTTTATGCGTATCGATATATTAACAGTGCTCCCGGAAATGATTGAGGGTATGATCAATTGTTCCATAGTGAAACGAGCACAAGACAAAGGTTTAGCAGAGATTAATTTACATAATTTGAGAGATTACACAACAAACAAATGGCGTCGTGTGGATGATTATCCTTTTGGAGGAGAAGCTGGGATGGTTATGCAAATTGAGCCTATTGACCGTGCTATTACTACTCTAAAAAGTGAACGGAATTATGATGAAGTAATTTACACATCTCCAGATGGAGAGACGTTTAATCAGCCGATGGCAAATAGCATGTCTATGTTGAACAATCTAATCATTCTTTGTGGGCACTACAAAGGAATTGACTATCGCATTCGTGAGCACTTGATTACCAAAGAAATTTCCGTTGGTGATTATGTACTGACCGGAGGAGAACTAGCAGCTGCTATTATCACCGATGCCGTGGTCCGATTAATACCGGGAGCTATAGGAGATGAACAAAGTGCACTTTCTGATTCTTTTCAGGATAATTTATTGGCTCCACCAGTTTATACACGTCCGGCAGACTATAAAGGATGGAAAGTTCCAGATATACTCCTTTCCGGACACCAGCAGAAAATTGAAGAATGGCGTTTACAACAAGCCCAAGAACGGACTGCCAGACTTCGTCCAGATTTATTGAAATAATAATACTCATTGATATTTAAATTTAATTCTTATGAAAATAAAACACTTAGTTGCAGCAACTGGATTACTGTTATTATCCGCTTCTTGTACAAAGAAAGCAGTATACGAATATCCTTTTCAAAACCCTGAACTCCCAATAGACGAACGTGTAGACGATTTACTTAATCGCCTAACCGTAGAGGAGAAAGTGGGACAAATGATGAATAACACTCCAGCAATTGAGCGGTTAGGAATTCCTGAATATGACTGGTGGAATGAAGCTCTACATGGTGTCGCACGTGCTGGGCAAGCTACCGTTTTTCCACAAGCAATTGCGATGGCAGCAACGTTTGATGACGAAGCATTATATAAAACATTCACAATGGTCAGCGATGAAGCACGTGCTAAATTTCATGCCTACCAGAAAAACAAAGAGTATGACCGTTATAAAGGACTTACTTTTTGGACACCAAATGTGAACATCTTTCGTGACCCACGATGGGGACGTGGGATGGAAACATACGGAGAGGATCCCTATCTAACAACACAAATGGGTATTGCTGTCGTAAAAGGGCTACAAGGAGATAACGAAAAATATTTCAAGACTCATGCCTGTGCAAAGCACTATGCTATTCATAGCGGACCAGAATGGAATAGACATGAATTTGAAGCAGAAGTTTCTCCACGTGATTTATGGGAAACCTACTTACCGGCTTTCGAAGCCTTAGTAAAAATAGGAAATGTACAAGAAGTTATGTGTGCTTACAACCGTTATGACGGACAACCCTGTTGCGGTAGCGACCGATTACTGATTGACATCCTCCGAAATGGTTGGAACTATAAAGGGATTATCCTTTCTGACTGTGGAGCGATCAATGATTTCTGGGTTAAAGATGAAAAAATTCCTCGTCACGAAACACATCCAGACGCAGAAAGTGCTTCTACAGACGCAGTATTAAAAGGGACTGATTTAGAATGTGGAAATAGCTATAAAG
This sequence comes from Parabacteroides sp., assembly GCA_017481945.1. Classification (GTDB taxonomy): domain Bacteria; phylum Bacteroidota; class Bacteroidia; order Bacteroidales; family Tannerellaceae; genus Parabacteroides. The sequence continues at coordinate 89,463 of JAFUOJ010000010.1, read as the reverse complement.
CTCTATTGAAAGCAATCGAGGTAGGAAAGATTACAGAAAAAGAGTTGGATGTTTCTCTACGCCGCCTATTAAAAGGACGGTTTAAACTGGGAATGTTTGACCCTGAAGAATTAAATCCATACACACAGATTCCACATAGTGTAGTTGAAAGTCCTAAACATGTAGCACAAGCTTTAGAAATGGCACAAAAGAGTATGGTTCTTTTAAAGAACAAAAATAATATCCTGCCATTAAATAAATCAATTCAAAAAATTGCCGTAGTAGGACCAAATGCAGCTGACTCGACAATGCTTTGGGCAAACTACAATGGCTATCCTACACATACTGTAACAATTTTAGAAGGAATCCAAAAGAAGGTGCCTAATACTAAAGTTATTTATGAATTAGGGTGTAATCACGCTTCAGACTTCGTGATTAAAGATTTAGGGAATCACATCAGTTCCATTTCCGGACAAGGATTTACTTCTGAATTTTATAACAATACAGATTTTGAAGGAGAGCCTGTTCATAAAGGTAGAGCAATTCATCTTCATTATACAACAGGAGGTAATACACAGTTTGCTCCTAACGTAAATTTAACCTACTTTTCAGCTCGTTTCACAGGAGTCTTTGAAGCTCCGACAACAGAAGAGGTAGAATTTAAACTTTCCGGAAATGATGGATTCCGTTTATTTATTAATGAAGAAAAGGTTATTGAAGTATGGGGGACGGAATACGGGACAGAACGTACTTACAAGCTGCAAGCAAAACAGGGGAAAAAGTATCCGATCAAAATCGAATACATGCAACGTAAAGGAAGTGCAGATTTAAACTTTTTGGTAGGAACCCGCCAACCTGTAGATTGTAACGCAACAGCAGCCAAAGTAAAAGAAGCTGATGTAATTGTATACGTCGGTGGTATTTCTCCTCGTTTGGAAGGAGAAGAAATGCCTGTCAATGTAGAAGGATTTAAGAAAGGTGACCGTACCAATATTGAGATACCCAAAGTACAAAAAGAAATGATTAAAGCATTAAAAGCAACCGGTAAGCCTATCATTTATATACTATGTACAGGAAGCGCATTAGCTTTAAATTGGGAAGAAACAAATACCGATGCTATTTTGAATGCTTGGTATGGTGGACAGGAAGCTGGAACAGCAGTAGCAGACATTCTATTTGGAGATTATAATCCTTCCGGTCGTCTGCCTATCACGTTCTATAAATCGGTAGAACAACTCCCTAACTTTGAGGACTACAGTATGAAAGGACGTACCTACCGATATATGACAGAAAAACCACTTTATCCTTTTGGATATGGTTTAAGTTATACCCATTTTACATATCAAAACGCAAAACTTTCTGCCTCTACAATCACAAAAGAACAATCTGTTACTTTAACATTTGATATTACCAATACAGGTAATAGAGACGGAGATGAAGTTGCGCAGATTTATATCAAAAATCCAAATGATCCAAAAGGACCGATCAAAGCATTGAAAGCCTATAAACGTATACAGGTAAAAGCAGGTAACACAGAAAGAGTCAACATCGAATTAACTTCTAAAGCCTTTTTCTCTTTCAATGACAACACACAATCTTTTGAAGTCCGTCCAGGTAAATATCAAATTTTATATGGAAGCTCTTCTGATGATAAAGATCTACAAACAATTCAATTAGAAATCAAATAAAAAAGAAGCGGGTGTACCTCCATCGTACACTCGCTTACTTCTTCAATTAAAAAAGGAAAGAGGGAGAAGAAAGAAGGGCCCCAACTACTCCTCCTTTTATCAAAATTTCCCTCATAAATACTTAATCCAATTTATGTATAACCAATCCTGAACGTAATTTAGGTTCGAACCAGGTTGTCTTTGGAGGCATAATGTTACCTGTATCTGCAATATCCATTAATTGCTTCATGGTAACAGGATATAAAGCTAATGCCACCTTCATTTCTCCACTGTCTACTCTACGTTTCAATTCACCCAAACCTCGAATACCTCCAACAAAATCAATACGCTTATCAGAACGCAAATCCTTTATATCTAAGATTTCATCCAAGATAAGATTTGAGGAAATAGTTACATCTAACACACCTATAGGATCATTATCATCGTATGTTCCTGCCTTCGCTGTCAAAGAATACCACTTCCCTCCTAAATAAAGAGAAAAATTATGTAAAGCAGCAGGTTTATAAATATCAGTTCCCTTCTCTTCTACAACAAAGTTTTTACTTAACAAAGCCAAAAATTCCTCATTAGATAATCCGTTCAAATCCTTCACCACACGATTGTAATCAATAATCGTTAGTTGATTTGCAGGGAAACAAACAGCCATAAAATAGTTATACTCCTCATCACCCTTATGATTTGGATTTTGTTTCGCCTTCTCCGCTCCAACTAATGCAGCGGCAGCTGAACGATGATGACCATCCGCAATATACAAAGCAGGCATTTCAGCAAATAAAGCCGTAATACGTACAATATCAGCTTCATCATCTATAATCCAAAAAGTATGACCAAAGCCATCTCCTTTTGCCACAAAATCATACTCAGGAGTACGAGCCGTATATTTAGCAATAATTTGATCCAATTCCGCATTATCCGGATAAGCAAAAAAGACAGGTTCAATATTGGCATTATTTACACGAACATGTTTCATTCGATCCTCTTCCTTATCTCGGCGAGTAAGTTCATGTTTTTTAATAACACCATTCATGTAATCAGGGACATACGCTCCTACTACCAAACCATACTGTGTCTTACCCTCCATTGTCTGGGCATACACATAATAACATTCTTTTTCATCTTGCACGAGCCAACCTTTCTCCTGAAACATCTGGAAGTTAGCAGCCGCTTTCAAATAAACGGCAGGATCGTGTTCATCAGTTCCAACCGGAAAGTCAATCTCCGGTTTAATTATATGATAAAGAGACTTGTCGTTACCCTTTGCTTCTTCCCGTGCTTCTTCAGAATTTAATACATCATAAGGACGGGAAGTGACCTGTTCTATTAAATTTTTCGGAGGGCGGATACCTTTAAAAGGTTTTATCTGTGCCATGTAAAGAATTTTGAATTATGAATGATTACTTATTTACTCTAAATTTCTCACAACCTTCTTTTAAGAAACCTTCAATCTGCTTAGCAGCAGCAATACCAGCATTGATATTTGCTTCAGCCGTTTGAGCTCCCATTTTCTTCGGAGTAGAGAAATAACGACCTGCAAATTTCGAAGCAAATTCTTCATTTGCAACGGGCATAATATCAGTTACATATTTTAAATCTGCACGTTCTTCCATCAACTGAATCAATTCAGCTTCATTGATGACCTCTTTACGAGCTGTATTTACCAACAAACCTCCTTTTGGCATTTTACTAACCAAAGCATAATTGATAGAGTTCTTAGTTTCAGCTGTTGCCGGAATATGTAAAGAAACAACGTCGCAAGTCGCATAAAGTTCTTCTGCAGATGTAACCGGTTTTACCCCATCAGCTTCTATTACTTCTGCCGGACAAAAAGCATCGAAAGCATAGATTTCCATACCAAAACCTTTAGCAATACGAGCAACATTACGTCCCACATTACCATACGCATGAATACCTAATTTCTTTCCCTTCAACTCTTTTCCAGATGTTCCATTATAGAAGTTACGTACAGCCATAACCATCATACCAAAGGCCAATTCAGCTACCGCATTAGAGTTTTGCCCCGGTGTGTTCATCACACAAACATTGTGTGCCGTAGCTGCAGCTAAATCTACATTATCATAACCAGCACCTGCACGTACAACTATCTTCAATTGTTTAGCAGCCTCCAAAACTTCTGCATCTATTACATCACTACGGATAATAACAGCGTCTACATCTTTCACAGCTTCTAACAATTTGGCTTTTTCACCATATTTTTCCAACAGGATCAATTCATCTCCTGCTCCTTCTACCACTTCGCGAATACCATTCACAGCTATCGCTGCGAATGGTTTATCAGTTGCTACTAATATCTTTGCCATAATTAATGCTTTCTTTCAAAATCTTTCATACATGCGACCAATGCTTCTACACTACTTTTCGGCATAGCGTTATACAAAGAGGCACGGAAACCGCCTACTGAACGATGTCCTTTAATCCCCACCATTCCTGCTGCAGCCGCAAACTTATTAAATTCATCTTCTAATTCTTTGTATTCATCGCTCATCACGAAACAAACATTCATTATTGAACGATCTTCAGGAGCTGCAGTACCTCTAAACAATTTATTACGGTCAATTTCTTCATACAGAATTGCTGCATTTTCCTTGTCCTTCTTTTCCATAGCAGCAATACCACCCTGTTCTTTATACCATTTCAAAGTCTGCAATGCAGCATAAATAGGCAATACAGGAGGAGTATTAAACATAGAATCTTTATCTACATGTGTCTTATAATTCAACATAGTAGGGATTGGACGATCCACATGTCCAAGAGCGTCCACACGTACAATTGCCAATGTAACACCAGCCGGAGCCAAATTCTTCTGTGCCCCCGCATAGATAATATCATATTTAGATACATCAATCGGACGAGAGAATATATCAGAAGACATATCTGCTACCAAACGTTGCTTTACATCCAAATCATGACGAATTTCTGTTCCGTAAATTGTATTATTTGTTGTAATGTGGAAATAATCCGCGTCATCAGCAATCGTGTAATCTTTCGGAATATATGTATAGTTTTTATCTTTAGAAGAAGCAACAACCTCAACTTCTCCAAACAGTTTTGCTTCTTTTATAGCCTTTGCAGACCATGTTCCTGTATCTAAATAGGAAGCCTTTTTATTTAAAAGGTTGTAAGGGACCATACAAAATTGCATGCTTGCACCTCCACCCACAAATACAACTTCATAACCAGCAGGAATATCTAACAACTCTTTGATTAACGCACGAGCCTCATCGTTCACTGCTACGAATTCCTTACTTCTATGAGAAATTTCAAGAAGAGACAATCCCATGTCCGCAAAATTCTCCACTGCGGCTGCTGTATTTTTAATCGTATACTCACTCAAAATAGAGGGACCTGCATAAAAATTGTGCTTCTTCATATCCATATGTTTTTTATTATTAAATATATTCAAATAACTATTTCTTTTAAAAATCGGCGGCTAATGTAGCAATTTAATTAATAATTGAAAACTAAAAAGCAATTTTATTAGCAAAACGCCATTAAAAACCCACTTTTAAGTATCATTAAAAGCGTTCACCCCATAATCGTCTCATCTGTTCCACCAATTTTTGCTCCGCCGGATTCTCTTGCCCTTTCCATAATCGTTCATTTAAAATCTCCTTAGGTAAGAACTCCTGTTTTACAAAATGGTTCTCATAATTATGAGCATATTTATACTCTTTTCCATAATTTAATTCCGCCATCAATTTGGTTGGGGCATTTCGTAAATGAAGTGGGACCGGTAAGTTTCCTGTACGATTCACCAATTCCAAGGCCTCGTTAATTGCCATATAAGCTGAATTACTTTTAGGGCTACACGCTAAATAAATTGTTGTCTCAGCTAAGATAATTCGTCCCTCAGGCCAACCTATCTTTTTTAAAGAATCAAAACAGGCATTCGCCAATAACAAGGCATTGGGATTAGCTAATCCAATATCTTCAGAGGCAGAAATAACTAAACGGCGAGCAATAAACTCTGGATCCTCCCCTCCTGCTACCATTCGAGCCAACCAATAAATCGCTGCGTCCGGATCACTTCCACGAATAGACTTTATAAATGCAGAAATAATATCATAATGCATTTCTCCTCCCTTATCATACGCAGCTGGATTCTCCTGCAGACGCTCCACCACCTTTTCATCAGTAATTTCAATCTGGGCACTTCCTTCCTCTGCTGCCACAACCAGCTCTAAGATATTCAACAACTTCCGTGCGTCTCCACCAGAGTAACGTAATATGGCTTCTGTCTCCTTTAAAACAATGTTTTGCTCTTTCAAAACAATATCTTCTGTGATTGCCTTATTAAGGAGAGATAATAAGTCTGCTTTCTCTAATGACTTTAACACATATACTTGACAACGAGACAACAGAGGACGAATAACTTCAAACGAAGGATTTTCAGTTGTTGCACCGATCAATGTAACGACACCCGTCTCAACTGCATTAAGTAAAGAATCTTGTTGAGATTTACTAAAACGGTGGATTTCATCAATAAATAGGATGGGTGAAACAGTATTGAAAAAATGATTATTTTTTGCTTTTTCAATCACCTCTCTTACATCTTTCACACCTGAGCTAATAGCACTTAATGTATAGAACGGAGCCTTTAATTTATTTGAAACTATTTGTGCCAATGTTGTCTTGCCAACTCCCGGAGGTCCCCATAAGATAAAAGAGGGCACACGACCGGCCTCAATCATCTTTCTCAAGACAGCTCCTTGTCCTACAAGGTGTTTCTGCCCGATATAATCATCCAACGTCTTCGGACGTAATCTTTCTGCTAATGGTTGATTCATCATATAGACAAAAGTCGCATATTTTATTTACTTTTCAAAGGATAAGTGCAGTAAAATTTAAAAGGTTACTTGAGTCAGAGATGAGATACACTCCGTATCCCATCTCTTAAATTCATAAACACATAACTATACTACTGGATTTTCTTCAAATCTCGAATGACAGTTATATCCATAATATCACTATATATTTCCGTCGTCTTCACACTTTTATGCCCTAATAACTTTTGAACAGTTGTAATATTAACCCCATTATATAACAATAAAGTAGCATTCGTATGACGAGCCACATGATAAGAGACCTCTTTTTCAATCCCAACCATTACACAAATTCGCTTCAATCGTTTATTCATATTTGAATTATCTGAGGCAGAAACAGCAAACAGAGGGTGATTTCCTCTCTTTTGATACCGTTTGTAAATCGTAATAGCCTTTCCCCCAAATAGAAGAAAGAGAGGTAGACGAACTTCAACATTCGTCTTTACGGAAGAATAAATAAGCCATAACTTACCTTCTATTACATGGAAATTTTCTACGGTAATAGCAGTTGCGTCTGAAAATCGTAATCCGGTATAACAGCAAAATAGAAATATATCCAAAGCTTTCTTATACGTTGGAGACAGTGTTTTCGTATTTATCTTTTCCAACAACCCTAACTCCTCAGGAGTAAGATGTCCTCTTTTGCTTTCGATATGTTTTATCCGGTATTTACGGAATGGATATTTTTGTAAGGCAAACAGATCTTTATTAATTGCTAAATTAACATACCTCTTCAAATGTTTCATGTGTTTAGCAATCGTATTTTTATGATAGCCTTTATCCAACAAAAATTTTTCAAACTTACAAAGGAAATTAAATGTCAAATCACTAAAACTCATACCGGGACGGTACTCCGTTAAAAGTAATAACGTAGAAAGATGATTCCTCAACGTAGAGGCTTTTAAGTTACACATTCTCATCTCTTTTTTCATAAAACTTAGAAAAGAAGAAGAGTCATACGTTCCTCTTTCTTTTAATACATCCAATGAAAAAGATTGTCCATTTTGTAAAATACTCAGTTCAATACGTTCCAAATAAGTGACAAAATCAGCTATATGCCGATTCAGTTCCTCCTTATTCGGATGATTCTTTACCATTCGTTTCTTCGCGTCCCACTGCGTTGGTTTCACATACACCCTTGTAGAAAAATACATCTTTTTCCCTTTCAAATAAGCTTCTACCTGAATTAACGCCTTTCCTTCTGCGTTTAACATCTTCTTTCGGTTAAACACCAAATTGTAAATAACTTTTTCCATATACAATATATTTTAGATATTAAGGCTAAGGAACAATTATAAATATTTCGCTCCACATCATAAAAATCAAAACTTTACGACATTTTATATTCTTTTGGATAAAAAAAGAGGGTGTCCCTATAAAAAAGACACCCTCAAAACCTATACTTTACTGTATATGACTATTAATAACCTGGATTTTGAACTAACAAACTTGGAGCCATATCAATTTCTTCCTGTGGGATTGGAAGGATTGTACGATGATCGTTATAGGTAATTTCACCGGCATAGAAAGAATTGATAGATTTTTTGTTTCTCCAATAATCGAAAGACATACTGTTTTCAGCAAACAACTCGACACGACGTTCAAACAGAATATCCTCCAAAGTAACCGTTGAAACTTCTGTATAATTTTCAATACGATTCTTTCTTACAGCATTTACATAACCCTCAGCAGCTGTTACATCATTCATATGATAAGCAGCCTCTGCAGCCATCAGGTAGACATCTGACAAACGAATAATCTTCGGGTTATTGATATATAAATTATTTTCACGTCCCGGATATTTAGCCGGATAATAACCCGCTTCCGAACCATTTGTTTGATCTTTAATCAACTGCGAACGTATATCTTCCGGATGAGCTACCAAATATTGATACAAAGGAGACTCTTCTACAAAAGCACATTCGCCATAACCTTCAGAGTCACAATAGAAACCAACAGAATTACGTTGAGCATTATAGGAGGTGTTAATCTTCATCTCAAATAAAGATTCATCTGTAAATTCTTTAGACCAAACGCTTACATAATTATCACGAGTGTACAATTTATAAATAGGACTGCTCATTACCTCCTTTGCGTCTGCCAATGCTTCACTATACTGACCATTGTACATATACACACGAGAACGTAACGCTAAAGCAGCCCAATAGTTAATATAACCATCTGTTTTTTCCTTTGTCAATAAAGGCAAAGCGACCTCAAAGTCTGCCAAAATTTGATCATAAGTTTGTTTCAAAGTAGCACGAGCAGAAACATACCCTGGATCATACGTTTCAGTAGCCAACACGATACCGGAATTAGCCGCATTTACATCACTGGCAATAACAGGAATCGTAGCATAGATTCTTGCCAAATCGAAATGTAACATAGCTCTCCAAGCGTATAACTGACCTTTACAATTATTAAAATCAGCCTGTTCGCTTTCAGAATAAGGTACATTATCCACTACAGACAACACTTTATTCACATTCGCTATCGCCTTGTAAAAATAGTAATAAGCGAAATAGGCTTCTTGATCGTTTTTAGTAATGGAATAACGATTGTACGGACCCGCTTGGTTATTATTACTTACCGCACGAAAATCTTCGCCACGCAAATCTGCATAAATAGCAAAGTCTGCACTATAAGTCATTCGGGATTCCGACATAATATAAGCAATACCATTCACTGCATACTCCAAATCCGTAATGGATGTAATCGCCTCTTCCACAGGAAGAGAGGTAGACGGCTGCTTGTCCAAGAAATCACTACAAGAAGAGAATACCATTCCCGCAGCCAATCCTAATGCTAAATATATTTTTTTCATATCTCTTTTCTCTATAAATTACAATTCAAAATTCAAACCGAATACAAATGATTTAGTCGGTGGCGTATCTGTCTGACGATACCCATTGATATCCACATCCGGATCAATATTATCTGTTGCACAAGTAATAATAAACGGATTGGTAGCCTTGAAGAACAAACGTAAGTTACTGATGTATTCTTTAAACAAAGGCACTTTATAACCAAACGTAATATCACGCATACGTAAATTATCAGTAGAACGAATTGTTCTTGAAGAGAATTTATCTGAACGATACGGATTGTTGTAGATTGGTTTCGGATTGTCTACTACATCCCCCGGTTGTCTCCAATAGTTACCGGCAACTTCTGCTGCCATATTAAAGCTACCTACACGTACACCATCTGAATAGTTCAAGAAATAACCTGGGTAGTCGAACAAACTTGCACCTGTCTGGAAAGACAACATAAATGACAAATCGAAATCTTTATAACGGAAAGTATTCGTCAAACCACCTAACCAATCAGGAACTGCTTTACCAACAATTGTCTTACCAGCTTCACTATAGTAGTTTGTTACCCCTTTAGAGTGATCTTCCGGATCAATCCAAAACTCACCTAAACCAGTTTCTGAATTTACCCCGATCCATTCTGGCAAATAGAACGTATGCATAGATTCTCCTTCACGCAAGATATACATATTACCGTCACCGTACTGTACATCGTTCCCTTCCGGAAGTTCCTTTACCTTGATTGATTGTTTTGTCACATTGAAACTGGTTGTCCAAGTAAAGTCTTTTGTATCAATGTTTGTAGAGTTGATCGTTAATTCTACACCTTGGTTAGACAACTTACCAATATTTTGCCAGTTAGAAGAGAAACCGGTAATGATACTTGTCGGAACTTGGAATAACAAATCAGTAGTACGTTTGTTATAATATTCTACTGTCATGTTTACTCGATTCAGGAAGCTATAATCTACACCGACATTAAAGTTAGCTGATTTTTCCCAACCTAACTTTGTGTTACCAGCATTTCCCCAGTAAATAGCACTCTTATCACCATAACCACCACCAAATGAATAAGTAGCCAAGTTTGCATAATAATCGCCCGGCAAGTTACCGTTTGTACCGTAAGATACACGTAATTTCAAGTCATTTGCCCAAGGATTATCCTTCAAGAAATCTTCGCCTGTCAATCTCCATGCAGCAGATACAGACCAGAAGTTCGCCCAACGATTATCTGCTCCTAAACGAGAAGAACCATCACGACGGAAACTACCAGACAAATAATAGGTATTATCGTAGTTGTAGTTCACATTCGCTAAATAAGACATGATAGACGCACCATAAGTTGCACTATAAGAATTGTATGGCTGACCATTCGCCAATTCCGGTAACTTATCAGTAGAATAAGATTTCGCACTCATTGACTGAAGCAACAAGTTACGGTCTTCAATTTCATAACCAGCCAACACTTGAATATTGTGAGCGTCAAATGTTCCATTATAATTCAACGTAGAAGAAGAGGTTAAAGTCTTGTTAGTATAAACAGTACGATATCCTAAACCCTGCAAAGATTCCCCATTCACACTACTTGGAGCCCAGAACTCACGTTCTTTATTATCCATATAATCATAACCGAAAACCGTACGTGCTGTAATACCGAACGGAAGAATAACAGCTGCTTCAAAGTTTGTCAAGCTACGAATCATGTCTGAATTAACAGTCTCAGCTTCCGGACCGTTCTCTTGTCCTAACATTAGGTTCGGGTTAGAAATCTTAGAGCTGAAAGAGCCATTTGGATTATAAGAACCATCTTCTAATTTATTCGGGGCTGTCGGGTCCATAGAGTGCATGATAGAAAGCGGACAACTGGTTCCGAAACCTTGTGCTTGATCGTTCTGGTCACGATAACCGGCAGTTGTTGTGAAAGATAACATCTGACGGAAATGCAAGTCTAACCATTTATAAGCCTGGTGATCAATATTCATACGACCTGAATAACGTTCAAACTCACTACCACTCACAATACCCTTTGTCTTGTTATAACCAAAACCGGCATAGAACTTTGTACGATCTGTACCACCACTCACTGCTACCTGATGGTCAGTAGTCATACCTGTTTTATACACTTCATCTTTCCAATTCGTATCAATATCCGATCCCGGATTCCAGAAGAAGACAGAGTTCATTCCTTTACCAAAGGCTGCATAGTCTGTTAATTCCTGGCCTAAATAGTACTGTGACCAAGAAGCAGCAGTTTTAGGATTCAATTCAGCCCAGTTTGCCATTGCATCTGCATAGTACTGTTGAATCTGTTCAGCATTCATCATGTTATAAGCACTCCCTACAGCCATTTTAGACCAACCAGTCTCCATGTTGTAAGAAATCTTAGTTTTACCCTCTTTACCTCTCTTAGTTGTAATGATGATAACACCGTTTGCCGCACGTGAACCATACAAAGAAGAAGCTGCTGCGTCCTTCAAAATAGTCATAGATTCAATGTCATCCGGATTGATAGAAGAAAGAATAGACTGAGACTTCAAACCAGAGCTCATGTCATCATTAACTACTGCTACCCCATCAATTACATACAATGGCTGCGTAGAACCACTAATTGAACCGATACCACGAATCAAAATGTTTTGATTAGATCCCGGATCACCGGTTGATCCACCGACACGTACACCAGCTACTTTACCTTCCAATGATTTTACAACGGATTGCTTCTGAACTGAGATGTCAGCAGCTTTCATCACAGAGGCAGAACCTGTAAAAGAAGATTTCTTAGCCGTACCGTAAGCAACAACCATAACTTCGTCCAACATTTGGTTGTCCGGTTGCATTACGATGTGCAAATTACGCTTTACTTCAACCTCTTGCGTCTTCATACCAATGTATGAGACCATCAGAGTTCTAGCAGAACTCTGGTAAATCAATAGTCAACTATTGATTTATAATGCCTTTAGAAAATCCTTTATCATCACAGTAACAAAAGTTTATCTAAAATGACAAGACCTCATATACTTATTTATATATATCTATATACCTTTACATATAAAGAAGAAATTACTCCTTTTTCTCTTAATTTTTTCTACCCATTTGTACCCCAAACTTTTTCTGAAGCTGTTCTACAATTTCTTTTTCAAAAGATGGAGTAATTAAAATAGCTAATTTTAACCAACTTCTGGTTAAGAATTTACACGAAAATAGAGGATAATATAATACTTTCAAAAGCTAATATGTTAATTATCGGTCTCCTAAATATATTTTCTTGTCAGTTTTCTATTGTTATAATAAATTAATTCTTACCTTTGCGGCTTCTTGAAAAAGCCTATATGTAAATGTGTGTAGATTATAGGTAAGTGTGTATTAATATATTTAGTTAAACAAAAAAGTGTGTCTATGAAAAAGGTAACATTCCTTTTGTTCTGCCTATTGTTAGGCATTGGTATGGCTCACGCTCAGACAAAGATAACCGGTACAGTTATCTCAGCTGAGAACAATGAGCCAGTCATTGGCGCCTCGGTTGTTGTCAAAGGTACAACAATTGGTTCAGTGACCGATTTAGATGGTTTCTTCTCTTTAGAAGTACCAAGTTCTGCTAGAACTCTGATGATTTCTTTCATTGGTTTAAAGACTCAAGAAGTCCAAATCAAAAAAAATTTGCAGATTATTATGTACCCGGACAATCAAATGTTGGACGAAGTTATGGTTGTTGCTTACGGTACAGCTAAAAAAGAATCATTTACAGGTTCTGCAGAAATTATCAAAGCAGAAAAAATCGCTCAACGTCCTGTTGCTAATGTAACGAAAGCATTAGAAGGATTAGCTTCCGGTGTACAAACGACCTCAGGTTCAGGTCAGCCGGGATCAGGAGTTTCTGTTGTCATTCGTGGTTTTGGTTCTATCAATGCAAGTCAAGATCCATTGTATGTAGTAGATGGTATACCTTATGATGGCAACATTGTATCTATCAATCCAAATGACATAGAATCTATGACTATTTTGAAAGATGCTTCTGCTGGAGCGTTATACGGTTCTCGTGGCGCAAACGGTGTTGTAATGATCACAACAAAAAAAGGTAATCAAGGTAAGATCAAAGTAAACTTAAAGGCTAATTGGGGTTTTGCTTCTCGTTCTATACCTCGTTACGAAACAATGGATGAAAAAGGATACATCGAAACTGTATTTCAGTCTTATAAGAATGATTTGATGTTAAACAGTGGTTTAAACTACACAGAAGCCGCAGTTGGAGCATTAAATAATATGAAAAGCGGGGCAACTGCCATTTTTGGTATAAATGAACAATACAATCCTTACAACTACTCTATTACAGAGTTAGTTGATCCCACAACTGGTAAAGTACGAAGTGATGCTACTTTAAAATACTCGGAAGATTGGATGGATGAAGCTATGGCTGATAGTCCTTTACGTCAAGAATATAACATTTCTTTAAACGGAGGTTCAGAAAGAACTAAATATATGTTCTCTTTGGGTTATTTGAACGAAGATGGTTTATTAAAAACAACAAACTTCGAACGTTTCAACGGACGTATGAATATTGATTCTGAGATAGCTAAATGGTTAAAAGCAGGAATGAATGCTAATTTTTCTCGAAATGAAAGTAACACTGCTCAAGAAAATAATTCCTACAATTCTAACGTTTGGTACACAGCACAATTGATGGCCCCCATTTATCCTGTATATGAAAAAGATGCAAATGGTATAACTGTAATAGATGCATTAGGAGATCCTGTATTTGACTACGGTACAAATCGTCCTGCCGGCGCTAATGCAGATTGGAATACAATCGCAACTTTATATGATGATAAATACGGTTCTGCAAGTGACAATTTAAGTGCTCGTATGTACGCTACAGTCGGTGATTTAAAAGAAGGTCCTTTAGAAGGTTTAAAATTATCTGTCAACTACGGTATCGACCTAGTTAATAACTCAGTAATGACTTACTATAATCCATACAATGGTAATTCTGTTGCAGTAAAAGGAACTATTGACAAATATACAACACGTAAAACTAGTTATACTTTTAACCAGATTCTAAGTTACGATCGTAAATTTGATAAACACCATGTAACAGCTATGGTTGGCCATGAATACTACAAATATAACTACCAATATTTAGGTGCAACCAAAACTGGTTTTCCATTTGGTGGGTTATTTGAATTAGATGCAGCTACAAATATCACAGACGCTTCTTCCTATCAGGACAATTATGCCGTTGAATCTATTTTATCTCGTGTAGAATATGACTATGATGATAAATATTACTTATCAGCAAGTTACCGTACAGATGGTTCCTCTCGTTTTCACGAAGACAACCGTTGGGGTAATTTCTGGTCAGTAGGAGGTAACTGGCGTATCTCTCAAGAAGAATTTTTGAATGATAAAGAATGGATCAATAACTTATCAGTAAAAGCAAGTTATGGAGTTCAAGGTAATGACAATTTAAAAACCTATTATGCATGGCAATCTTTCTATGATTTAGGTTGGCCTAATGCAAATATGAGTGGTGTTGCCCTTTCTTCTCTTGAAAATAAAGATTTAAAGTGGGAAAAGAATGGTAATTTAAATGTCGGTATAGAAGGTCGTTTTTGGAATCGTCTTTCTGTAGCTATAGAATGGTATAGCCGTAAAACTTCTGATATGTTGATGTCTTATCCAATGGCCTCTTCTTTAGGTTTTGATGGCTACAATAAAAACATCGGTAGTATGCGTAATACAGGTTGGGATATTACACTTGCTGGTGATATCATCAAAAATAATGATTTCAATTGGAAATTAACTTTGATGGGATCTACTATCAAAAATAAAGTATTAAAATTGGCTGATAAACCTGAGATTATTTCAGGAAGCTATATTATCAAAGAAGGAGAAACATTACGTTCTTTCTATACTGCAAGTTCTGCTGGAGTAGATCCTGCAACAGGTAAACAATTATATTGGGCTTGGGAAAAGGATGAAGAAGGTAATCAAATCGGAGAAAAATACATTACAGATAGTCAATCTGAAGCAACTAAATGTAAAGAAATCCAAGGTAGTCGTATTCCTAATTTGTATGGTTCATTCTCTAATGAATTCAGATATAAAGATTTTGATTTAAGTATTTTATGTACATATTCAATCGGTGGTAAAGTTTACGATGGTGTTTATCGTACTTTATTATATGGTAACTACATAGGACAAGCCAAAAGTGCACATTTAGAACGTGCATGGACACAACCAGGTGACATAACAGATATTCCTCGTATTGAAATTGGTAAGAGTTATATTGTTACAGATGATGATTTAATTAATGCTTCTTACTTAGCAATCAAGAATATTACATTGGGGTACTCTTTGCCTAAAAAGATTACTCAATCTCTAAAAATGCAAAATATTCGTCTTACTGCTACAGGAGACAATCTTGTATTGTTCAATTGCTTAAAAGGTATGGACCCACAATACAATTTTACAGGTGGTACAAGTTTTGGTTATGTACCTGTAAGAACTGTTTCCTTCGGTATTGATGTAACATTCTAAATCTCATTATTTTAAAACAAAATATGAAAAAGAAATTTATATATATATGCTCATTGGTTGGACTTATGCTATTTAGTTCATGTTCCGATGAGTTGAATACTGAACCGACTGATCAAGTTTCAGGTTCACAAGTATTTGCCGATGCAACAAGTGCAGAGGCTGCAATCAACGGTATCTATCGTATGATGTATGTTGCTGGTTGGAGTTCTGATTGGGGAACTGAGAACTGTGGTTTAACAGCCATCAATTTATTAGCAGATCTAATGGCTGAAGATCATTTAATGTATTCACAAGGACAAGGATGGTTTTATGAAGATTATCGTTTGAATGTACATGGTGATTTCGCTAATAAATCTGGTCGTTCTTATGCATTGTGGAATTTCTTTTATACTATGATCAGTAATGCTAACTACATCATTGCTGCAGAAGAAACAATGGGTGGAGATCCTGACGCTATTAAAAACATCATTGGTCAAGCATATGCTGTTCGTGGATTCTGTTATTTCAACTTAATTCAGATATACCAACAGACTTATATCAATAACCAGAATGCGCCAGGTGTTCCTTTATATACAGAACCAACTATAGCAGGTTCAGAAGGTAAAGGACGTGGAACTGTCCAGAATGTTTACGATCAGATTACCGCAGACTTAAACAAAGCGGCAACCTTATTACACGGTTTATCTCAGAATCACATCTCTCACATGGATTATTACACAGTCAAAGGTATTCAAGCACGTGTAGCTTTGGTTATGCATGACTATGAAACAGCTGTAAATGCTGCAGCAGAGGCTCTAACTAAAAACGGTTTAAAATTAGCAACAGTTGAAGAATTAGGTGGAAATAACGATGTAACAGTCGGTGATATCATGTGGGGAGTTGAGATTACAGCTGATCAAAGTTCACAATTTGCTAGTTTCTTTTCACACATGGATGCAGATGCACCTGGTATGTACGCAAGTAAAGCCCCACAATGTATCAGCTCTGGTCTCTATAAATTGATTCCATCAACAGACAGTCGTTTAAATTGGTTCCGCGGAGCATTGGCAGAAGAAGGTTCGGGTTCCAACGTAAGTTATTGCCAGCTCAAATTTAAGATGGCAGACTATACGACTCGTACAGGAGACTATATTTTCATGCGTGCAGAAGAAATGGTTTTAATTAAAGCTGAAGCAGAATGCCACCTTGGCCAATACTCTCAAGCTCGTGAAACAATCAAACAGTTAGGGACTGTTCGAGACACAGACTTTGAAACTCGTTTAACAAAACGTACAGATTCAAATTCTTATAATCAGGATACAAACGCTCCTCTAATTACATTAATGGACGAAATTCTATTCCAACGTCGTGTAGAACTTTGGGGAGAGGCTGGACGTATCTTCGACTTGCAACGTTTAGGATTAGGATACAATCGTGCATACGAAGGATCTAATCATACTCAAACAGTTCAGACAAAACCAACAACGGCAGGCTCTATTTTATTTATCATGCCTTTGCCACAGTCTGAAATTGATGGTAATGAAAACATTTCTGAGGCAGACCAGAATCCTATTTATCAATAATTTCATAAATGATTAGAGAAATGAAAAAGTATATATTCACATTATTCGCTTTAGCTGTTATAGGCTTAAGCTTCTTCTGTTCATGTAATACCGATGCAGAAAAGACATTGTATGATATGAACAAAACAGAGTATGCCTTTGCCAGTACTTTGCAAAAGGTTGAAATGTTACCTACAGATGGAAATCAGATTATTGTTCCTATTTATCGTAATACAACTACAGGGACAAGTAGTATAGATATTACGTTAGAAACAGAAAATGGAACAGATTTATTCTCTTTAGCGTCAACAACAGCGACATTTGAAGATGGGAAAGCGACAACTGACATCATCATCAATTATTCAGATATCAATGTATTGGCAGCTGGAACTGTTTACAAATTGACTTTAAGTTTTGCTGAAGAAAATGCTTCACCTTCAAATGTCAATAAAATTGTTGTTTCAGCTCAACGTAAATTAACGTTCAAACAAATAGGAGTCGGTATATTCAGTTCTGAATTTTTTGGACAAAGTTGGGAACAACCAATAGAAAAAGCAGAGGAAGCAAATGTATACCGTTTACCTGATGTTTACTATAGTGATTATCCTCTTGTTTTCTCTGTAGACGAAGCAGGGAATATCTCTATGGGTGATCAAGAAACAGGTTATGTACATTCTACTTATGGAATGGTAAATGTTCGTTTCGTTCAAAGCAAAATAGAAGGGAAAACGTATATGTTTGCTTTGAAATTCTATGTTTCAGCTGGTTCTTTTGGAACATTTGTTGAAACTATTGAATTTCCATAATAAATAAAATTTCTGTAACTAATATAAAGGAAGAATTCCTATTGAAAGGAATTCTTCCTTTTTTTATCCTCTTATTTTACGAACCGGACATCGGTTCCTTTTTCTTTCTTTGCTTTGAGAGCGAGTTGATATCCTTGGATTTGAACCTTACTTGTTACAAACTCGGGGATATTAAAGGACTTCATAAAAGCTTGATAGAAGTCCGTATCCTTCTGAGGGAGTAAGAAGGGTTTACCAATCTCTCCTTCTGGACTTACATAGGCTATATAAGGGCGTGTATAAAGTCCATCTATCCGACGACTACTAAACACAAACCAACGACCATTACTACTCCAAGAATGATAACTTTCCACATCCTCACTATTCACTTCTTCCAACGGACGGCTTACACCTGTTGCCAACTCTATCATGTGTAAATCCGCGTCTTTATGCCAAATAGAGAAGTTTCCATATCCGGATAATGTGTATAATAAATAACGTCCATCCGGAGAAACCCGTGGAAAAGAGGCACTCATTCCATCCTTTTGGGCATTATATAACGTATCTATATGACTACCAAAACTACGTTCCTCTGGATTAAAAGAGATAGAACAAAGATGATATTTCACTTTTTCATACTCTTGAGGAATCGGTCTTGCCTCTGCCGAACAAAAATATAAAGTCTTTCCATCCGGTGAAAAGGTTGGAAATGTCTCAAAGGCTTCTTTCGAAAAAAGCTTGTTAGTGGTTATTATTTCCTGCTTTTCTACATCATAAACCACCACGTCGGAGGCTTCATCATATACCTCTATGCGATTCTTATCATTTAAATGATAGGCCTGCTTCGTCGTGTTCACCGAGAAAGCTACATATTTCCCGGAGGGGTGCCAAGAGGGATACACCAAAGGGGAAATCGTTTCTTTCGTCTTCGTATTTAATTTCTCTATTTTATCTCCATTCACCAAGAGTGTTCCGGAATACTTTTCACGCATGTGAAGCAACATGTGCTCAGGGTTTTGCATACAAAAGGAGTGGCAATTCACGCAATTACTTTCAGTCATCTTATTCTCAATGATGGCACTTTGCTCAAAGCTTTCCACGTCTCGTTGATAGATACCCATCTTATTCCATAGTTCATATCCCGGATCTATCAAGCGATACACCAGATGAGAATCGACTTTTTCTTGAGCGACTTGTATGGAGAAGGGAGCATATTCTATCCATCCCTTTTCCGTTTCTACCTGTACTACTACTTGAATAGATTTCCCTTGGGCGGAAGATACAAACTTCTTCCACTTGGATTCCGGTATTTTAAAGCTTCCCTTCTCCCCTTTTACCTCCAATTGGTGGGATTCAAAGGTCAAGAGGAGACGGCACTTTCCTCGATGTTCTTTTAATGCGAAATTCAAAGGGGCAATATTAGGAGGGATAACAACTTCCGTGTAGTCCGGAAAGATCTCCGGAGTTTTATTTACTACTTGATCTATTTTTATCGTATCAGAACAAGATAACAAAGTCACTAACATCCATAATGGAAGATTCTTTTTTTTCATATTTTTCTATTTCACTTAAACATATAGTAAAACCAATAGGTATTTCCATACGCTCGATTTAATAATCCGGCTACTCCGCTATGATTCCGATTAGCAAGTACCTGCTTTTTATATTCTTCAAAACGGGAAACAATAGCGTCCGATAGGTTGAAACGTTTCCAATACTCCGCATTCTTTTCCGACATCACAATGATTGCCTCTTGGAAGTGAACCGGTAATATGGGTAAGACTTTCGTTCCATAATATTTCTCGACTAACGCCTTAAATCCGTCTAAATTCTTCGTTAATAAATAGATTGCCCCTAAATATTGCAATGTAGCTTTATTCCCAGATCCATTCTCCAACAAATGGTCTAACTCATCCGTAAGCTCCTCCAATACGGTCAATGTGTTCTTTTTAGGTAACATCACCCTACGAGTTCCTAAAATCGAATCATTCTTGATTGCCTCGTCATTATAAAGATATTGACGTTGGGAAGTAGCCCATTCCTCATATCCCGATGTTTTTTCTAAGGTAGATATATACTTTTCGGCTACGGGATAATCCCCAAAGATCAGGTTCGTTTGTACTAAGCGTTTTAACATCCGAGGGTTTCCATCCCCCATCGCACTCACATAAGCTTCAAATGCCATCTCTTGCGAGGAGGCAATAGCCCCCATTGTAAAATAGACATCGCTTAATAAGCATGAGACATGCTCCTGTTTATTCCAAGGGACGATCAGTCCTTCTACGCCCATTTGATTATAATGAAACATTTTATCGGCCAATTCTCCCCGGTTGGCCAATGCCATATTCAAATGACATACATAGAGATAGTTGGTCAAATTTCCCTGACACGCTTGGATCGTCTTATCCCACTGCTCCGTACGAGAATAATAGTCCAACTCCTTCAATTTTGCGTTCTTGGAATCTCCATATATCGCTATTCCTCTATTCAATAGGAAGAGAACAAGGGTTACTTGTAGTATTATTAAGACGAACTCCAACTTACTCTTCTCTTCTTTCTCATTTTTCTTCCAACAGGTTACGATAAGGAACAGGATAGGCAGAATAATCCAAGCGAAATAGATCACTCCCTGCGGATGGAGTTTATGATGATAATAAAGCTCAGGAGTCAAGCTAAAACGATATTCACCCAACCATCCTGCATGGGTCGAAAGGATTCCTAAAAGACAAACCTCGGCAAGTCCTATCCAAGCCAAATACCATTGAGATGTTTTTTTGAGTATTTCATACAAGGCTACCAAAAGGACAAAAAGAAGCGCAACAGATCCTCCTATTCCAAATAAAAGAGGTGCCAAGAGGGCTCCGGCTATCAAACGATAAGAAGGACGTGAGATGTTCATATAACCATACATAAAGAGTAACATCATCAAGTAGCTTATCGTCCCCTGTATGCGATAATAAAAATCAAAGTGTACGAATAAAAGTGCCAGCATGGGAAGTATCGGAGCGATAAAAAAAGGGGATTTTGGAGCCACCAGCCTTAAGACTCCCTGCGTAGCCATCCCTACCCCCGTCAATAATGTAGCTACGATAAGAGGTCCGGCATAAGGATAGATAAAGAATTGAACTAGGAACTCTGAGAGAAGACCTGATAACCCTCCCACCTGAGCTAACTTAGCTATCCCATAGGAATTAACGTTTAAGAATAACTGATTCTGTTCTATATAGAAAAAATGATATTGAAATCTTGTCAATAATAAATAGACCAAAAATCCCCACACAAATACCCAAGCATTAATTTTATTCAATTTCATTATCCTCTTTTTTTAAGAATGTTTCACTAACTCAAACTGTTTATTTACGCAAGCGGGTAACTCTTGCGGATAGTGCGTCACGTAGATAAGGGTCTTTCCCGGACGAGCGCAGAACTGCTCAATAATTGCAGCTGCCCGCTTTTTATTACTTACATCCAACCCATGTAAGGGCTCGTCTAATATGATCAAGTCAGGATCCTTCACGAAAGCACGGGCCAAGAGGGCCAAACGTTGCTCTCCGGAGGAAAGCGTCAAGAAAGAACGCTCCTTCAACTCCTCTATTCCCAAGAGGTGCATCCATGCCAAAGCGATCTTCTCCTGCTCCTCTGTACACTTCCGGTATAAGCCGATGGAATCAAAGAAACCGGAACCTACGATTCGTAAGGTAGGTACATTCTCCATATAGAACAGATGCATTTCGGGAGAGACATATCCGATTCGTTTTTTAATATCCCAGATACTTTCACCTGAGCCTCGCTTCCGATCAAAAAGATAAAGCGTGTTGGCATACGATTGCGGATTGTCTGCATAAATCAAACTCAATAAAGTGGACTTACCAGCCCCATTAGGTCCGAACAAGGCCCATTTTTCTCCGTTCTTTACCTCCCAATCTAAATCCTTGAGAATCGTCCGATTGCCATACTTGATGGAGACATACTCCATGCGGAAGGTCACCTCATGCGTAGCCGGCTCCTTCGGTTCGGCCAGCGGAAGTACGATAGGTGCAACCCGTTCTACGGCATTTACTCCTTCCGTAGGAAATAGTTCAGCTATCAATTGGGAATGTTGTAAAAACTCCTCGCGTGTACAAGTCGGGAAACATCGGCGTTGTTTTACAGGTAAAACATGAGTAATCATCTCGGGGATCTCTTCGGGATTGGACAGGAGTAAAATGACTTGAACTCCCTCCAGATGGGTCATCCGTTGTAACATGTCCACAAGAACAGCTCTCGAAGGGGCGTCTAAACCGATAAAGGGATTATCCAATATCAAGACTCGTGGACGTTTTAAGAGGGTGCGAATCACCAAGAATTTTCGTAATTCACCACTGGATAGGAAGATGATCTTCTTCGGAAGGAACTCCTCTATGCCAAATAAAGATAAGATTTGATGAAAGTCCTCCTCCTCTGCATGTTCTCCTAATAGCTCCGCAACCGTAGGCATTTCATCCGACTCAGTCGAGTGCCAACGTTGCTGGTAATAGGAATTACGACAATCGGCCAAGGAATAAATATCCTTGAAAGCTATACTCTTGACTCCATCACTCGCGGAACCTTCATACCCCCACCGTACTTCACCCTCCTTCAAGGCAAACTTACGCTGAAGAATATCCGCAATCAAAGTCTTTCCAGCTCCATTCGGACCGATGACAGCCCATTGCTGCCCTTCGTCAATCTGCCAGTTGACCGGTTCCTCGAAACGCAGTTCGGGCAACCGGGTCACAACGTTCCGAATCTCTATCACTGTTTTTTTATCTTTCATCGAATGGGTTACATTAATGGACACGTGTTCCTTTTCCTAAATGAATTTCAGAGGCTTGTGTAATGATAACCTGTTTAACCCCTGCGTCAATTGCTTGGAAGGCATTTTCCAACTTCGGTATCATTCCCCCTTGAATGACTCCCTCCTCCACGTACTGCCGGAAGGCATTCCGGTCAATCTCCGGGATTACGCTCTCATCATCATTTTCATCTCTCAAGACACCTTTTTTTTCAAAGCAGAACATCAAAGTTACCTCGAAATGCTTAGCCAATGCTTTAGCTGCTTCACCAGCGATCGTATCGGCATTCGTGTTCAACATGTGTCCCTGCTTATCATGCGTCAAAGGAGCCAATACGGGAACAATTCCCTGATGAATCAGTGCTGCTAACAGGTCAGTATTGACCTCTTTCACATCACCCACAAAACCATAATCTACTTCGCCTACCGGACGTTTATCTGAGCACATGAGGTTCATATCCGCTCCAGTCAACCCCAGTGCATTAACACCCATCGCTTGCAATCCCGCTACAATGTTTTTATTCACCAATCCTCCATATACCATCGTAACGACCTTCAACATTTCAGCGTCCGTGATACGGCGTCCGTTCACCATCTTACTCTCAATACCCAGCTGGGCAGCCAGTTTCGTAGCGGAACGTCCTCCACCATGCACCAGCACTTTATATCCTTCTACATGCGAAAAATCATTCAATAGACGACGGAGAGTCTCTTCCTCTTCGACAATCTTACCTCCAACTTTTATCAGTGTAAGCTTCTCCATTTCATTTTCTTTTAAAATTTTTCGGGGTCAAAGGTACAAAAATTAAAATAATTATATACTTTTGCGCCATCCTAATGCGGTAGTAGCTCAGTTGGTAGAGCATTAGCTTCCCAAGCTAAGGGTCACGAGTTCGAGCCTCGCCTACCGCTCACTTTTTCCGTATTTCTCCATAATATGTAAATTTAAGTTTAGCATATCCTTACCTCTTGTCTACACAAACAAAAGGTAAGGATACGTTTTCTTTTTTCCAAATAAAGTACAGCCCCCGTACCTTTAACAGATTTTACTCTTTTTACCGCTCCTATTTTTGGACAATCACAAAAGATTTTTTTTCTTTGTTTAAAAGAAAACAACAGGCATTTTGTTGTTATCTACATAAAGCGTCTCCAATATGATTAGTTTAAATAGCTCCATCCTCCGCTCTCTGTTTGCTGTCGTCTTAGGACTTATTTTAGTCCTTTGGCCAGAAGTTGCAATTACCTACTTGGTGATCACCATCGGTATTTGTTTCATGATTCCAGGCGTCTTCACGCTACTCCACCATTTCACTCGTGAGAAAGTCGAGGGTGAACCCAGCCCGATGTTTCCGCTCGAAGGGGCGGGCAGTATCCTGTTCGGAGCCTGCTTAGTTGCCATGCCGGGGTTGTTTGTTAATATCTTGATGTACCTATTGGGAGCCATCTTGGTAGTAGCAGGCGGTCAGCAAGTAGCTTCGCTCATAACAGCTCGCAAGTGGAACAGGGTCCCTTGGGGGTTTTATATCATCCCAATACTCATCCTCATCACGGGGATTATGATCCTTGCTTACCCTTTTGGGGCTGCTGCCAATACGTTCGTGATCTTTGGGGTAGCCTGCTTGATTTACGGGCTCTCGGAGTTAATCAACTGGTATAAGTTCAGAAAACGGATGATAGAATAACACACCCGCGCTTACGAAGACTTGCGGTACTCCATAGGAGAGACTCCAACATGTTTCTTGAAGAATTTCCCAAACGTGGATTGGTCTGAGAAATGCAAGATGTCAGCCACCTGTTGAACGGTTGCTTGAGGAGTTTTCAAAAGGATTTTAGCCTCGGCTATCAGGGCGTCATCAATCCATTTATTGGCTGACTTACCCGTCAAATCTTTCAATATGAGAGATAAATATTGAGGAGTAATAAACAATTTTTCAGCGTAGAAAGTAACGACGTGTTTCTCCTTGCAATGCTCGAAAAGAAGTTGAAGGAATTGTTCGAACAGTTCCTCTTTACGAGAGGGCGTAGGACGAATAAAGCCTCCCTTCTTGGTACTCATAATGTTGCCCAACTCCAACAGGAATCCGATGAAGGAGTTCATAACCAACTCTTTTTGGAAGAAATGAGTATCTTCACGCATTTTCTCCCGTAGGATCTGTATGCAAGTATCCAGCTTAGTAGCCTCCGCAGGTTCTAATGAAGTATAAGGATTCTTTCGAGCCTCCATATAGTTAGAAAATGAACCTGGTCTCGCAAAAGCATTTTGTCTCAAATCCTCTAAAAAGCCTTTTGAGGCAATAATCACTCTTCCTTTAAAATCAGAACTAATCTTTTGGAACTGACTGGCATGCGTAGGCATTATCATTACAAAACTATTCGGACCGACCACGTAAGGGACATAATCCAATTTTACTTCAAACGTGCCTTCTAACGTCAACACCATCAACAAAGCGTCCAAACGCATAGGCTGAAACCGGTCCGGAGAGTCAGAATGTTCAATATCTATATTGCCATTTACATCTACAATAGAAAGAACATCTTGATAGCTATCTCGGGAAGTCATACTTTGATTTAGCCTTTCCAATTCGATTATAGGAAGTGTCATCATCTCTTTTTGTATTGATTATAGAGTTTTCGGCAAAGGTACATAATTTTTCCAAAAGCAAAGGGATGTTTCATTTTTTACCAAAGAATAACAGTCTTTCAACATCAAAGAGGTATCAGACTATCGTTTTAGACGAATCCGGAGACTCGTAAAACATTCTAATTTATTTAATCAAAATTAATCAATTAAGTATTTTTCCCTTTTATTCCATTGTTTTTATTATATTTGCGACGTGAACCTAAGAAGAAAGAAGATTGTAGTACAATCAAGAGCAATATAATGGATAATAAATTTAACATACTCATTTTCAATAAAGACCGCAAGCAGGGAGAATCCATGAGAGAACAGTTGAAATTCATGGGACAAAAAGTACAGGCTTTTGATTCCGAAAACGAAGCCTATCACGCTTTTGCATTCGATAAATTCAACATCTGTATCATTCAATATCATCCGTTGGAAAAAGGGGTGCATACCTTATCTAACCTTATCCGAGGGGCTGATAACCCAATTCCTATCATCTACTTGCTTGACCAGCCGAGTAGAGAGGATCTCCATTTGCTCTTTAGTTTAGAGGCGGACGATGTGATACGCATTCCTTTCGACTATGACGTCCTATTGGCACGTATCAAAGCAATCATACGTCGATATGAACCGGAGTCAAGACAGACAGCGAAGAATTTTCGTTTCGGTAAGTTTAAATTTGAATCCCAAAAGCAACTTCTAAAGGTTGAAGACCGGGTGATCAAATTGACCACGAAAGAAAGCGAGTTGTTACACCTGTTGTGTTTACATGGGAACGACGTAGTAGATCGCTCCTATATCCTCCATATCATTTGGAAAAGCGACAATTATTTCAATGCACGTAGTATGGACGTCTACATCACTAAGCTACGTAAAATCCTACAGGAGGACCCATTAATCAAGATTATTAATTACCACGGAAAGGGGTATAAACTATCTACACATGGAAATGACGAATGAGTATTTCTCGATATTTCTAACAATAATGGCAGTGATCGCTGCCATTGTTTTTATAGCACTATACTTCGTTGAAGCAGGCTATGGTATGCTATTCGATAAGAAATGGGGATTCCCAATATCCAATCGGGTAGCGTGGATCTGTATGGAAGCGCCGGTCTTTATCGTTATGCTTCTACTATGGAGTGGCTCGGAACGACAATTCGAGACTGCTCCCCTCCTCATGTTCCTATTCTTTGAATTGCATTACATTCAACGTTCCTTCGTCTTCCCGCTATTGATGAAGGGGAAAAGTAAAATGCCTATCGGTATTATGCTAATGGGAATTACCTTCAATATCCTAAATGGATACATGCAAGGCGAATGGCTTTTCTATTTAGCACCGGAGGATATGTACACACAAAGTTGGCTCTATAGCCCACAATTCCTCATAGGGACACTCCTCTTCTTTATCGGGATGGGAATCAATCTCCATTCGGACCATATCGTCCGTCATCTACGTAAGCCGGGAGATACGAACCATTATCTACCTAAGGGGGGAGTATTCAACTACGTGACATCAGCCAACTATTTTGGTGAAATATTGGAATGGTGCGGATTTGCCATCCTTACATGGAGCGCAAGTGGAGCCGTCTTCGCTTGGTGGACAGCAGCCAACTTAATACCTCGGGCCAATACGATCTATCATAAATATAAAGCCATGTTTGGCAATGAAATAGGAAATCGGAAACGAGTGATTCCTTTTATCTATTAACTTAAAAATTACTCTTTGATAAAAAATGGGAAAAGAATCTATACTTTTTACGCCGGGTAAAATCGGACCTTTAACCTTGCGTAATCGAACGATACGAGCAGCAGCTTTTGAAAGTATGTGTCCGGGGAATGCCCCCTCTGATATGCTCTATAATTACCATACTTCCGTGGCTGCCGGAGGGATTGGAATGACGACATTGGCGTATGCAGCCGTTACCCAAAGTGGACTTTCTTTTGAGCGTCAATTATGGATGCGTCCGGAAATTATTCCGGGTATTAAACGAATCTCGGACGCTATCCATAAAGAGGGAGCAGCCGCTTCTATCCAATTGGGACATTGTGGGAACATGTCACATAAGAACATTTGTGGATGTACCCCTATCTCTGCTTCCACCGGTTTTAACCTCTACTCCCCGACATTCGTCCGAGGGATGAGACCTTCCGAAATCGTAGCCATGTCAAAAGCCTTCGGACAAGCAGTTCATTTGGCACGTGAAGCGGGTATGGATGCCGTAGAAATCCATGCCGGTCATGGGTATCTCATCAGCCAGTTCCTCTCTCCTTACACCAACCATCGAAAAGATGAATACGGAAGAAGCCTTCAAAATCGCATGCGTTTCATGAAGATGTGTATGGACGAAGTCATGAAGGCAGCCGGATCGGATATGGCCGTACTGGTCAAGATGAATATGCGAGACGGATTTAAAGGAGGTATGGAGTTGGACGAAACATTAGAGGTCGCTCGTACACTACAAGACGAATGTGGAGCACAAGCATTGATACTTAGTGGAGGATTCGTAAGTAAAGCCCCCATGTACGTTATGCGCGGAGCTATGCCTATCCACACAATGACGCATTATATGCCAGCTGGCTGGTTACCCCCATGTGTTAAACTGGCAGGTCGTTTTATGATTCCTACCGAACCATTCAAAGAGGCCTACTTCTTGGAAGACGCTTTGAAGTTTAGAAAAGCACTCAAAATGCCTCTGGTCTACGTAGGAGGTCTAACCTCACGAGATAAAATCGAAGAGGTCTTAAATGATGGATTTGAGTTTGTAAGCATGGCGCGTGCTTTGGTGAACGATCCGGCTTTTGTCAATAAGATGAAAGAAGACGAACATGCTCGTTGTGATTGTGGACATAGTAATTATTGCATTGCCCGCATGTACTCACTTGAAATGGCATGCCATAAACACATGCAAAACCTTCCAAAAGGTATCATCAAAGAAATCAAACAATTAGAATATAAATAATGGGAAAAGGATTAGCGATCATAACAGGGGCCGATGGAGGCATGGGACAAGAGATTACGAAAGAGGTAGCCAAAGCTGGTTACGAAGTAATAATGGCTTGTCAAACTTTGAAAAAGGCAACTCCTATTTGTGAAAGAATCAAGCAAGGGACAGGGAACTCACAAATAGAAGTTCGTACTATCAACTTGGCTTCCTTATCTTCTGTCAATTCTTTTACGGAACAGCTACTCAAGGAGGGACGTCCCATTAACCTATTGATGAATAATGCCGGTATCCTAACAACCCCTATACGAAGAACAGAAGATGGATTGGAGACCATTATAAGTGTCAACTACGTTGCCCCTTATATGCTTACTCGTCAATTATTACCCCTTATGCCGACCGATAGCCGTATCGTCAATACCGTCTCTTGTGCAAGCATAATAGGGAAAATCGAACCTCATGTCTTTTTTGAGAAGGGAAAAAGTGGACCTTTCTTTCGTATTCCTGTCTATGGAAACTCTAAATTAGCTCTGCAACTCTTCTCTCAAGAGCTGGCAGAACGAGTTCAAGAGAAGGGGATTATAGTAAATGCTTCAGACCCCGGAATCGTAGATACCAATATGATCTCTATGCAAGCTTGGTTCGATCCCATCACGGATGTTGTCTTCCGTCCATTTATAAAAACACCCGCACAGGGAGCTTCTACTGCCGTCCACTTGGCATTATCCGATGAAATCAAGGGGAAGACAGGACAATGTTATGCCAATTGCAAAGAGAAAAAAGTCTCGAAAGGCATTCGGAAACATCCCCTACAAAAGCAATTATGGGAGGATACCGAGCAATTAATCAGGCAAAAGGGATTCCATTTATGACTAAAATCTATTTCCTTGGGTGTATAAACCTACGATTTATCCCCAAGGAAATTATATTTTATACACAAAGTATAAATTCATACAAATAAGATTTGTAGATATAAATAAAAAGCCTACCTTTGCACCGCTTTTAAACCCCGTACGTGTGATGGGAAATTAGAAAGCAAATATCTAATTTTGAGTAACACAAATTAATTAAAGAAATGAAGACATTCCAATTAGAAGGAAAAGGAAGAGAAATCGCAGCTACATCAGCTGATCAGAAAAGAGCATTGAAAGCAATGCGTAAAAACGACGAAATCCCTGCTGTTTTGTACGGCGGTGAAAAAGTAGTTCACTTCACATTAACAAAAGAAAGCGTTCGTAACTTGGTTTACACTCCGGAAATCTACGCTGTAGAATTAACTATCGATGGCAACAAGACAATGGCAGTTGTTAAAGATATTCAATTCCAACCAGTAAGTGACGCAATCTTACATATCGACTTCTTGGAAGTATCAGAAAACAAACCTGTAGTAATGGAAGTACCGGTTGTTTTGGAAGGTCACGCTGAAGGTGTTAAAGCCGGTGGTAAATTGACTTTACAGATGAGAAAGTTGAAAGTGAAAGCTATCTACACAGCTATCCCTGAAAAGTTATTCATCAACGTTGATAACTTAGGTTTAGGTAAAACTATGCAGGTTGGTTCATTACACTTCGAAGGTCTTGAATTGATGAACGCTAAGAACGCTGTTGTTTGTGCCGTTCAATTGACTCGTGCCGTTCGTGGTGCTCAAGCTAAAGCACAATAATTTGTATCATAACACAATTAGTTAGCGAAGGGGAGAATATTCAACCGAGTATTCTTCCCTTTGTCATTCTAAAGAATCTTGTTTATATACAGGCAAATAAATAAACAATGAAATATTTAATTACCGGACTTGGAAATATTGGTTCCGAATACTTAGGTACACGTCATAATATCGGATTCCGTGTTGTAAACGCTTTGGCAGAAGACGCCGGTGTCTCCTTTACGGAGGAGCGCTACGGGGCTATCGCTCGAATGCGTATCAAGAACTGTGAGTTAATTGTATTGAAACCCAATACATTCATGAACCTAAGTGGTAATGCCGTTCGCTATTGGTTACAAAAAGAGAACATCCCCGTTGAAAATCTTCTGGTTGTCGTAGACGACTTAGCGTTACCTTTCGGGACACTTCGTTTGAAGCCAAAAGGAAGTGACGCCGGACATAACGGATTGAAAAATATTCAAGAGTTATTAGGTACACAAGTGTATAGCCGACTTCGTTTTGGTATCGGAAATGATTTTCCTCGTGGCAGACAAATTGATTTCGTATTGGGAAAGTTCCCGGCTGAGGAGCTACAAGAAATGCCTGAAAAGCTTAAACGGGCTGTTGAAATCATTAAAAGCTTTTGTTTGGCTGGTATACAAATAACCATGAACCAATACAATAATAAGTAAGAAAATGAACGAAGTACGTATAGATAAATGGATGTGGGCAACCCGTATATTCAAAACACGCACCATCGCAGCAGAGGCCTGTAAGAAGGGACGTGTGATGATAAACGGGGTTACTATAAAACCTTCTCGAATGATTAAGGTAGGAGAAATTATTCAAGTGCGTAAGCCTCCTATTACCTTCTCATTCAAGGTACTTGCTTTAAGCGAAAGACGTATGGGAGCAAAGTTAGTACCGGAATATTTGGAAAACGTAACGACACCGGACCAATATGAAATCTTAGAGATGAATCGTATATCTGGGTTTGTAGACCGTGCTCGTGGGTTAGGTCGTCCGACTAAGAAGGAACGTCGTGAATTGGAGCAGTTTACTGACCCCGGTCTTATGAGTGATGGTTTCGACTTTGATTTCGATTTTGAGGATGAAGAGAATGAAGAG
The DNA here is from genome assembly GCA_017481945.1 of Parabacteroides sp. GTDB lineage: Bacteria > Bacteroidota > Bacteroidia > Bacteroidales > Tannerellaceae > Parabacteroides. The sequence continues at coordinate 58,131 of JAFUOJ010000010.1, read as the reverse complement.
GATGATACTTATTAAAACCCCTCTATTCTCATATATGGAAGCCCCGCTGTTGATAGGTATGGGAACACCGGCTCTCCCATGAGTACCCATACCGGGGCTGACAAGGGTGGGAACACTACTGTTCCCATACCCCTTACTAACAAATGTTAAACAGTTATTCTAAAACATCTTTTCTTAGCTATTGAATTAAACTCCTTAAAGTACCTCTTTCAATTTCTTAGGTAGCTCTTCACCCATGATATCTTTGGCAATAATGACGCCATTGGGATCTAATAATATATTAGAAGGAATACCACGAACACCATACAAAGCAGGGATCTCTGAATCCCAATACTTCAAATCCGATACGTGTGTCCATGTAAGTTGATCATCAGCAATCGCCTTTAACCATTTGCTTTTATCTTTATCCAATGAGATACCGATAATCGTAAAGTTCTTATCCTTAAACTCCTTAAAGGTCTTTGCCACATTCGGATTCTCACGACGGCAAGGAGGACACCAAGAAGCCCAGAAGTCTAACAAGACATATTTACCTCTAAAGTCTGCCAACGAAACAGAAACACCGGCGGTATCAGGTAAAGAGAAGTCTGGTGCAGTCTTTCCGATCTGTACATTCTCTAACTTTTTAATGATTTCATCCAAGTCTTTCACATACGGACAGTTTGCCAATACCGGTGAAATCTTTGAACGAGTAGCCTTCAACTCTTCCAAGGGTAACTGATAAGTAAAGTAGCGATACAAATAAAAGGCAGCAGCCGGTGAGTCCGGAAACTTGGTGATCAAGCTATCAATATTGAAACCATTACCAAATACCTGCTTGGCATTTTCACGGAACACAGCGTCAACCGGGGAGTTCTCCACTGCCACGATTTGCCCTTCGCTTCCAATCTTAACATTCATCATTGTGTTTTCCACAAAGAGTTGAGCCGGATAGTTCATCTTCTCAGTAGCCAGACCAAACAATAAAGGCTGTTCAACTTCACCTGTAAAGGTAAATTTCCCATCTTTTATTTCTGCTGTATCTACATCAAAAAACATCTTATTACGGAAAGATTTCAAATAGACTTTACCCTCTGTCAAGCCTTCTACCTCTCCATTAATCACATACCCCTTAGGAGCTTCTTGGCAACTTGCCAACATCAAAGCGGACAATACCGCAAATACTACTTTCTTCATTTAATCTATTGTTTATTATTTAATTTCCGGATGATGGTATCTTCCCTTCTTCACTGTCTCTTTTCCATATTCTATGGCTCGAACCGGACAGCGATGAATACAAGCGACACACTGTACGCAAGTATTTTTCCATACAGGCTTTCCCTCTTTCAAGGAGATTGTACTTGTCGGACAGATTCGTTCACACAAGCCACACGATATGCAAGCCTCTGTCACTCGAAAAGAGTTCCGTCCAATAGCAGCATGAGCAAAGAGAGGATAGACACCATAACTCTTTATCCCCGGCATGCTTCCTGTATGATACAACGTATCCCTTTTATCTGTCAGTTCCTGTTGGATTGCCGCTATAATCCTCTTCATTTGTTGCGGAGCATTTTCTAACTTTCCCTCCTCAATCTCTTTACTATCCACCGTAAAGCCAGGTAGCAGAATATAATTATTGGGCATAATTACAGAATAAGCCGCTTTCAAAATAAGTCCTTGCTTGTGTAAAGCTTTCCTTAATAACTTATCTGTATGTCCACACTCATCTCCACACGTTGAAACGGAATAGACCGGTTGCCCTTCGTATCCCTCCAAAGCCAACCGCTCAATAAAGCGAGTGACAAGAACTGCCGGTCCCCAAGAATGTACCGGATAGACAAAAAATATCTTTTCGTCCGTCCGTACATTGTATTTTAGTACCTTCTCTCCTCTTTTCAATTCATCAGCAATTGCGATCAAAGGTTCGTCAAACGTCTCTTTCAATTGTTTGGCAACCCATAAAGAATTACCGGTTCCTGTAAAGTAAAATATCATATTCCTATTTGTTTCATTCGCAAAAGTAGGTATTATCCAAGAATATACATTACTTTTGTCTCACTAAAAACAATTTATATATATGAAACGAACTTTACTTATTTGGGCAGTGCTCTCCTGCCTAACTATTATTTCTGTCCCTGCCCAAAACGCAGCAATAGACAAAATCATTGAGATAGGACAGACAGACAATCAAGTAATGAACCATTTAGATGTCCTCACAAACCGAATCGGAGGTCGAGTTATCGGTTCCAATGCTTATGATAATGCTGTGGAATGGGTAGCCCATCAGTTTAAACAGTGGGGATTAGAGGTAGAAATACAGGAAGCCGGAACACTTCCGGTCGGTTTTAATCGAGGTCCTTGGTTTGGTAAACTATTGGGAGAACAAGGGATGGATTTACATTTCGTAACGCCTTCTTATACTGCCGGTACAAAAGGAGTTCAACGAGGTCATGTTTTACTTGAGCCGACAACACAAAAAGAGTTTGACCAAATGAAAGGCCAGTTAAAAGGGGCTTGGGTTTTAGTGAATGGTAAAAGTGTCGGTTGGGCTATCGACCGTTCATCCAGAGGAGACTCTATCCGTGCAGCTGCCATTAAAGAGAATGAAGAGATTTTAGTAAAGAACCGAGAAATCATGCGTGAAAATCGAAAGAATAGGACAAACAATCCTACGCTTCCTTTGAGAGAAGATGTCCCGGCTTTATTCTACAAACAGATGTGCGAAGCCGGTGTCTTAGGCTTTATTCAGGCAGCTCCCGTTCCTTTGTGTGGTATGTATGACCGTACCATTATGAGTGATCCCAACTTTACATTCGACAATTTACCTACAGTTTGCGATATTAAGTTAGATGAACATCAATTTGCGACAATTAAACGGATGGCCCAAGAGCGCCGTTCTTTCCTTTTAGAGTTTGACATCCGTAACCATTTCCGCATGGGTCCGGTTAAATATCACAATGTGATTGGTAAAATCAAAGGTTCCAAATACCCGGATGAATACGTCATGGCCAGCGGTCATTTAGACGCATACGATGTAGCAACAGGTGGAGTAGACTGCGGTTCAGGATTGACCTCCGTATTAGAAGCAGCTCGTATGATAGCAAAATCAGGAGCTAAACCGAAACGTACGATGTTGTTCTGTGCTTTCGCCGGAGAAGAGTTCGGTCTATTAGGAGCATTTGCTTGGGTAAAAGCAAATAAAGATAAGTTAGACAAAATATCAAATCTGTTCAATCGAGACGGAGGTCCGCTTCCTCCGGTAGCAATCAACGTTCCAAAAGCTATGTATAAAGACTTTGTAAAGATCTGCGAACCTATCAAAAAGATTCGTGCGGACTATCCTTTTGAAGTGAAAGAGGTAGGTCCATTTACCCAGCCTACTCGTCCAGGCGGTACAGATGCAAGCGTCTTTGGTATGGAAGGAGTTCCTACTTTAACATTTACTGAAGAGGATTTCAAAGGGTATAATTTCAGTTATTATGAGATCTGGCATACCGAGCGTGATACTTACTCCAAAAGTATCGCTGAGTATCAAGAACAAGCAGCAACTGTTATTGCAATAGTGACATTAGGTGTTGCCAACTTAGACCATCAGTTATCAAGAGAAGGTCTCTATAAATAAAGGGAGACCCTACTGTAAATCTATCTGCGTGTAAGAATTATTTTGTATCTTTGCAAACCTCAATAAGTAAATAAATAAGACACAACAAATATGATTACGGTTAATAATCTGGACGTACAGTTTGGAAAACGTATCCTGTTTCAGGATGTCAATATGAAGTTCACACCGGGTAACTGCTACGGTATCATCGGGGCAAACGGTGCAGGTAAATCTACATTTCTCCGCGTGATTAGTCAGCAATTGGATCCGACTCGTGGAACGGTTTCTTTAGGACCGGGTGAACGTCTCTCTGTATTAAGTCAGGACCACTTTGCTTTCGACGAATATACGGTCATGGATACTGTGTTGATGGGACATACTACGCTTTGGGAAGTCATGAGCGAAAAGAATGCCCTCTATGCAAAACCAGACTTCAGTGACGAAGATGGTATCCGCGTCTCAGAACTTGAAGAGAAGTTCGCTGAAATGGAAGGATGGAATGCAGAAAGTGACGCAGCTGCCCTTTTAAGCGGTTTAGGAATTGCCGAAGAGTTCCACTACACTTTGATGAAGGACATGAGCGGTAAGCAGAAAGTACGTGTGTTATTGGCGCGTGCCCTTTTTGGACAACCGGATAACTTGTTATTAGACGAGCCGACTAACGACCTGGACTTGGAAACAGTTATGTGGTTAGAAAACTATCTGGCGAACTTTGAACACACCGTATTAGTAGTGAGCCACGACCGTCACTTTTTAGACTCCGTATGTACACATACAGTAGATATTGATTACGGTAAGTTGCAATTATTCGCCGGTAACTATAGCTTCTGGTATGAATCCAGTCAGTTAGCACTTCGTCAGCAACAACAACAGAACAAGAAAGCTGAAGAGAAGAAGAAAGAGTTGGAAGAATTTATCCGCCGATTCAGTGCTAACGTAGCAAAGTCTAAGCAAACAACCAGCCGTAAGAAGATGTTGGAGAAACTGAACATCGAAGAGATCAAACCCTCTTCTCGCCGTTATCCGGGTATCTTATTTACTCCGAACCGCGAACCGGGTAATCAGATATTGGAAGTGAAAGGTTTGACAAAGTCTATTGATGGTAAGGTTTTATTCCAAGACTTGAACTTCAATGTAGAAAAAGATGATAAGGTGGTCTTCATTAGTCGTGACCCGCGTGCCATGACTGCTCTCTTCCAAATCATTAATGGAGAGGAAAAGCCGGACGCTGGAAGTTATCAGTGGGGACAAACCATCACAACGACTTATTTGCCGTTGGACAACTCTAAATATTTCAATTCTGACTACAACTTGATTGACTGGTTGAGCCAGTTCTCACCGGATACAAACGAAGTCTTCTTGAAAGGATTCTTAGGTCGTATGTTATTCTCAGGAGAAGAGTTACTTAAGAAAGTAAGCGTTCTTTCCGGAGGAGAAAAAATGCGTTGTATGATTTCCCGTATGATGTTAACAGACGCCAACTGTATCATCTTGGACACACCTACCAACCATTTGGATTTGGAATCTATCCAAGCTTTCAACAATACGTTGCAGACATTCAAAGGGAATATCCTCTTCTCCAGTCATGACCATGAGTTCATACAGACAGTCGCTAACCGTATTATCGAATTAACACCGAACGGTATTATCGACAAGATGATGGAGTATGATGATTATATCACCGATCCATTAGTTGCTGAGTTAAGAGAAAAGCTCTATAAATAAATAGATTAAAGGGATACTGAAACGGTATCCCTTTTTACCTTTTGACAATAAACCTATCGACTAAAAATTCATTCGAATGAAGAAAAGACTCCTGTTTCTCCTTACCTCATACATAATGTGGCTACCATTGTTGGCTATTCAGAAACCCATTTTCTTATGTTACCATCAGGATTTAGCAAACGGTTGTACGCTAAATGATTACTTACAAGTAATCACACATGGGTTACTGCTTGACTGTACAATTGCCGGTTATTTAACTGTGCTTCCGTTATTGATGACACTTATTTCCGTCTGGTTACCAGGAACAGGGTATCGGAAACTGTTGAAAGGATATTTTAGTTGTATGGCGATACTCATTGCAGCCATCTTTGCAGTAGATGTTGCTCTATATGGATATTGGGGATTCCGATTAGACGCCACACTTTTCTTCTACTTACAATCCCCGGGAGACGCAATGGCCAGTGTGCCAATGGGACAATTCTTTGCTCAACTACTGCTATTTGCCATCTATGCAGCAGGAATGTATTGGGTACTTAAGCGGTTTATTGTTCCCCTATTTCCAGATACAGCCGTAGAAAAACCGGTAGTCGGTAGTGTGGGGATTCTTCTTTTAGCAGGACTACTGTTCATTCCGATTCGTGGAGGAGTAACTACTTCTACGGCAAATGTCGGTATGGTCTATTTTAGTAATAACCAATTTCTCAACCATTCGGCTATTAATCCCTGTTTCAGTCTGCTTGCTTCGTTTAGTAAACAACAGGACTTCGCAGCCCAATTTGATTTCTTCCCGGAAGAGGAACGCAAAGAAATATTCGAGGAGCTGCTTAACTGCTTCCCTCAAGAGTTTGATAAAGAGAATCAAAAGAAATGTACAAATGACTCCGGATTGATTCAACTGCATGAAGAAAAGCCGAACATTCTCATTATTTTAACCGAGAGTTTCTCGGCGAATGCTTTAGACCCGACTCAAGACATTATGCCAAACTACAATCGTCTTCGAAACGAAGGTATCTTCTTCAGCAATCTCTATGCTAACTCCTTTCGTACCGACCGAGGGATTGTAGCGACATTAAACGGGTATCTCGCGCAGCCGACAACCTCCATAATGAAATATCCGGCCAAAAGTCAAACACTACCTTCCATCGCAAAGGTACTGACAACAAACGGATATGTAGCAGATATGCTCTATGGTGGTGATATTAATTTCACCAATATGCAGAGTTACTTCTACAGCTCCGGCTATAGTCGTATCACTGCAGATCGTGATTTTCCTATTACCAGTCGCCTAAGCAAATGGGGTGCAAACGATGACATCACGTTCCGCCATCTCTATGAAGAGATAAAGAATAGAGATACACAGTCTCCTTGGTTGACAACTTTCCTGACACTTAGCAGTCACGAACCGTTTGACGTTCCTTATCATCGGTTAGATGAAGTAGGACTCTATCCTAACTCTGTAGCCTTCACAGATAGTTGTATCGGTAACTTCATCGACCAGCTTAAAAAGTTACCCGTCTGGAAGAATACATTGGTTATCTTGGTCTCCGATCATGGATATCCCTATCCGGCAGATGTAAAGAACGAAGAGCCCCGTCGATACCAAATACCCATGCTTTGGTTAGGTGGAGTCATTCAAAAACCGGCAGTCATCACCCGTTATGCCAATCAGACTGATTTAGCTGCAACTCTGCTTCATCTACTCGGCCTACCGCATGAAGACTTTACTTTCAGTCGTAATATTTTCAGCCCGGACTATCCGGAGTACGCTTTCTATACCTACTCCAATGGCTTTGGATTTATAGATAGTACCGGCGTTACAGTCTATGACAATGAGGGGAACAAACCCATCATCGAAAGTACCCAAGAGGGAAGTGACCTGCGCATACGCAAAGGGAAAGCTTTATTACAAACGCTCTATGATGACTTAGGCGGAAGATAAAAAAGGGGCTGTAAATTACAGTCCCTGTGTATCTGCCGGATAGACAATACCTAATTGCCTACGGATTTCATCTATAATCTCCAACGTAATAAGTGAATGTTTGTGACTATTGATAGTCGATTCACGCTTACCGGATTGTATTAGATTTATAAACTCTGCAACTTCATAATAATATTCGTCCTTATCCGTCACTCGACTTATATCTTGTGGTTCAGGAATCGGACCTTTGCCTGATGTTACAGCCAACCGAGGGGTATAAGTCACTTTACCAATGATATTGATTCGATCCAAAAGGATATTACCCTCTTCCCCTTGTATCTCAGTCGGCAAAGAGGAGTTAGCTATCTTAGAATAAAGAACCGTTGCATTCATTTCATCATACTCAAAATTGACAGCTCCCTGCCCATCAGCACCAGAGGACAACACAATTCCTGAAGCGTCTATCTTCTTCGGACGTCCGAACAGTACCACCATCGGATAAATGGTATAAACACCAATATCCATTATTGCCCCATTCGATAACTCCGGCTTAAAAGCATTCAAAACGATACCTTCTTTAAATTTATCATAGCGAGAAGAGTACTGACAATAACATGAAAAATAACGACGAACAGTCCCTATACGCTTTAGATTCTCCTGTACCGACAAAAAATTGGGAGTTAATGTAGGCTTCATTGCCTCCATCAATGTAACTTGATATTGCTTTGAAGCAGCAATCATCTTTTGTACCTCTTGTACATTAGAAGCAAAAGGCTTTTCACAAAGGACATGCTTCCCATATTTCATACACAAAAGACTCTGCTCTGCGTGCAAAAAATTCGGCGAAGCGATATAGACTGCGTCAATCAGAGGACTTTTTACCATCTCTTCTAATGAGATAAAAGTATGAGGAATCTGATGTTTAGCTGCGAAAGCGTCTGCCGTTTCTTGCTTACGAGAATAGACTGCTACCAATTCAAAACGGTCGTCCTGCCGAGCTCCCGCAATGACCCAGTCAGTAATAAAGTTAGTCCCAACTACTCCAAAACGTACTTTTCCTGTATGCTTCTCCATGTTTTTTTCTTTATTAGTGTAATAGTAATGTTTCTTCTTCTATCGACAATTCCGGAACCCGATCGGTTATGCTTAGCGTCAAACAATAAGGAATAGAATCGTCCAAATGATTGGCTTTCAAACGGGCCACATGATCCGTCGGAGCCAAATAGCGCAACAAGTCTTCTTTATTAGTTGTCCACATATCTTGAGCAATCACAGCCGAATCACTCCCCTTTTCATACAGACCTGTATTCACCAAAAGATCAACCAATGCTCCCCCGAAAAGCGTATCCTCAATATTCACTTTATCCTGCCAACCCGAACAAAGCACAACCACATTCCGCTTATGTCCTACACAGTAGTCGGCAACCGCTTGCAAGTTAATGAATGCACCGGTCACTACACGATAGGCCGATTGGGCAATCGTTATCGCCTTTGTTCCGTTTGTGGTAGTAAAAACAATCTCTTTCCCTGCTACTTTCTCAGGCGTATAGTCAAACGGAGAGTTCCCAAAGTCAGCAAAATCACAACGCCTTACATTACGTTCGGCCCCCACTAACCATCCCTTTTCCTTATAAGCCTGTGCCTCTTCTACGGTAGCCACCGGACGAATACTACGAACTCCGTTGCTAAAAGCTGCTGCCATCGTAGTTGTTGCTCGGAAAATATCAACCACCACAACAATCGCTTCCGGGTCGTGATAAGCCGGATACAAGGCTGGTGAAAAACAAACATCTATTTTCATATCCAATGATTATTATCCATACAAAAATACAGGAGATTTTAAACATTTCCCCTATCCCATTGTTTTTTTATTAGATTTTGAACAACTGTTTTAAACTAAATCGTATGAAAAGGATTCTATTTATGTTCGTGCTTTTCACCTTTATCATAGGCGGAATGACACACACGCAAGCGCAAACAAACAAAGCCGAAGAAAAGGCTGAGAAAAAAGAGGAAAGAAAAGAGAAAAGAGAGGCTCGATTAGCCAAAGACTCCATCATGGGGGAAGCAGCTTTCAACGAAGCCATGCAAGCGATTACGAATCAGTCTTTCGTGCTTGAAGCCAATTCGGTACAACCGCTGAACGGACGTGTCTATTTTGTAAACTCCAACACCAACTTCGTCTCTCTGAACGATGGACAAGCGATGGTACAGATCGCCTCCAACTCTCCCTACCCCGGTCCTAACGGATTAGGAGGTATTACAGTACAAGGCTCTGCCTCCAACATACAGGTCAAACAGGAAAAGAACGGGAATGTCTATCTGAGTATGAGTGTGCAAGGCGTCTTCATTTCGGCAACCGTCAATTTAGTCTTGTATAGTGGTAGTAACAATGCGATGGTCACAGTAGACCCAAACTTTTCAGGGAATGACCTCACAATGAACGGTACCTTAGTTCCCTATTCAGGATCAAACGTCTTCCAAGGGACTACTTATTGATTCCCTTTCGGCTTAGCTATAACTTTTTCTTTGTCGAATTATATTAATTAGAAAAAAATATCAAGACATTTTGGGGTAAATGTCTTGATATTTTTGAGTAAATGTCCTGTTATTTATCCTGATAACAGGGTAATTTTTTAAAAGGACATTAGGGACAAAGGGACAAAGTCCCTTTTAATTTCACAAAGTTGGTTGCATAGATTCAGTACAATCTACTTTCCGATAACGTCGTGACTCTTTAATTAACAAACCTTTTTTAACCCAGTATTGTAATTTTCGAGTCGCTGTTTTACTTGAACATTTTGCGACCTCTTCAAATATATTAAGTACATCGCCAAGTTTGAAATCACAAGGTAACTTTTCAAACACGTGAGCATAAGCGGTTTCCATGCCGTTATTAGTCTCTGCCTCAACGGGTAATATACTTAACAGACGGAGGTGTTGTTCGATGAAGAAATCGTTCCAGCTAATCACTAATTGGATGATCTCTTCCGGAATCTCATACTCTCCATCCGGTTGGTTTTCCTTATACAAATCGCAGACGGTCAATATCATAGCAAGACGAATATCCATATCTCTCAGTCGTCTTGTGAAGCTGGTTAATGGATCGCTTAAATATTTTGCATTTATTTTTTCTCTCTGCATAAAGTAATCATCCAACAGAGTTCTGACTCTGAGTGACAATTTTAGAAAAATCTCTCTTTTTTTGCAATATTCAGAGAAAGCTAATGACCATTGTCTTAACGTATTCTTTCTTTCAATCAGCTCCTTATATGAAAGTCCTTCTTCACAATCCGAATAGGCAGTTAAAGGTATATATCTGGTTTCTGATAAATGAATTGCAAGAAAACGGCTGGTTAATCCATCCTCTTTATTTTCAAAAAACCGAAGTTGTTGAGCCGGAGTTCCGGCAACCAGCATACTGGCACGCGGATTATCACATCCATAATCCCCTCGTGAAAGCGAATGAGCACTAACAGGTTCCCCTTCGTAAATGGCTCGTAGTGTAGAAGACAACGGCATTTCTTTTGACTTCATAGTTGAATCCAATTCGGATGCATAGATAAGAGCTGGGATCTCATCATTAATGCCTAATTGCTCAATTAATTTGTTCTCAGAAATATTAGGGGAAAGTAATATATGTGTATCAGAAGGTACTATGGGTTTTTCACCACATCCACAATCTTCTTCCTGACATTTCTTCTGACACTTTTCCCACTCTTTCAGATCTCTTTTTGCTTTGTCAGCGATATTTTTTAATTCTTGTTCAATACTATCACTGTGGTACTTAAAAATATTACGGGCATAGTCAATACAACTCTTGCCTGAAGCTGCAACCCCAACCGATGTCAGATACAAATACGGGAACACCTGTTTATTCTTTTTTACGTGACAAGACACACGCCTCATCATTGTTCCAGCTATAACAAGGAAAGCTGTTGCACATGTAAATTGCTGCTCTTTACTGGTATTAGGATCAATAACATACTTCAAAAATACGTCTGGAACATATTTTCTCAAAGGTTCTACGCTCGGACAAGCAGCTGTGTACATACTTTCTTCGTCAAAGAAGTCCTCACTTTCTCGCTCTTTTTCGATGTTCGAGACTCTTTGTCTCTTTGTCCCTTTGTCTTTTTTTGAAGAAAAGAGTCCCTTATTAGCTCCATGTTCAGCACCATATCGTTGATATACGTCTGAAATTGTTTGCTCTATTTCCTCTGCTTCAAATCCAGGTTGTACATAGCGGGTACAACATTCTCTTATTACTTCAGTTTCATCAAACCCCGCTTTATTCAAGGTACTTGCCAATGCGACAAGTGTGTTATGCCGATTCCCTGCAATCCAATTCAAATTAGAATCAGCGATATCCAAATAATGATTTAAAGATGTCATCTCTTTAATTTTTTGTAATGATAAAATATTACTTAAATCGAATTCTTCCGCTTCCGGATTATAATAAACTTCCGAATCGTAATTTACGATCATAAGCCTCGTCACATCCTTACAGGCTTTATCCGGTTCTTCACAAAAATAGTACTTAGCTATATCCATGATACCTAAATAACAGTCTGTAAAAGAGCTTTTTTCAACAGGAGAATACCTAATAAGCAGATGTAATCCCTTATTACTTAAACTTTTATAAGCTAAACAAACCCAAGGGACTGTTTTGGCTTTCTCTATTAACTGTTTTGCTCTCTCTGTTTCAAGATCGTCAAAGTCAAGCATGATAAGCCCGGTTAGGGTGTACTCACTATCTTTTTTACGGCTCCCCTCAAAACGAGCATGAGGCGTAACAGCCGGCATAAACTTTTTAATTCTGTCATACTCGTCTTTCTTACCATTCCTTAATGCCTCTCTCGCATTTAAGGTTTTCTCTTTCAATCTCAGACTTTGTGAGATTGATTTAGCAGTACCTTCAAGAGTTACAAAAGCACTTCTTTCGTTACTACTCACGTTCTCATATTTTGAGAATTCGAGTTTTTCCAAAATCGTCTCCATTTTCTTTTATTAAAAAATTAATATAATCTTCATAATTATCCGGTTCTCCCACATGATCAATAATGCAGGCAACCTGCTTCGGTGTTAAGACCTTTTGATAAGGCTTCCACCCCAGAGACTCCAACTTGCGTCGGAGAGGGTCTATTCTCAGCCACTTAGCAAATTTTTGCTGGGCTGTTTTCGGCTTGTCGCCGGGGAAATAGGCCATTGCCAATTCCCTGTTTTTCAAAAAAATATTATATTTCATAATTTATTTTTTTAAATATACTGCAATGATATAATATTTTTTTTGAATCATGCAAACGGATTTGAAAAGATTTAATAATTTAGACTCCAGTCTATTATGACTATTATATTTTTAATTAGATTTTGTCGGAATAAAAACAAATTGTATCTTTGCGCCCTTTTTCACTCCAAATAGCCCTATCGCAATTATTAAATTTTCTTAAAATATATTTTTCATAGGAGAACATCCAAGTTGTTCCATATCGTATAAAACAGACTTTGTACCTTTACACTGTAATCAGAAGATAATAGCTGATTACAGTATTGTATAACTCTTATATATTTAATCATGGCATTAAAGTATAGATTAATTCAGCGTACAGATATGAGTAAAGACGCTGAAGCAGGAGCAAAGAAGTATTATGGTAGCATTTCAGCTACAGGTACATTAACCTTCGAACAAATTTGTTCAAGTGTTTCGGCGTATAGCACAGCTTCGCCGGGAGATGTAAAATTAGTATTGGATGGTTTGGTATATGTCGCTTCGGAGGCATTATTACGTGGAGAAGTTGTTCAATTTGGTGAATTAGGGAATTTCCAATTAAAGATGAGTAGTGTTGGTACAGATGAGGCAGAAAGTTACAATGCTTCCATGTTCTCTCATCCTCGCATTATTTATCGTCCAAGCAGCCGATTGAAAACAGCTATCGCAAATGTAAGTGTCGAGAAGTGGCCGGTAGTAACAACCACTAATAGTTCTTCTTCTGGAAACACCGATGAGGTTCCAGATGAATTATAACCCTTTACTAATGAAAACAAAAGGGGCTGTCCCAAAAATCGGACAGCCCCTTTGCTTTATCGAATCGGTATATATTGTACAAAGGCTTCCATCGCTTCGTAAGAGGCAAGCCCTAACTGATGATACAAGTCTGCCGTCGCCCGATTTCGGTCTTCAGCCCGTTGCCAGAACAAACGTTCATCATCTCCTAAGAACGGAGCGCTTTCGGCCTGTGACTGATGTTTCAAAATTGCATTTCGTTTATGGCGTAATTCTTCAGGCGAAATAGGAACAGCCATCTCCACATGGTCCATTTCCCACTCTGCCCAAGCTCCACGATACATCCAAATACGGCAATTCTTCAACCACTCTTCATCTTTCAATTCGTCAATAGCCGCCAACACCGCATTCAAACACACACGATGTGTACCATGCGGGTCTGCCAAGTCTCCCGCAACAAACATTTGGTCTGGCTTCACATCGTTCAACAGTTTTTTTACGATTGCAATATCCGCTTCACTTAAATCATTCTTCTTCACCATACCTGTTTCATAGAACGGCAAGTCTAAGAAGTGAATATGTTCATCGCTTTTGATTCCACTGTAACGAGCAGCGGCACGTGCTTCCTCCCTACGTATAGTTCCTTTCATAAACAATACATCCGGACGTTCAGCTTCTCCCTCCACCTTTTCATACCGTAAGAAATGGATGATCTCTTCAGCTTTCTTTTTTACGGCCTCGTCTTGTGTGTATTTTGCACAGACGTCCCGTAAATATTCACAATAGCGAATCACCTCCTCATCTCCAACGGCTATATTACCGGAAGTCTCATAAGCGACATGCACATCATGGTGTTGTTCGCACAAACGGTGAAATGTTCCTCCCATAGAAATCACATCATCATCCGGATGTGGGCTAAAGATTACAACTTTCTTTGGATAAGGAGTTGCACGCTCCGGACGGAAAGAATCATCCGCATTCGGTTTTCCTCCCGGCCATCCGGTGATTGTATGTTGAATGTCATTAAACACTCTTATATTTACATTATAAGCAGAACCGTAAAGTGCCAAAAGCTCTCCTAACCCATTCTCGCTGTAATCTTTATTTGTCAGCTTTAAAATCGGTTTACCGGTCAGCTGACACAACCAAACGATTGCTCGGCGAATCAACTTATTGTCCCATTCACAATTAGTAACCAACCACGGATGACTGATACGAGTCAAATCATACGAAGCAGCCAAATCGACTACTACTTTCGCATTGGAATGGTTTTGCAAATAAGAGGAGGGCACTGTGTCACTCACTTTCCCTTCGACCGTCTTAAAAACAACATCTGCTTTATCCTCTCCCCAAGCCATAAAAATCACATTACGAGCTCTCATCATCGTAGAGATACCCATTGTGATAACTCCTGCCGGGACATTATCCAAAGAGGGGAAAGTACGCGCAGCTTCTTTACGCGCAGCTCCTTCCAACAATACCAAACGGGTACGAGAACTTAAAGAGGCTCCGGCTCCATTAAACATGATATTGCTTGCATAACCTACTCCCAAGAGAATGTAATCCAAACCTCCTACCTTCTGAATATTCTCCTCATACATTTGGCAGAAATCCAAGATCGCGTCTTTAGGCATACAGCCGTCCGGAGCATAAATATTTTCAGGAGCAATATCTACTTGATCTAATAATGCTTCTTTCAATTGTGCCACATTTCCGGCTGAAGGAGAGACCAACGGGAAGAACTCATACTCAACAAAAACAATCACGTTATGGAAACTCAATTGTTCTTCTTTGTGCATACGTACCAATTCTTTGTACACACTCAAAGGAGAGCGACCTCCGGGTATAGCAATTACAAAGTTTTCTCCTATTTTCTGTTTCTTACGGATTTGACTGGCTATCTCATTAGCAACCACAAAAGAGGCTTCATCAGCAGATTCATATATCGTAGTTGGAATCTTTTCCAAGCGAGTTAAGACAGAATGCTCAAAAGCATTTTCCGGACGATAATACCGCAAGGGTATTCTCGTTAAGTTTATTTGCGAACTCAAATCTGTTTTCATGTTTCATCAATTTTGTTACAACTTCTCCTACAAATATAACTACATTTTTCAGTTAACAATAAAGAGTTGACAGTTGAAAGTTATTTATAAAATCCTTTAACGAAAAGCTAAAAGAAAAAAGTTGACAAAGACTTGCCAACTTTTTCCTACAATCTATTAATCATTAAAATAAAGTATTTGCTTCTTCTACCAGATGTCCCATAGACCATACGGCACGTATTGCCAAATTGCGATCCATAATGATAATATCTGCGTCCTTACCACGCTGTAATGTTCCGGTACGCCCTAAGACACCCATCATACGAGCTGGTGTTTCGGAAGCCATGCGAACCGCGTCAGCCAAAGGTACGTTTGCTTTCTGCACCATCGTACGTACCAGGACATCCATCGTTGCAATACTTCCAGCCAAAGAAGAGTGGTCAGCTACTTTACAAACCCCGTCTTCAATAATCACCGGAGAGCCATCCCCCGGTTTTATATCGCTGGCTGCAAAAGAAAGCGCGTCTGTGACTAAACAGGTTCGCTCTACTCCTTTCAATTTATAAACCAAACGAAGAATAGTACCCGGTAAATGCTTTCCGTCTGCGATAACTTCAACCGTCATATCATCTATCAGGTAGACACTTTCTACCGTTCCTTCATATTTATACTCCCGACGCTTATGAAAACCCGGCATGGCATTATAGAATTGAGCAGCATGCGTAAAGCCCGCAGCATAAGCAGCCTTAATGTCTCCAAACTCAGCTTCAGTATGCGTAATAGCCGGTAAAATACCTTTAGAGGTTAAATAGCGAGCAAAATCATGGGCGCCTGGTAATTCAGGACTGATGTCCCATCGTTTGATACAATTTGTCTTCTCTAACAGCGTCACATATTCCTCCGGATCCGGATTCTTCACTTCGTATAGGGGTCCGGCCATCTTTGCATTCAAATAGGGTCCCTCTACATGCAGACCTAATACCGGACTGTTCTTTTCTGCCATCAGGTTCTCACAAATAGAAACAGCTTTGTAAATCGTTTCTATCGGAGAGGAAGACAACGTTGGAAATATCGTGGTAGCACCATGTTTCAAGTGAGCAGAGACTGCGGTACGGAAAGCCTCTTCTGTACACTCTTTAAAATCATGACCACCTCCTCCATGTACGTTCATTGCGACAAAACCCGGTACAATATACATACCTTTTGCGTCAACAACTTTCGCACCGATAACCGCCAAGTCACTATTTGTAACTTCTAAAATCTTTCCGTCACTGATTAAGACGGACCCTTCGTTTAGCCATCCCTGCGGTGTTAGGATCTGACCATTTATTATCTGCGTCAGCATAAGATTCTTAATTTTAGAACAACCGATTCGTTCCTTCTACTAATTTTCCCATTGCCCAAACGGCACGAACATTCAAATCTTTGTCCAGAATCTGAATATCGGCATCCTTACCACGCTGTAAAGATCCCTTACGATCATACACACCCATCAAACGGGCCGGAGTCTCAGAAGCCATACGGATAGCGTCTTCCAAAGGTATCTCGGCTTTCTGAACCATCGTGCGAATCAAACGATCCATAGTAGCAATACTTCCTGCCAAAGCAGAACGGTCTGCCAATTTACAAACTCCATCTTCAATAATTACCCGAGGGTCAAATGCCGTCTGACTATCACTGGCAGCACAAGCCAAAGCGTCTGTAATCAAACAGGTACGTTCCACCCCTTTTACTTTATAAACAAGTCGGAGAATGGTCGGCGGTACATGGATACCATCTGCTACAACTTCTACCGTCATATCATCAATCAAATAGATACTCTCCACTGTACCTTCATATTTATATTCGCGACGTTTATGGAATCCCGGCATGGCGTTGTAGAAATGAGTAGCATGTGTATAACCAGCCTCATAAGCAGTAAGAATATCTTCATACTCTGCTTGCGTATGTCCAACCGAAGCCAATACCCCTTTTGATGTGATATATTTACCAAACTGCATAGCACCCGGTAATTCCGGAGCTGCGTCCCAACGTTTGATACAATGAGTTTCTTCCAAAAGTGGAATGTATTCTTCCGGATCTGGGTTCTTAATGTTTTCAGGAAGCTGTCCACCTGCCATTTTCATATTGAAGTAGTGTCCTTCCAAATGCAACCCCAAAACAGGACTATTCGGTTCTGCCATTAATTTTTCTGTTGTCTCAGCCGCAGCCCGAATCATCGGAATGGTAGAAGAGGATAATGTGGGGAAAATACTGGTCGTCCCATGTTGCATGTGAGCTGCGATAGCCGTTCGGAACGCCTCTTCCGTCCCTTCCATAAAATCACGTCCACCACCGCCATGTACATGAATTTCGACTCCTCCCGGAACGATATACATGCCTTTAGCGTCAATCAGCGTAGCGCCGACTACAGCCAAATCACAATTAGTTACTTCTAAAATCTTATTATCACTTATCAGAACAGAGCCGTCTTTCAACCAACCCTGAGGGGTAAGGATTTTACCATTTATAATCTGTGTCAGCATAGTGCAAGAATTAAGTTATGTTTTATTTCCAATTCAACAAAGGTAAAAAGTTTCTCAAAAAATCCATAGGCATTCGTTTATAAATCAATGCCCATGAAATAAAAATTTCATGGGCATCCAAATTTATACCAGTGCTTAGGAAATATTCAATTTTTCTAACTCCATCGTTTGTTCCGTCCAGAAGTCTATCATATCCGACAGTTGCTTCTTCAAACCGGAATAATCTGTATAAAGAGACGTATCTGCAGCTCCTTCAGGCGTAGCTAACTTTGCCTCCAACTCATCTATGGCACTCTCTAACTTAGCAATAGTCTTTTCGGACTCTGCAATACCCTTCTCTATTTTCTTAATGGTCTTATTCAATTCTTTTCGGGCTTCGTATGAAAGCTTATTTTGAGTCGGCTGAACATCTGTAACTGTAGTAGCAGTTGATTGCGAAGAGCGTTCTAATTCCTGTAAACTATCCATCTTCTTATGTTCAAGGAAGTCATAAATTCCTCCCAAGTGTTCGACTACTCGTTTATTTCCAAACTCATACACTTTATCTACTAAACCATCCAAAAATTCACGGTCGTGCGACACGACAATCACCGTTCCGTCAAAATCTTTCAATGCCTCCTTTAAAACATCTTTAGAACGCATATCCAAATGATTGGTCGGCTCGTCTAAGATTAATAAGTTCACAGGTTCGAGCAAAAGACGAATCATGGCTAAACGAGTTTTTTCTCCACCGGATAATACCTTTACCTTTTTATCAGAAGCCTCACCTCCAAACATGAAAGCCCCCAGTATATCCCGTATTCTCAAACGAATATCCCCTTGTGCTACATAATCAATCGTATCAAAGACAGTCATGTTCTCATCAAGCAATTGTGCTTGGTTCTGCGCAAAATATCCAATCTTTACATTATGTCCCAATTGCAGTTTACCGGTAAAGTCCGAAATCTCGCCCATGATACATTTAACCAATGTAGATTTTCCTTCACCATTTTTGCCGACAAAAGCGACTTTATCTCCTCGATTGATTGTAAACGTAGCATGTTCAAATATCAGATGATCACCGTATCGTTTGGCAACATCTTCTATAATTACGGGGTAGGAACCGGAACGAGGTGCAGGAGGAAACTTCAGGTTTAACATGGCCGTATCTATCTCATCCACTTCAATACGATCAACCTTTTCCAATTGTTTGATACGGGATTGCACCTGGGCAGACTTCGTTGCTTTGTAGCGGAAACGTTCAATAAAAGCCTCAGTATCGGCCAACATCTTCTGCTGATTCTCAAAAGCACGAAGTTGTTGCTCACGGCGTTCTTTACGCAAGACTACATATTCTGAATACTTTACTTTATAATCATAAATCTTGCCTAATTCAATTTCAATCGTTCGGGAAGTCGTATTATCAATGAATGCCCGGTCATGAGAGACCAAAATCACAGCGTTCGCACGAGTTACGATAAAGTTTTCTAACCACTGAATAGACTCAATATCCAAATGGTTGGTAGGCTCATCTAACAACAAAACGTCCGGTTTACGAAGCAATAACTTTGCCAACTCAATACGCATACGCCATCCCCCACTAAACTCAGAAGTCGGTCGGTCAAAATCTTCCCGATTAAAACCTAACCCGATAAGAGTACGTTCCAATTCAGAGTGATAGTTGTTTCCACCCATCATTTGGAAATGTTCAGTCAAATGGGTAACACGGTCTATTAAGTTCTGATAGGACTCTGATTCGTAGTCAGTCCGTTCGGCCAATTGTAAGTTCAAACGTTCTATCTCCTGCTCCATTTCGTGAATATGAGCAAAAGCCTGTTCCGCTTCCGCACGTACCGTTTGCGTATCTGCTAACTTCATTTGTTGAGGCAAATAACCAATAGTCGTCTCTTTGGGTACACTCACTGTTCCCGACGTTGGGGATTGCAAGCCAGCAAAAATCTTTAACATTGTAGATTTACCAGCACCATTTTTTCCAACCAACGCTATTCGATCTTTCTTATTAACCACAAACGAGACATCATCAAAAAGCGTAAATCCGCCAAACTCGACCGTAAGTCCTTCTACCGAAATCATATCCTATTTTTATTTTAATGGTTGCAAAGATACAAATAACTTAATAAAAACTACCCAAGGGAAAAGGGGCTGTTTCATAGAAGAGGAAAGAATCTAAATTAAAAGTAACTATCTGCAATTTTCTTATTATTTGTGAATAATAAAAACAAAAAGTACAAATCCGAAATAAAATGCTATCTTCGTTCCCACATTAACTACAAATTTTTAATATTTATGAAGAAAAGAAGTTTTACATTACTGGCTGTAACAGCTTTAGCTTCCAGCCTTTTATTCTCATCTTGTATTGGTTCATTCGGTTTGTCAAACAAACTACTGGATTGGAACAGAAACATCGACAGTAAATTTGTTAACGAATTAGTGTTTGTTGCATTCTGGATTGTTCCAGTATATGAAGTATCTATGTTAGCAGACATTCTGGTACTAAATTCTATTGAGTTCTGGAGCGGAAGTAATCCGGTAGCTGATACTGGCAAAATTAAAAAGGTAGAAACTAAGGATGGTACATACGCGATCAAAACACAAGAAAATGGCTACCAAATTCAGAAAGAGGGAGAAGATAAAAAAGTGAATTTAGTTTTCAATGAAGCAGAACAAAGCTGGAATGTTGAAGCAAATGGAGAAATGACCAAACTATTAAAGTTCACAGGAGAAAACGAAGTGCTTATGTATCTACCAGATGGACAAGAGATGAATGTCGAACTTAGTCAAGCTGGTGTATTAGCTTTCAAACAAGTTGCACAGGGATATTCTTTCTATGCAGCAAGATAAATAGTTGAACATATTCCAATCTAAAGCAAAAGGCGATTATCTGATTCCTGTCAGATAATCGCCTTTTATTTATTAAAAAATCAATGAGTATAAAAACTATCTTTTACTTCGCATAACTTACAGCACGAGTCTCACGGATAACCGTAATCTTTACTTGTCCCGGATAAGTCATTTCGTCTTGAATCTTCTTTGCAATCTCATTAGACAAGTTTTCAGTATCCTTATCATCGATCTTGTCTGCCCCAACAATCACACGCAACTCACGACCGGCTTGAATAGCATACGTTTTTACTACACCCGGATATGAAAGTGCCAATTGTTCTAAATCGTTCAAACGTTTAATATAAGCTTCGACAATTTCACGACGAGCACCCGGACGAGCACCAGAAATAGCGTCACAAACCTGTACAATCGGTGCTAATAAAGTCTGCATTTCTACCTCATCGTGGTGAGCACCAACGGCATTACAAATATCCGGCTTTTCTTTGAACTTCTCACAAAGCTTCATACCTAAGATAGCATGTGGCAATTCCGGTTCATCATCAGGAACCTTTCCAATATCATGTAACAAACCAGCACGTTTAGCCTTCTTCGGATTCAAACCTAATTCTGAAGCCATCACTGCACAAAGATTTGCAGTCTCACGTGCATGCTGAAGCAAATTCTGACCATAAGAAGAACGGTATTTCATCTTACCGATCATACGAATCAATTCGGGGTGTAAGCCATGAATACCTAAATCAATTGCAGTTCGCTTACCTGTTTCTACCACTTCATCTTCAACCTGCTTCTTAACCTTGTTTACCACTTCCTCGATACGTGCCGGATGGATACGTCCATCTTGTACCAATTGGTGCAAAGCCAAACGAGCAATTTCGCGACGAACCGGATCAAAACCTGATAAGACAATTGCTTCCGGAGTATCATCTACTACAATTTCAATACCGGTTGCAGCTTCCAAAGCTCGAATATTACGTCCTTCACGACCGATAATACGTCCTTTGATTTCGTCTGATTCAATATGAAAAACTGTAATAGAATTTTCTATTGCAGTCTCAGTTGCTACTCGCTGAATAGACTGAATAACGATCTTTTTTGCCTCCTTATTCGCAGTCATCTTTGCTTCTTCTACAATCTCATTGATATAAGAAGTAGCTTCAGATTTTGCTTCATCTTTCAAAGATTCTATTAAGCGCTCCTTTGCTTCCTCTGCTGAAAGACCTGAAAGAGATTCTAAATGTTCAATCTCACGCTGATGTAACTTTTCTAAATCCTGCTTTTTCTTATCTACGATTTCCAATTGAGCTGCCAAATTCTCCTTAACAATATCTACTTCATTATTCTTACGCTGTAGATCTTCTTGGCGTTGGTTCAAACTCAACTCCCGTTGTTTCAACTTAGTTTCAACAGATTGAATTTTAGAGTTACGAGCAGCCACCTGCTTTTCCAAATCCGCCTTTAAATGAAGGAACTTCTCTTTCACTTCAAGCAGCTTCTTCTGTTTCATCACTTCCGATTCCTTCTCAGCTTCGCGTATTACAGCATCATATCGCGACTTCAAAAGAACCCTCATTACAAACCACACAAGTAAACCTCCAAAAATAAAGGTAACCAGTGATATAATTATAGTCATTCCCATTTTACTTATAGTTTAAAAATCAATTATTTCTATACAAAAAAAGCACTTACCTTACACGATATACTCCTGTAAAGCAGTGCGGAAACATACACTCAAATTCTTCTTATTATTTATTTCTTAAATAGTTTTCCAAATCGCTGGTCAACTCTTGTATTTTATCGGTAAATGGCTTCGTGTCATTTCTATCCTCTAACTGTAAATTCTCGATTGACAGTTGAAAAGTAACCATAGCTAACAAATCCTTTTCGTCTGCTTCCGGATATTCTTTCCGATACTGACTTATTTTATCCCGGATCTGCTTTACCCCTTGACGGGCTACCTCTTCCTCACTACGATTAATCCTAACTCCATAGCTTTTACCCGCAATTTCTACATGTATAAGAAACTTATCGTCCATCGCTCTATTCATTTAAAAGTGCGATGCACTTGTCTACTTCCCGCACTAACTTTGATAATCGCATTTTAGCACTCTTCACGTCTCCTTCATTCACGGATACAACTCGTGCTGTCAGCATATTATCACATTTGGTATTCAATTCCCTGATTGTATCCATTGCTTGTTGCAGTTCTCCATCTTTTTGCTCCAAAAGTACCTCCAGCTCGTTAATCTTCTGTTTTTGTACATCACAAAATTCCATTAAATCACGAACCCTAACCGCAAAAACATCCAACAATCTTTTATAATCTTCGGTCATTTCTCACCAAATTGTACACAAAAGTAAACTTTTGAATTGAATAAAACAATAATCTGTTTGTTTTTTTACTATAAAACGTATAGATATACAAAAGGCCGTTCAAACAATAAATCCGAACAGCCCTCCTACTAAATGAAATTTTATTACGTTATCTTATACCAACGCAACAAACCATTCACCTTCTACTTCTTCGAAAGCTACCTTACCTTCTTTTGCTAACCAACCCAAAGCAGCATATACGTCTTTCTCTGCTTTAATCTTAGTAGCTTTCTTTACTGCCTTAACACTCATTTTACCGCCTTCATTCAATGCGTTCCAAACAAGGCCGGCGTTTGTTCCAATCAATTCGATCATGTTTCTTTTCGTTTTTGCTAATTCGTTAACGAGGACAAAAGTATAGATTAATCAGTTAATACAAAAGGGTATATATGTTTTTTAGCATAAAAATAAGTACATATTACCATTTATAATATTTATTAACACTATTACAATTCTATTATAATACAATTTCCTTCTGCTCTTTCCCTTGTATCACTTTAATTTCAATGTTTGTAGCTGAAACATATTTGCTTAAAAGAGAGATAGCATACTTTCCTGTGTCAATTAATCCATCAAAGCCCGAATATCCATTTATAATCATTAACAAGTGAGTCGTTTCCAAACTGATTTTTGTACGTTCCTCATCACTGGTCGGAGTTCCAATACCTCCTATACTATCTCGATACACAGGAAGACCGGCTATATTTAATTCACCACGACCTATTCCGCGGTAAACCTCTCCCTCTTCTCCAACTCCTAAAACCAATTTATTTCCATTAACCTTATCAGCGTCAAAGCCTCCAATTGAATAACCACTACGGATAGAGACCAAATTTATTAAATCAACTAAAGTATCTACCTTATATAATGGTAACTCACGCAAGATACGTCTACGTAATGATTCTGCAGAGGGACGATAACGATTAGGATCTTTTCCAAAACATTTATACGCTTGTCGAGTCGCTTGAATAGGAAGCCATTTATTAATTTGTTCCAACTTCGTAGATGTACGGATTCTTTTTTCCTCTTCTGTTATCTCTTCCCAAAGCTGTTCGTCTGATTCTGTATTTTTCACTTTACAAGTAAGAACCAATATACATAAATCAGGACATCCGTTAGCGACTTTCTCTGAAATTGAAACTTGTAACATAATTTTTAATATTTCTAATTAATGAATTAAATATTATCTTTAAGCATAATTCCTGAAAGAATACGTCCGCTTTTTATTCCTAAGCGACGAGCCGAGAAAAATTCTTCTTGATGAATATAAGTACAAATTCCTGCAACCTCTATATTCTCCGGAGACAGACCACAAGCTAATAGCTGAATACGATTTGTTTCCCACAGGTCTATATGAGCTTTTCCTGTCTTCATATTCCTCTGTAAAATGCACTCCATATCAATCCCCGTACTTCGAAAAGCCTCTACCACCTCTTCTCCAACTTCAAAAGATTCTTGACTAATGGAAGGTGCTATTCCTGCTTTTAATTGACGAACTTCTATGGCATAATTATCTATCAGGTATTGAACTGTTGTTTTCACAATCTGTTGTACCGTTCCACGCCAACCGGCATGAATAGCTGCAACCACTTTTACATCTGGAGCATATAATAATACAGGAACACAATCAGCAGTAGAAACAGCAATGCAAATATTCGGTACATCCGTTACCAGTGCATCAAATCCATATAAACACTGTTGCTGTTCTTCACGAGAGAGAGACAAAAAAGAGGTATCTATCGAATACACTTCTGCTCCATGTATTTGAAACGGAGTAAAAATATGCTCGCAAGGAATACCAATTACTTCTGAAAGTAATTCCCGATTGGTCCTAACAGCGACTACATCATCTCCACAATATTCGCCAACATTAAAAGAGGAATAAGCCCCTTGGCTTACCCCTCCTATTCGAGTTGTTATAAAATGAGAAACATTACAATCTTCACTTAACTTTGAAAATTGCAACATTTTCACCTTATTATTAGGAAATACTTTCATCGTCTTCGTCATCCCAATCTTCATATTCTTCAAACTCCTCATCATCTACCTCTTCATCATCCAATGGAATGATAAAGTCCTCGTCATCTATTGGCAATGTATTTACATCAATATTCTTATGAACAATATGCTCTACCTCATGGAATGTCTCCTTATTCAACTCTTTCCATAAAAGATCCTTTAACTCCATAATCCCCATGCCTACAACCGAAGAAATAAAGACATGCGGAATACCTTCCGGCAAATCCTCTGCCAATGCTTGTATTAGCTCTTCGTCCAGCATATCGCTCTTCGTTATTGCTAATACGCGTGTCTTATCCTGTAAATCGGGATTATACTTCACCAGCTCTCCTAAAAGGATTTCATACTCCTTTTTAATATCATCCGTATCTGCAGGAATCATAAAAAGCAGTAAGGAGTTTCGTTCTATATGCCGAAGGAAACGTAAACCTAATCCTTTTCCCTCGCTGGCCCCCTCTATTATACCCGGAATATCTGCCATGACGAAAGAGCGATTATCTCGGTAGCTTACTATTCCCAAATTAGGTTCCAACGTTGTAAAAGGATAATTTGCAATCTTTGGTTTAGCAGCCGACACAACAGACAACAACGTTGACTTACCTGCATTAGGGAAACCAACCAAACCAACATCAGCCAGCAACTTCAATTGCAAAATAACCATCCGCTCCTGCGCTGGTTCACCTGGTTGCGCATAACGAGGAGCCTGATTGGTTGAAGTCTTAAAGTTCCAGTTACCTAAACCTCCTCGCCCTCCTTTCAAGAGCATAACTTGCTGACCATCTTCGGTAACATCACAGATAAATTCGCCTGTTTCCGCATCGTACACAACTGTTCCACAGGGGACTTCAATCACTCGATCCTCCCCGTCCTTTCCAGAGCTACGCTTTGCGCTTCCACATTCACCATTGGTAGCCATGATATGGCGTTCGTATTTTAAATGTAAAAGCGTCCAATAGTTTCGATTTCCCCGAAGATAGACATGGCCTCCTCGTCCTCCATCGCCTCCGTCGGGTCCTCCTTTCGGAATATATTTCTCGCGGCGAAAGTGAGAAGAGCCTCTGCCACCCTTACCTGAGCGACAATAGATTTTTACGTAATCTACAAAGTTTGATTCAGCCACTTTAACTTTTCTTTTTATGAGTTATTGCTTATGATTTTCTTCTTATAAGCTATGAGTTAATGCACAAGCGATATTACTTGTGCTTCACTCATAGATTATCTTTTATAAATCATAATTTATTTACAGCTTCTTTTATACGACCAAAGATCTCTTCAATCGTACCCATACCTTTAATTGCCACATGCTTTCCTTCTTCGATATAATAATCAGCTAAAGGAGCAGTTTGTTTATGATAAACTTCCAATCTGGATTTGATAGTTTCCAAATTATCATCTGAGCGACCTGAGATTTTACCACGTTCCAATAAACGTTTGATCAATTCATCTTCTTCCACTTGAAGATTTAGCATAACAGAAACATCCGTACCACGTTTATTCAACATTTCTTTCAAGGCTTTTGCTTGCAGAATAGTACGAGGGAATCCATCAAAGATAACACCCTTTGAACTGCCTTTACTATCCAATACCTTTGCCAACATATCAACAATTAATTCGTCTGGTACTAACTGGCCTTTTTCTATGTAATCTTTAGCAATCTTTCCAAGTTCTGTTTCGTTCTTCATTTCTGAACGTAAAACATCTCCGGTAGAAATATGATCTAATCCATATTCCTTAATAATTAATTCGCTCTGTGTTCCCTTGCCTGAACCGGGAGCACCAAAAATAACAATGTTCAACATATTCTTATTATTCATTTAAATTTTTCTCTTCTTTCTATTAACTATGATTCACTAAAAAAACAAGTTTATTAGCAATCAGATCTCAAAAAATCCATGAACAGCTCAACGACTATCCGTCTATCCGCTTATCATTTTAACCTCAAATCGTTATTCCCAAATCGGATTCTATTCACGCAATGCTTGATTTCTTTGAGTGTACAAATGTACAATTTTTTCAAAAAGCAACAAGGTTTCCCCACACCTATATGCCCCTAAAACAAAAAATCATTATCCATACATTTTTATTTTCATCGAGACATATTAAAAAACATATCAAAGTTTGTTATACATTTGTATGCACAAATATAAAAGAAAAACGTATAAACATGATTAAAATATTCTCAACAGACAAGGTCAGAGAACTCGACAAATACACCATTCAGAACGAACCCATCAGTTCTATCGACTTAGTAGAACGTGCAGCAAATGCATTCACCAGTGAGTTCTGCCGCCGTTATTCAAAGCAAAATCGTATCATCGTATTTGCAGGACAAGGTAACAATGGAGCAGACGCTTTAGCGATCTCTCGCCTACTCATAGACGCAGGCTATCGTGTAGAGACTTATCTCTTCAACCGGTATATGCAATTATCTAACGAATGCGAGCTTAACAAACAACGTTTACTCAGTATGGAAAATATTGAGTTTACAGAAGTCATTTATGATTTTGAGCCTCCTATTTTAGAAAAGCAAGATATTATTATCGATGGTTTGTTTGGTTCCGGGCTGAATCGACCTTTGACAGGTGGATTTGCCGCTATGGTAAAATATATCAACCAATCGGAATCAACAATTGTTTCCATTGACATTCCTTCAGGTCTGTTTGGCGAAGACAACCAAAAAAACGATCCAGAAGCTATCATTCGGGCTGATTTGACCTTATCTTTTGGTTTCCCAAAACTATCTTTTCTACTGCCTGAAAATGCAGAATACGTTGGTGAATGGAAAGTTTTAGACATCCTATTACATCCAGAAGCAATCGCCAACACAGCCACTTCTTATTTCCAAGTTACGGAAAATGATATTGCCTCTGTATTTCATCCTCGTAATCGTTTCTCACACAAAGGGACCTTCGGACATGCTTTGTTGATTGCGGGAAGTCGCGGAAAGATAGGTGCAGCAATTTTAGCAGCCCAAGCTTGTCTTAAAAGTGGGACCGGATTACTTACCGTACACGTTCCTCAACGTGGAGAACAAATCCTACAAACAGCATTCCCCGAAGCAATGGTAGATTTGGATCCGAATCAGGATCATTTTTCCTATGTATCAGATATCAGACCTTTTTCAGCCATTGGTATCGGTCCGGGATTAGGGAAACATGCTGATTCTGCCAAGGCATTGGAACATCTTTTACAGACCACAGAGGAGCCGGTTGTCCTTGACGCAGACGCGCTCAACTTGATAGCGGCTAACAAAAACATCTTAAAGCATGTTCCTGCGCGTAGTATTCTTACGCCTCATCCTAAAGAGTTTGACCGTATTACAGGTGAAAGCAACAACTCTTATGAACGCCTATTAAAGGCTAAAGATTTTGCTGTAAATCACCAGGTATGCGTCGTTCTAAAAGGAGCTTATACAGCAACTTGTACTACATCCGGCAATGTTTATTTCAATAGTAGCGGTAACCCGGGTATGGCTACAGCAGGAAGTGGAGATGTTTTGACTGGAATCATCTTGGGATTATTAGCACAAGGAATGGAACCAGAAACAGCTGCGGTCGTTGGTGTCTTCCTACACGGTACAGCAGGAGACTTAGCTGCCGTCTATCAATCCGAAGAGAGTATGATCGCAAGCGACATTATTAATATGTTAGGCAAAGCATTCAAGCAAATAAAGTAAAAGGATACAATAGTACGGAATAGGCAAAAAGGGTAATCTGGTTGGTTACTAACAAAATATTTCATAGATTTGTGCAATTATTTACTTAGGTATAAATTTTGAATTGAGATATGAGGAATTTAATCACTATAGTTAGTTTGCTCCTTAGTTTACCACTTATGGCACAAACTAAAGTCGTAAAGAAAAATGCGGTTAAAGCAAACAATTTTGGTATCACCTATTCGCTCCCAAAAACTTCTTTGCTTGTAAATGCAGAAGTTACTAAAATAACTTGCAAAGCAGGTCCTTATTATAAATATGCAGAAAAGTATTTAGGAGTAAAAAACATTATTACCGAAGATAAAACCTATTACAAGTTAGGCAATATTAGTCTGGTAAATAAAGGAATACCCGATCCTGATAATACTTACATTGTTGAGTTTAAAGCAGGAACAGTTGCGCCTTATGCCTATTTAACCGAAGAGGGATTACTTTGTTCTATCAATGCGGAATATACCCCGGAGGCTGACGTTGCTGATTCAAACAAAAAGAATACAGCCAAGGCAAATAAAGTAACAAGTGCCTCTGTGCTTTCCGAGGAGCTGTTGATGGCAGGCTCAACCGCCAAGCAAGCGGAAGTTGCAGCCAAACAAATTTACCGTATTCGCGAAAGCCGCTTAAACATATTAACAGGTGAAGCAGACAATTTACCACCAGACGGTGAAGCGATGAAATTAGTCATTCAGCAGTTAGAAGAACAGGAAAAGGCTTTGACAAACCTATTTACAGGAGTCGAGACAAGAGATACAAGTGACTATGAAATCACAGTTGTTCCTTTTGACGATTTAGAAAAAGAGGTCTTGTTCCGATTTTCTCCTCAGCTGGGTATTGTTGATCCAGACGATTTAGGAGGCGATCCCATCTATATGAATCTGAAAGCAATTGAGCGTGCGCCCGAATTAGATCCTAAAGAGGCTGAGAAAAAAGAGAAATCTCTAAAAGGGATTATATATAATGTACCCGGAAAAGCCCGCATAGAGATCAGCTTAAACAAAAAGACACTCTACAAAGGTGAAGCACAAATTACTCAATTTGGTACACAAGAAGGGTTGGCTCCCGTCATGTTTGAAGACAAAAAAGCCCCGGTGAAAGTTTATTTCTATCCGGAAACAGGTGCAATAAAACAAATTATTCAATAATCATTTAAACAATTTAATTCTATGTTTGAAGGACAACCTAAAGGGCTATACGCTTTAGCCTTAGCGAATACGGGTGAGCGCTTCGGTTACTATACCATGCTTGCGGTATTCGTTCTTTTCTTACAAGCAAACTTCGGTTTCTCCGCAGGAACAGCAGGTTTAATCTATTCCGTTTTTCTTGGATTAGTGTATTTCTTACCGCTTTTCGGTGGTATGTTGGCCGATAAATTTGGATTCGGCAAGATGGTAACCATCGGTATTACTATCATGTTCTTAGGTTACTTATTACTTTCTATCCCATTGGGTAGCGGTGTTCCGGCTATGGCAGCTATGGGAGGTGCTTTGATTTTAGTATCTGCCGGTACTGGATTATTTAAGGGGAACTTACAGGTTATGGTAGGAAACCTATACGACGCTCCTGAATACAGAGCAAAACGAGACTCCGGATTCCAAGTGTTTTATATGGCAATCAACGTAGGTGCTATGTTCGCTCCTACTGCAGCTATTAAAATCATGGATTGGGCACAAGATTCATTAGGCATGAGCGAAGCTGATTCATACCATTTAGCATTTGCAGTAGCTTGCTTCTCTTTGATTGCTTCTATTGCTATCTACTACTGTTTCCGTAGTACTTTCAGCCATGCAGACCGCAACAAAGCTCAAGCAGCTTCTACTACAAAAGCAGAAGAACTTTCACCAGCAGAAACAAAAGAACGTATCATTTGTCTTTGCTTAGTGTTTGCAGTAGTTATTTTCTTCTGGATGGCATTCCATCAGAACGGTTCTACATTAACATACTTTGCTCGTGACTATACGGCTACCAGCTCAACGGGTCTTGAAAGTATGGCATTTGACGTTGTAAACTTAGTATTCGGAATCATGATCGTTTACGGTTTGTTTGGTTTGCTCCAAAGCAAAACTGGTAAAGGAAAAGGTATTTCAGCCGCTGTTATTGCAGCGTCTATTGCCGGATTAGTTTACAAATACAATGGTTTACCAGCAGAAACAATCGTAAGTGCTCCTATTTTCCAACAGTTTAATGCTTGCTTCGTTGTAGCATTAACTCCTGTTTCAATTGCCATTTTTGGTGCATTAGCTAAGAAAGGAAAAGAGCCTTCTGCTCCATTGAAAATCGGTTTAGGTATGTTAGTTGCTGCTGCTGCTTATGTACTATTAACAGCTGGTTCTATCGGATTGCCTGATCCTGCTGCTCAAGCTACAGAGGCAGTCAGAGTTTCTCCGAACTGGTTGATCTCTACATACCTGATTTTGACATTTGCAGAATTGCTATTGTCTCCGATTGGAATCTCATTCGTTTCTAAAGTGGCTCCTCCTAAATACGCAGGTATGATGATGGGTGGTTGGTTTGTTGCAACAGCAATCGGTAACCTATTGGTTAGTATTCCATCTTTGATGTGGGGTGCTCCGTTAGTGGTTGTATGGGGCGTATTAGCAGGTATCTGTTTAGTCGCTGCATTCTTCATCTTTGTTATCTTGAAACGTTTGGAAAAGGTAGCTTAAACAAGTAATAACATTCCGATAAATAAAAAGAGCGAAAGACTTGAGGATAATCACCTCGGTCTTTCGCTTTTTTTATTTTATCAGTTTTCAATTATTATTCACTTCCAAATGAATGCTTATCCATTCTCCAACGAATGCCCACTCATAAAAGGACGGATAAGCATTCATTTCTTAAGGAACCCTTATTCATTTTTATACAAAACAAAAGGCTATCCTTATTCAGAATAGCCTTTTCGGGTGAAAGATGGGGCTCGAACCCACGACCCTTGGAACCACAATCCAATGCTCTAACCAACTGAGCTACATTCACCATGTTGTATCACCAATCATTATCTCTTTAAGACGGTGCAAAGATAGGGGTTTATTTTTAAACTGCAAACTATTTGAGAACTTTTTTCTAAAAAAGTTTTGGGGAGCGGATTCTCTCCCCATCCTTTCTTACTTATAAATCGCTTTCTTTCCGGCAAGTAACGTATTTTTCATCAATGAAACAATTGTCATTGGTCCTACGCCTCCCGGTACCGGTGTGATATAAGAACATTTTGGAGCGACTTCGTCAAATTTCACATCCCCTGTCAATTTAAATCCAGACTTCTTAGTTGCGTCAGGAACACGAGTCGTACCAACGTCTATAATCACAGCCCCTTCTTTCACCATTTCAGCCTTCACAAAGTTCGGTTGTCCCAAAGCAGCAATGATAATATCTGCTTCCTGGCACTCTTTTACCAAATCTTTACTACGACTATGACAAACTGTTACAGTCGCGTCACCCGGATAAGCCTTCTGCATCATCAAACTGGCCATTGGTTTACCTACAATATTACTACGGCCTAAAACTACACATTTCTTACCCTGTGTCTCGATATTGTAACGTTTCAACAATTCAAGAATTCCATTGGGAGTCGCTGATACATAACAAGGAAGACCAATAGACATACGACCTACGTTAATCGGATGAAATCCGTCTACATCCTTGCGATAATCAATAGTCTCAATAACTTTCTGTTCAGAGATATGCTTCGGCAAAGGGAGTTGTACGATAAAACCATCGACATCTTCGTCTTCATTTAATTCACGAACCTTTGCCAATAGTTCTTCCTCCGTTACATCTGCTTCATAACGAATCAAAGAGGATTTGAAACCACAGACTTCGCATGCTTTGACTTTCGCTGCAACATACGTTTCACTACCGCCATCATGTCCTACTAAAATTGCTGCCAAATGTGGACGCTTCCCTCCATTCGCCACAATCTCTGCAACTTCCGCTGCAATCTCTTGCTTCACTTGTTCAGAGATTGCTTTTCCATCAATTAATTGCATCTTCTATATTTATTTTTTAGTTAATAATTCCGTTACAGTTTTTATCATTACTTCTCCTCGAAGTTCTCTCTTCAGGATTGTACCATCTGGAGCAAATAATACAATAAAAGGAATACCTTTTACTCCATACAAATCCCTTGCCACATTTTCTTTATCATATATCTGAGGCCAGCAAATCTTTTCTTTCTCTACTGCTTTTTTCAACTTTTCTTCTTTATCCCATACGAACAAACCTACAACCGTAAGCCCTTTGTCCTTAAACTGATTATGCAATTTTGCCAAGTTCGGTATTTCTTCCTTACAGGGGCCACACCAACTTGCCCACATATCCATCAGTACATAATTACCTTTACCTACATAATCAGATAAAGCCACGTCCTTACCTTCCAGGTCTCTTCCTTTAATATCAACAAAGGGTTTTCCTTCAGCAGTCTGTCTAATAGATTGAATCCGATTCATAAAATCTTGTACTTGCCGGGTTGATTTCAACCAAGGTCCAAAAGTATTTATGATTACCTCTTGGGTATCCAAATCTGTAGCAGACATATAAACAGAATAAAGCAAACTATATCCTATTGCGTCATTATTATGAACTTTATAAAGTTCAATACAACGTTTAGTCAGACCTTTACTAATTTCTTTCCACTCTTCACCCCATTTTTCTTTAAACACAATTTCATCCGTATACTTTTCTCTAAATTCTTGCTTCCGCTTATCTAAAAAATGTATAACGCTATCCATTTCCGTCGTAAGACGAGTATAGGCTTCATTCAAAGGGGTTCCAGAAGGTTTTGTCCGTTGCTTCATATTAGGATACACACGAATGTCACCGCTTTCCAAAATAAATGCTGCAAACTCATAAGGTGTAACGTCTATACGGCAACAAACAGCGGTATCAATTTGTCCTGTGAATACAAATTTGTTTCCTTCCACTCGCGTACTGTCTATATACTTACGATCATCCACACGCTCAATATAGATCATCTTTCCGTTAGAGGTTGCATCTGCCAACTCCCCGGTTACCGTATAAGAAGTAGACTTTTGATTAGAAGAACAGGCTACAAACAAACATAGCAGGCTCAACAGTGCAAAACAGTTTTTTTTCATGGAATCCTTATTATTTTGTTAGTATGCAAAAATAACACAATATTGGAAGCTCTCGTAATAAAAAAGGAGAAAGTTTTATACTTCCTCCTTTTTCAATTAGTATATATAAGCTTTACCTATTATCTTCTAAATGATGGGAACTTTTTGCTACCAGGTTTAGCAGTAGTCAACATACGCATCATCTTACGAGTTTCATCAAACTGTTTGATTAACTTGTTTACTTCCTGAATTGATGTTCCGCTACCTTTTGCAATACGTTGACGGCGTGAACTATTTAAGATAGCAGGATTGGTTCGCTCAGCAGGAGTCATTGAGTAGATAATAGCTTCAATACTCTTGAATGCATTGTCGTCAATATCTACATCCTTCAATGCCTTACCCACACCCGGAATCATCATAGCTAACTCTTTCAAGTTACCCATCTTCTTAATCTGCTGTATCTGTGTGATGAAGTCGTTAAAGTCAAATTGATTCTTAGCAATCTTCTTCTGTAAACGCTTAGCCTCTTCTTCGTCATATTGTTCCTGAGCACGCTCAACCAAAGAAACAATATCACCCATACCTAAAATACGGTCAGCCATACGTTCCGGATGGAAGACATCCAATGCGTCCATCTTTTCACCCGTACCCACAAACTTGATTGGTTTATCAACCACTGTACGGATAGAGAGAGCCGCACCACCACGTGTATCACCATCTAACTTAGTCAATACAACTCCATCAAAGTTCAAACGTTCGTTGAATTCTTTTGCTGTATTTACTGCGTCCTG
Organism: Parabacteroides sp.; assembly: GCA_017481945.1. Classification (GTDB taxonomy): domain Bacteria; phylum Bacteroidota; class Bacteroidia; order Bacteroidales; family Tannerellaceae; genus Parabacteroides. The sequence goes on along the minus strand of JAFUOJ010000010.1, from coordinate 23,535 downwards.
ACCTGTCATTGCGTCAACCACGAACAGGGTTTCATCCGGTTGGATAGCGCTCTTGATCGCTGCGATTTCCTTCATCATCTGTTCGTCAACCGCTAAACGACCCGCTGTATCGACAATCACAACGTCATTTCCTTTGGCCCGTGCTTCGCGGATTGCGTTCATAGCAATTTCAACCGGATTTTTGTTTTCCAGCTCCATATAAACAGATACACCCACCTGCTCAGCAACAACACGCAACTGTTCAATAGCAGCCGGACGATAGACATCACACGCAACTAATAACGGTTTCTTATTCTTCTTTGTCTTCAATAAGTTTGCCAACTTACCAGTAAAAGTAGTTTTACCAGAACCTTGCAAACCTGACATCAATATAATAGAAGGATTACCGTTCAAGTTTAATTCCGTAGCTGTACCACCCATCAATGAAGCCAATTCATCGTGTACAATCTTCACCATCAACTGACTGGGCTTAACAGAGGTAAGCACATTTTGTCCTAACGCTTTAGTCTTTACCGTATCCGTAAAACTTTTCGCAACTTTATAGTTTACGTCTGCGTCAAGTAATGCTTTACGTACATCCTTTAATGTTTCGGCAACATTGATTTCCGTGATCTTACCCTCACCTTTCAACAGCTTAAACGACCGTTCTAATCTTTCGCTTAGATTCTCAAACATAATTTGTATGTATATTTATTTTATTCTTTATTCTTCAAATAAGTTGCAAAGGTAAGAAAAAGAGCGGACTTGCACCATATATTTTATACACTTCAATAAAAATAGCGCTAAGAAATCTTAGCGCTATCCTTTCATTTTTATGATTCCCATTGTTCAAACTCTCTCAGCTCCTCCAACCCAAATTCTAATTCTTTGATTTGTTGGCGATGAGATCGGTTCTGAATATAACCGATAATCATCGAGATAATCAAAAAGATAACAACCGCCACAAGCGAATACACTCCAAAAGTATTTTGAAGAACAAAAAACAGGCCAATTGTAAACAAAACCAAAGCTATTCCATACTTTAAATTATAAAGATACAACTTTTTATAAGTAAGAACAAAATGCATAATTTCATCTACTCTCTTCGTCTCTAAATTAAAATTGGAAAGTACATACATCATATAAATCTGATACAAAAATCCAACGAGCAACACACTCTCCAGAAAAGCGAAAGAGGTTACTTTTATCGCTCCCTGCATATAAACTATAGGGAGAATAACCCCGCCGTTAAAAATAATAGCCCATAAACCGTTCTTTACATTACGATACACATGACTATAAGCCGACTTGGTCTTTGCGGAAATCATCTCTTTTATAATCTTTTGATTAACAACTTCGTTACGTTCTAAACGTTCGTTCAGAGCATCCCAGCCTAATTTCATCTTTTCTAAATCCATAAATCTTCGTTTTACTGATTCGACATTGTTTTCAGTTTCTCTTTAATACGATTAAGTTTAACAGCCACGTTATTCTTAGAAATCCCCAATATATCCGAAATCTCTTGATAACTCCGTTCCTCAAGCCAAAGTAAAACCAGCGCGCGTTCCAGCTTTCCTAACTTGTTGATCATCCGATAAAGCTCCTGTAAATAGTAATTTTTATCACTATCTTCATAAGTAAGACTTACTCCCAAATCAAAAGAAATTGGTATTGTACGAAGTTCCGAAGAAGATTTCCGGAAATAGGAGATACAAGTATTCATCCCAATCCGATAAATCCAAGTCGAAATTTTACTATCTCCACGAAACTTAGGAAAGGCTTTCCAAAGATTAATAACCGTCTCTTGATAAAGTTCCTCAAGCGTATAATCATCTGTCGCATAAACATAGCAAACTTTATAGATTACTTGCTGATTCGCTGTTATCAAAGCAATAAATTGTCTTTCTACTTCTTGCGTGTCCATCTTAACTTATTCTTTTTTCCTCATTAGTCGCTATTTCATTTCAAAAATTACAAGAAACAAGATTTATTTTCATTTTATCAGGATCAAAAACAAATGCAGACCGAATACAAAACAGGTCAGCAAGCATTTAAAACTTCCTGCCGACCCATTTTTTCTTTCCTCAGGAGGAAAAAATTTTTACTACGGGTAAAATAAAAAAGCCCGCCTGCAGGCGAGCTTTTTTATTTCTATTCTTCTTGAGAAAAAAGATTTATATCAACTTATTTGTTGCCGTATCAGGGAAAATAACAGCCGGTTTAAAAGTCTTTGCCTCCTCAAAATCCATTAAAGCATACGACATAATAATCACAATATCTCCCGGTTGCACCTTACGTGCTGCAGCCCCATTCAAACAAACAACGCCCGAGCCGCGCTCTCCCTTGATAATATACGTTTCAAAACGTTCACCGTTATTGTTATTCACAATAGAGACCTTCTCGTTCGGAATCAGATTAGCTGCATCTAATAAATCCTCATCGATCGTGATACTCCCAATGTAATTTAAGTTAGCCTCCGTTACCGTGACCCGATGAATCTTTGATTTAACAACTTCTATTAACATAACTTCTTGATTTATGATTTCAGACTTATGATTTATCATTAAGACTTGACATCATAATCCATAAATCACAAATCCTTGATATTTTATATTGTCTATAAGTCGAACTTCCCCACAATATACCGTAATACATCCAACCGGATAAGTCGTATCAGACCAGCTCTGGATGGATTCCATCGTATTACCGTCTACAATTTCATAATACTCTACGCGCATAACCGGATCGGCATTGATGGTATTAACAACGTAATCAATTACCTCCTGTACACTCTTTTCGGGTGCAAAGTTAGTACTTTCTTTTAACGTACGTGCAATTAAAGGCGCTTTTTGACGTTGCTCTGGAGTCAAACGGACATTTCGACTACTTAATGCCAAACCGTCTGCTTCACGCAAAATAGGACAAGCATTGATTTTTACCGGTATATTCAATTGATTTACCATTGCTCTAATCACTGCAATCTGCTGGAAATCTTTTTCTCCAAAATAGGCGTTATCCGGTTCAACCGCGTAAAACAATTTACTTACGATTTGAGCTACACCGTTAAAATGTCCGGGACGGCGTGCCCCTTCCATCACTGCCGATACGGTACCAAAATCAAAAGTACGAGTATCAGGTTCCGGATACATCTCTTCAACAGAGGGAGCAAAGACATATTTGCAACCCGTAGGCTCCAATAAAGCATAATCCTTATCTAAGGTACGAGGATACGTCTCTAAATCATGTTTATCATTAAACTGAGTCGGATTTACAAAAATACTGACCACACAAACATCGTTTTCCTCTACACAACGCTTAACCAAGCTCAAGTGTCCCTCATGCAATGCCCCCATCGTCGGAACAAAGCCAATTTGCTTGTTATTCTGCTTTTCTTCAGCAAGATAACCCTTTAAATCCTTAATATTATTTACTATTTTCATCTTTTTAGATGCTTATTGACGATGCAAAGCAAATAAATAATTGCGATAAATGAAAGATTTTTTGTATCTTTGCACAGTCTAAAAAAACTATTTTACAGAATGGATGCAAAAAAGATCTTGTTTATAGCTCAAGAAATTACTCCTTACCTCCCAGAATCCGAGATTGCAACAATTTGCAGAAACTTGCCACAAGGTATACAAGAACGTGGTCGTGAGATTAGAACGTTTATGCCAAAGTTTGGAAATATCAACGAACGTCGCAATCAATTACACGAAGTGATTCGCCTTTCTGGTATGAATCTGATTATTGATGATACAGACCATCCACTAATCATTAAGGTGGCGTCCATTCAATCTGCACGCATGCAGGTATATTTCATCGATAACGATGATTTCTTCCAAAGAAAGCATACGATTTGTGACGAAGACGGTAACGAATATGAAGATAATGACGATCGTTCTATTTTCTATGTTCGTGGTGTATTGGAAACAATCAAGAAGTTACGTTGGATTCCAGATGTAATTCATTGTCATGGATGGATGTCGGCATTGACGGCTCTATATATTAAACGTATGTATGCAGACGATCCTTGTCTCAAAGACGCAAAGATTGTCTATTCTATTTACAACGACGATTTTAAAACTCCATTTAGAAAAGAATTTGCAAGCAAATTAAAGATTGATGGAGCTAAGGACAGCGACTTAAAAGGAATTAAGGCAAATACCAATTTTGTGGAACTAACAAAATTGGCGATTAATTTTGCTGACGGTATCATACAAGGTAGTGAAACAATCAACCAAGAAGTATTAGATTATATCGCTACTAAGCCAGAAACTCCTTTCTTACCTTATCAGTCTCCAGACATATATATGGACAAAATCAATGAATTCTATGATGTCATATTAGACACTAAATAAATTTTAGAAATGAAAATAAAGCTTTTTATACTTGGCCTTAGTCTTGGGGTTTCTATCCTAAGCGGGTGTAATGATGATTTGACGCAGGTGGGAGCAAGTATTCAACCAGAGAATGATAGACCGATGGTTTATGCGGATACATTCTACATGAAAGCTAGAACTGTACAGACAGATTCTATTTATGCACGTACAATATATGGATCATTGGGAGAAATTTATGATCCTTTATATGGGAGCTTGAAATCTGATTTTATGTGCCAGTTTTACTGTCCAGATAACTTTAGATTCAGTCATACCCCAATAGACGGAAAAATAGATTCGGTTAAATTTGAAATTAACTATAGTAGCTGGACTGGAGATTCATTAACTCCAATGCGAGCACAGATATATGAAGTTACGCAATCTTTAGATCGGAACTTCTATACGAATATTAATCCTGAAAAATACTGTAATATGCAGAATTCTTTAGGAACACAAACTTATACAGCGTATGATATGACTGTGTCTGATTCTATCCGAAATGATTTATATACAACATTCCAACCCAATGTTACTATCCAAATGCCGGTAGAATTAGGACAACGTTTCTATGACGCAACAATTAATACTCCTGAAGTATTTAACAATCAAGAAACATTCAATGAATTTTTCCCCGGAGTATATGTAACTAATACTTTTGGTTCTGGTAATATCTTGAACATAGATGGTTCCGGATTGAGAATCTATTATAATTATGCGGCAAAAGATACGGCAGGTCAGGACTCTTTGGTAACGACCTCTATTCTTTTTAGTGCGACAACGGAAATCGTCCAACTGAATCGTTTGAAAAACACAGACATTGATCATCTGTTAAAACCGAACGATAGTATTTCTTATATAAAAAGTCCTGCTGGTGTATATACAGAATTAACAATACCTACAAAAGAAATAGCACCAGTCATTGAAGGACGTATCATCAGTAGCGTAGATTTATCATTGAAAGCCCTTCCACAAGAAGATTGGAAATATGCTTTTGATGTACCTAATTATGTATTGATATTACCTAAAGATTCTGTAGACTCTTTCTTCAAAAAGAGTAGTACAGAAAACAACACGACGTCGTTTTTAGGTTCTTATACATCTTCATCCAGAACATACTCTTTTGGAAATATAGCCAAGTTGGTACAAAAACATATTGAAAATAATCCAGAAGAAGATTTAATATTAAATGTTATCCCTGTAACACGTAGAACAGGTACAACAACAAACTACTATGGGTACTCAACAGAATATACAATTGCTATTGAGAACTATCTAAAACCTGCTGGAGTAAAGCTACGAATAGATAAAGACGCAATGCTATTACGAATAGCGACAATTGAATACAAACAATAATATTTCAAACATACCTAAAAGGAAGTAGTCTCAAACGGTTACTTCCTTTTTTAATGAAAAGGGAACAAAAAAGTCGGGATATTTTTCAGAAAATATCCCGACTTTTTATCCTATTTATCACTATATTTTATTCCGCAGATTTCTTCGCTGCTTTTTTCTTATATTTATTAAGTTCTTTCTCCAAAGCCTCAATTTCCAAACCTTGGTTCTTAATCGTAGTCAATAAAGAGTTTAATTCTTCATTATCCATATCAACAGGATACAATGAATTTACACGACTAATGAAATCGCCAAGAATATTCATATAGTTAGTAAACGCGTCAAACGGAGAATCATAGATACCACGATTCAAAGTAACACCTGTATTCTTCGTAGTCATGAAACGGAAGTTGTTACTTGCCTGCATATAGTCCCAATCCTGTTTGATTCGACGGTCTGTACACAAGTGAACACGTTCAGCAACACTATACAATTTATTAAATGCTTCACGCTGCATAACATTTCCTAACCAACAGCTAATATCTCTTTCCTCATCAACCCAAGACAATGGATAAGGCACATCTACTTGATCCACAGATTTTAATTTAGTGACAATCTCTGTCGGAGTTGAGAATATAATACCTTTTTCTTTTGCGCAAGCAGGTAATGCTTTCAAGAACTCAAGAATGTTAGATGAAAGAGGTTGGAATATACCCAAAGAAGAAAGCTCCATAAAAATATTGATTACTTGTTCTTCTTCTGGTAAATCAGCTATCCAACCAATATATTTATCCGCAAATAAAGGATACTCACTCCAATCAGGATTAGAGAAACGTAAACTAATATCATCGGATAACTTATAATCACGCAATAAAAGTTTCAAATTTGGATTATGAGCACAATGATACAAATAATGAGGACTCTTCCAGCCTAACACATGTTTAGCACCTTCCGTCAACATACCTTTGAAACCCATATCTGCAACCATCGCTCCAATCTCATTTGAATAGATCAAACTTGAGTTACGAAATACTTTAGGGTCCTGACCAAACATCTGTTTAACCTTCTTGCGCATGCGTTCTACATCATCACGGAAACATTCTTCATTAGCTAAAGAAGAAAGACCATGAGAATAAGGTTCACAAAGGAATTCACAACAACCCGTTTCATTCAATTTATGCAACAACTCTATTACTTTCGGTGCATAAATTTCAAGTTGTTCCAAACCTACTCCAGAAAGAGAAAGCGCCACTTTGAAAGCTCCATCATTAGATTTTGCCATATCAATCAAAGTACTCAAAGCTGGGATGTATGAACGTTCTGCAATATCAGTGATACTACGTTCATTTTCATAATCATCATAGTAATAGTGGTCACGACCGATGTCAAAACAACGATAGCGTTTCAGATGGATAATCTGATGTATTTCGAAATAAAGACAGATTGTTTTCATATCTACTTTTTATTTTATTATTTTCTATTATTCCTAATTAATTCTTCATAAATAGCACGATGCTTCAAGCCTACCTTTTCCCAAGTAATACCATCTACTTCTTTTTTCCCTTCTTCCTGTAGATATTGGAACAATGAAGGATTGGTACAAATAGAATAAATAGCGTCAGCCATTGCGTTGATATCCCAATAATCGACTTTTATCACATTCTCAAGAATTTCACCACAACCTGACTGCTTGGAAATGATAGACGGGGTTCCGCATTGCATTGCTTCCAATGGTGCAATACCAAACGGTTCAGAAACAGAAGGCATCACGAAAACATCACTGTTCTTATAAGCCTCATACACCTGACGTCCACGCTGGAAACCAGGGAAATGGAAACGATCTGCAATACCTCTTTCTGCAGCCAAATGAATCATAGCTTCAAGCATATCTCCAGATCCAGCCATCACAAAACGAATATTACGTGTACGCTGTAATACCAAAGCTGCAGCTTCCACAAAATATTCTGGTCCTTTTTGCATAGTAATACGTCCTAAGAAAGTAACTACTTTTTCTTTCGGATGTTCTACACGAGGTATATCCTGAAGTTCTTGTGAAAGTGGATATACAGCATTATGCATAGCTACACACTTACGAGGATCTTGGTGATACTGATGAATAACTGTTTGACGCGTCAATTCAGATACACACATAATACAATCAGCATGATCCATACCATTCTTTTCAATAGAGTAAACCGTAGGATTTACTTTACCACGTGAACGGTCAAAATCAGTCGCATGAACATGAATACATAAAGGTTTTCCACTTACCATCTTTGCATGAACTCCAGCAGGATAAGTCAACCAATCATGTGCATGAATAATATCAAACTCTTGCTGACGTGCTACAACTCCGGCAATAATAGAATAATTATTGATTTCTTCATGAAGATTCTGCGGATAACCACCGGCAAATTCCATACACCCTAAATCATTTACATGCATGTATGAAAAATCCGCATAAATATGATCACGAAAAGCATAATATTGTTCAGGAGTCGTATAATTCGGCAAACGGGACTTCAAATAATTATAATCCACATCTCGCCAAACTATAGGTACCTGATTCATACCTATAATATTCAGAAACTTTTCTTCTTCTCCGGTTGGTTTCGGCAAACAGAATGTTGTTTCAACATCTCCTTGTACACTTAAACCTTTTGTAATACCATAAGACGCTACCGCAAGACCACCTAATATTTTGGGAGGAAATTCCCATCCAAACATTAATACTTTCATATAGGCTCCTCCTTTTTAATAATTGTATTTATTTAATAAATATAAGACTCGTAATATCTCAGCCACATTCATAGCGAATGATACTGCACCACGACCTCTAAACGGTGGATTACCATCAAACAATTCTGGGATAGAACCAATACAATGAGAAGTCATTTCGTTTTCATAACCGATAAGCTGACGTTCTATAAATCCTAACGCACTCATCTTATAAATACGAAGATAAGCTTCAAAATAGAATCCTGCCAACCAAGGCCAAGCTGTTCCCTGATGGTAAGCATAATCACGCTGAATTTGCGGACCTACATAATTTGGATTATATCCACCACTCTTTGGACTTAATGAACGAAGTCCCTTTGGAGTTAGTAATTCCTTTGTTACGATATCCAATACCCCTTTCTTCTGACGGGCATCTAACGGAGAATAATCAAAAGCAACTGTGAAAATCATATTTGGACGAACACTCCAATCCATCATATTACCATCTACATAATCAAGTAGATAGCCATATTCATTCAAGAATGTCTCAACAAAAGATTTTGCAGTTGTTTCAGCTAACGTATTTAGAGTCTCACTCAATGCTCCATTCGCGTCACCCTGCAGATCTGCTACAAAACACAATGCATTATACCACAAAGCATTGATTTCAACGATATATCCAGTACGAGGGATTACAGGCATTCCATTAGCAGTAGAGTTCATCCAAGTAATAGCTTTACCTGTTCCATTAGCATAAAGCAAACCATTAGGATGTAAGAATAGATTCGGATGATTTCCACCACGAATGTATTCCATAATCTTTACTAATAGAGAACCATATTTTTCAATACATTTCTCACGAGATACCATCTTTGCATACTGCTGAATACTCCAAACAGCCCAAAGTAAAATATCAGGATGTTCTATCTCATAAATCTTAATATCATTGGTTTCTCCGTTCATAAAGTGTAAAACAGCTTTTCGAGCTGTTTCCATTACCATTTCAAACTTTTCTACTTCGTTAATAGACAAAGTTAAACCTGGTAAAGAGATAAACAAATCACGCGCACGGCATTTAAACCAAGGATAACCTGCAAGAATATAATAATTATCTCCCTGTTTATTCAAAAACTGGTGAGCAGCATTAATCAAACAATGTTGGAAATTATCACGAGGAGTACGTTCTTCCACTTCCTCTTCAAAAACGCGTTTCAAAGAACGAGTATTTACTTCTGAAACTCCTCCTGAAAAGACAATGCTTTCACCTTTCTTTATTTCCACTTCAAAATATCCTGGCACATAGAGATCTTCATTAAAAGCATATCCTCTCTCTTGTTCTTTTGGATATTCAATACCACGATACCAATCCGGCTGAAAATGGAACTCGTTTTTCTTATTCAACTGCATGCATAATTCAGGATACCCCGGATACATACAAGTCTTTATACCATTCGTAATCTCTTTATAATCTCGATTAGCCTGTGGATTTTCATGCGTATACTGGCGAACACTGCGGAACGCTAAAAATGGGCGTAAGCGCAAAGTAGTTACAGAATGAGCGTCCAACAATGTATAACGAATCAATATACGATTTTCGTGGTGAACAAATAACTTTTCTTTCTTCAGAATAACACCACCCACTCTGTAAATTGTTGTCGGTACTTTTTCGCATTCAAATTCGCGAATGTATTTATGTCCCCTCGGGCTATAATTATCGCCCTGATACTTATGAAGACCTAAGTTAAATTCAGCGCCATGTTGTATAACTGTCTCATCCAAAGACGATAACAATACATGGTTTTCATCATCTAGCTCCGGAACCGGAATCACGAGCAAGCCATGATATTTTCTCGTATTGCAGTCAACAATAGTTGTACAATGATAAGCTCCTGAACGGTTTGTGCGAAGAATTTCTCTGGGAAGAGTTTCTTCTAAGTTCGTCATAAGAGTCTTGTCAAATCGTAAGTAACTCATACTTATATTTGGTTTTAAATTTGTGTTTCACGTGATATTCTATCAAACAGTATAATGTGACCAAAAGTATCACTTTAATATTAAAAAAACAAATCGACATTCATATTTATTTAGATTTTCTTTAGTGTCATATTTTACAAACGATTATCCATCAATAAATTACAATATTTCAACAATAGATATACATGTTATCAAACATATACAAAGTTGTTAAAAACAGCAAAACAGCCTATTCCTTTCTTATTAAAAGACTAAACCATTTTATATAAGCAATTATTCCGTATCTTTGTTTTTCTTTATACATAAAATTATTACAATATGGAAAATAAAATAGACAATCCTTTTTTCAAAAATTATAGTACACCTTACGGAACTCCTCCATTCGATCAGATTCAAATAGCACACTACGAACCTGCGTTTGATGAAGGAATTCGTTTACTTAACGAAGAAATTCAAAACATTGCCAACAATGTAGAGACTCCTACTTTCTCAAACACGATCATTGCTTTAGAACGTAGTGGAAAATTACTAAACAAAGTCAGTTCTGTATTCTTTAATGTCCTAAGTGCAGAGGCAAATGAAGAAATGATGGAAATCTCCCAACGTATTTCACCTAAGTTATCTGAAAGCTATAACAACATCTATCTAAACGAGAAACTTTTCAAACGAGTAAAAAGTATTTACGATCAAAAAGAATTACTATCCCTCTCTTTAGAAGACACTCGTTTATTAGATGAAACATTTGAAGCCTTTTCAGTTAGGGGAGCCACTCTTAATTCTAAAGACAAAGAGAAATATCGCGAGCTAAGTACGGAACTAAGTTTGCTCTCTTTGACTTTTGACCAAAACATTCTTAAAGACAAAAATCGGTATGAACTTTTACTAACACAAGAAGAGGAATTAACAGGCCTTCCTGAAAGTATTCGTGAAGCAGCTGCTTTACAAGCAAAAGAGAAAGGGAAAAACGGATGGCTTTTTAATCTTTCAGCTCCAAGTTATATTCCTTTTATGCGATATGCAGCTTCGCGAGAATTACGAGAAAAGATGTATCGAGAATATATGAGTATCGGAAATAAAGGAGATGAATACGACAACAAAGAAATCATCCGTAAGATTGTTAATATCCGTTTGGAGATTGCACATCTAATGGGATACAGTACCTATGCAGATTACCAACTCAAACATACTATGGCAAAAACCCCTACTCGTGTTTATAAACTTTTATATGATTTATTGGAAGCCTACAAACCGGTTGCTCTTAAAGAGTATAAAGCAGTTCAAGAATATGCTTCAGAAATAGAGAAAACTGCTTTTACCGTCATGCCTTGGGACTGGAGTTATTACTCAGAGAAGCTAAAAGATCTACGATTCAACATAAACGATGAGATGACACGTCCCTACTTTGAATTAGAGCAAGTAAGAAAAGGAGTTTTTAATTTGGCAACTCAACTATACGGTATTACCTTCAAACCAAATAAAGATATACCTGTTTACCACCCGGAAGTCAAAGCGTATGAAGTATTTGATATTGATGGAAAATTTCTAGCTATATTATTCACAGATTTCCATCCACGAGAAGGTAAACAATCTGGCGCTTGGATGAACAACATAAAAGAACAATACCACGAAACTGACGGGAGCGACAGTCGCCCACAAGTAATTATCGTAATGAACTTCACGCGACCGACAGAGACCAAGCCGTCTTTATTAACTTTTGACGAAGTAAATACGCTATTACATGAATTTGGTCACGCATTACATGGTATGTTTGCTCAAGGAGCTTATGCAAGTCTTTCCGGAACGAATGTTTACAGAGATTTTGTTGAACTCCCTTCACAACTCATGGAAAACTGGCTGACTGAAAAAGAATTTTTAGATCAAATAGCCATTCATTATCAAAGTGGTAAAAAAATTCCAAAAGAATTCATACAAAAGCTTATTGATGCTGCAAACTTCAATGTTGGATATGCTTGTTGCAGACAACTTAGTTTTGGCTTTTTAGACATGGCTTGGCATACCTTAAAGAATCCTTTTCAAGGAGATGTTATAGCATTCGAAAAAGAGGCATGGAAACAAACGAATATCGTTCCTGAAGTGGCAGATACTCTAATGAGTAGCAGCTTTGGTCATATTTTCTCTGGTGGTTATTCAGCTGGCTATTATAGTTACAAGTGGGCAGAAGTATTAGACGCAGACGCTTTCTCTTTATTTAAAGAAACTGGTATTTTCAACCAAGAGACAGCTCTTTCTTTCCGAAAAAACATATTAGAAAAAGGAGGTTCAGAAGATCCGGATATATTATACAAACGATTCAGAGGGAAAGACCCTGAAATAGGAGCTTTACTAAAAAGAAATGGTCTTTAATATTCTAAAGAATATCGTTTCCACAAAAAACAAGAAGGAAGATTTCAATTGAATCTTCCTTCTTAAAATAAAAAACCTATTCTATGACCTTATAAATATTGGGTAAATTACGTCCCACGTGATCATAATCGAGACCATACCCTACTATAAAATCATTATCAATATCAAAGCAACGATAATGAATATCTAAATCAATTTTCAAATTGTTTGGCTTCACAAAAAGAGCAGTCACAATTACCTCCTTCGGATTCTTTTCAGCAAGAATACGTAATAACTCCTGCATAGTATATCCAGTATCGACAATATCTTCTACGATTACAACAGTACGCCCTTCTATACTTTCTTTTAACCCAAGAACTTGTTTTACTTGACCAGTCGTACTTGTTCCTTCATAAGAAGCCATACGAATAAACGTTATTTCACAAGGGAAATTAACATCACGCAATAAGTCAGCAGCAAAGACAAAGGAACCATTCAAAACAACAAGAAAAAGCGGACATTTTTCTCTTAAGTCTGCATCCATTTGAGCAGCGACTTCTCTTACTCTTTCTTGTATTCTTTCTTTAGAAATATAAAGAGCAAACTGTTTGTCTTTTACTTGTACAGTATTCATTTGATTTATATTTTAATTTTATTTCATCTCTGTTATACCAAGAATTTTAATAGGAAGAATGCGGCCAGCACACACATACCCACAGAAACCTTTTTATAATCTCCGCTAAGAAGATGGATAAATACATAACTTAAATGTCCCAATACAATACCTTCTGAAATACTATAAGAAAGGGGCATAAAGATTATACAAAGAAAGGCAGGTATTGCTTCTGCATAATTACCAAAATCAATCTTTAAAACTGCACTCATCATCATCAGTCCGACTAATACCAACACTGGAGCTGTTGCTGCTGCCGGGATAGCTAAAAAAAGAGGTGCAAAAAACATAGCTAAAAAGAAACAAGCTCCAGTAACAACAGCAGTAAGTCCACTACGACCACCTTCGTTTACACCAGCTGCACTTTCAACATATACAGCAACTGTACTCGTTCCCATCACAGCCCCGGCTGTAGTAGCTACGGAGTCAACCATAAATACCTCTTTTAAATGAGGAATTTTTCCATCTTTCACCATACCGGCACGAGTTGTAACCCCAATAACTGTACCTATACAGTCGAATAAATCCACAAACAAAAATGTAAATACAATAATAAACATCTCTTTTGTAAAGATATTATCCCATTCAAACTGCATAAAAATCGGTTCAATAGAAGGAGGAGCACTAAACACTCCGTCAATCTTAGTTACTCCCAAGGGAATACCAATTAAGGTTGTTGCCAGAATACCAAACAAAAGAGACCCCTTCACCTGTTTTACCAACAGAACAGAGGTCACCAAAATACCTATAACTCCTAATAGAGCAGAACCTGAAGTTAATCCTCCTAAACTAACCAAGGTTGCTTCATTATTAACAATAATACCTGCACTTTTTAAACCGATAAAGGCAATATAAAGACCTATACCCGCACTAATAGAGTGCTTCAAAGTTTCAGGTATCACATCAACAATCTTTTCTCGCAGATTAGTGATTGTCAATAAAATGAACACAATACCTTCCAAGAATACAGCCGTCAATGCAAATTGCCAAGAATATCCCATAATCATACATACGGAATAAGCAAAGAAAGCATTCAGTCCCATTCCCGGAGCAAGAGCAAGAGGTAACTTTGCATAAAGCCCCATAAAAATGGTAGCCAATGCAGACATTACAACAGTGGTAGTAAACAAGGCTCCCTTATCCATTCCTGTTTCACTCAGGATATTAGGATTAACAGCCAAAATATAAGCCATGGTCAAGAATGTTGTAATCCCTGCCATAATCTCAGTTCGAACAGTGGTTTCTTTTGGATTGAAACCGAATAGTTTTTCAAGCATTTTCTAAAAAGTTAATAATTGATTGCAAAACTACATATAAAAAAAACTTCTCACAATCTTTAATCTAAGAATTGTAAGGTTTTTCTATGATATTTTTTAATCTCTCCAATTATTTCCATCCTTAAACTCCTTTTTCTAAATAAGATTAAAAGGGGGCAAAATATTTTCATGGTATTACTTTTCAACTTTATAAAAACAGGTTCCGTAAAAAGAGCAAGACCCTCTTCAAACGGTTTTACTTTCATTTCAGGAATTACAAAAGTAGAATCATTAGTTATACTTTTCTTTTCCGTACGTTCTTGGCAGGCAAAAAACAAAACCAATAAAACAAAGGGGAAAATTTCTTTTATTCTCATATAAATCAAAATTAAGTTCATCGCAAATATACAAAACAAACCCTATCAGAACTTTCATCATACCACCTTTTTAATTCCAAGAGGAATATTTTTATAGTTAAGTTATTCCATATCTCCCAATATATATGTACTTTTGTCTACTTTTAGATATAACTTTATAGCTTAAAAACAAAGAACAATGTGCAATAAGAAGGAAAAGCAATTGGAGCTGGACAAACGCTATCTTCGAATGGCGGCTGTATGGGCCGAAAATTCATATTGCAAAAGACGCCAAGTCGGAGCGCTTATCGTGAAAGATCAAATGATTATTTCTGATGGATATAATGGGACACCGGCAGGTTTCGAAAACATTTGTGAGGATGAAAACAATGTCACAAAGCCTTATGTCCTGCATGCTGAAGCGAATGCCATTACTAAAGTAGCCGCCTCCTCTAACAGTAGTAAAGGAGCAACTATATATGTAACTTCAGCACCCTGTATTGAATGCGCAAAACTAATCATCCAATCAGGAATTGAACGAGTTGTCTATTCAGAAAAATATAGAGTTGAAGACGGTTGCAACTTATTGCGCCGAGCAGGTGTTATAATTGATTATATAGAAGAAGTTAACGATTAAAAAAGTAAAAAGACCTTTATGGAGAAAAACAAAGGGTTATCAGTTTGGTTGCCTATAATCATAGCATTAAGTGTTGCTCTCGGTATCTTTGTAGGAAATCATTATATGAGATTAACACAAGGGAAGAGACATATTTACACAGGTGGGAATAAGATTAATGCGATTCTTGACATCATCGATGAACAATATGTCGACACCGTAAACATGAGTGAACTGATAGAGGACGCTATACCTAAAATATTTAGCGAATTGGACCCCCACTCTATCTACATTCCCGCAAAAGACGCTCAACGTGCCAACGAAGATCTGGAAGGTTCATTCAGTGGTATTGGAGTATCTTTCAATATGCAAACAGATACTATTTTAGTAGTTAGTGTCATTCCGGGAGGCCCTTCTGAGAAGGCAGGTCTAAAACCATTCGACCGTATTATCACAATCAATGATTCTTTATTCGCTGGGAATAAAAGCAACCAAGAGCTTGTGATGAAAACCCTACGTGGAGCTAAAAACAGTACCGTTAAGTTAGGGGTAAAACGTAAAAATGAGCCAGAACTTCTTTACTTCGATGTGACACGTGGAGATGTTCCTATCAACTCTGTAGATGTTGCTTATGAAGTAAGTAAAGGTATAGGGTACATCAAAGTAAGTAAGTTCGCTCGTACTACTTATAACGAATTTATTACAGCTATCGCTAAGCTTAAACAAGCAGGTTGCGGTTCTTTTATTATTGACTTACGTGGAAATACCGGAGGTTATATGGACGCAGCTATTAATATGGTAAATGAATTTATGCCAGAAGGTCGCCTAATCGTCTATACCCAAGGGAAAAAGTTTCCACGCAACGATGTTTACACAAATGGTACAGGAACGTGTCAAGAGACTCCTATTGTCGTATTAACAGATGAATTTTCTGCCTCTGCAAGCGAAATCTTTTCAGGAGCTATCCAAGACAACGACCGAGGTTTGATCATTGGTCGCCGTACATTTGGAAAAGGTTTAGTACAATCCCCCATGCACCTAAGCGATGGATCTGAAATTCGTTTAACGATTGCTCGTTATTACACTCCTTCCGGACGTTGTATTCAAAAGAAATATGAGTTAGGGAAAGAGGATGATTATGACCATGATATTTACAATCGTTTCATGCGTGGAGAATTTGATTCTGCTGACAGTATCAAATTAAATGATGAAGAGAAATTTGAAACCTCTATAGGTCGCCCGGTTTACGGGGGTGGCGGTATTATGCCAGATATTTTTATTCCACGTGACACAAGCGGTATCACCTCCTATTTCTCTAACGTATCCAGTTCAGGGACAATCAATCTATATGCTCTTGATTACTCGGATCGTAATTATGAGAAACTATCTTCTTTCAAGACCTATGAGGAGTTATATAAATACTTGCAACAGCAACCTTTGCTTTATGACTTCACAAACTTTGCTGCGGCAAAAGGATTCAAGAAACGTCCGAATTTAATTAACATCTCAGGTAAGTTGATTGAGAAACAGATACAGGCATACATCATCCGTAACTTTTTTGATGACGCAGGCTTCTATCCCGTATTCCAAAACGATGATGTTACTTTAAAACGGGCAATTCAAATTATAAATGAGGGAAAGTCTTTCCCTTCATTGGACAATAAGAACAATACATCTAATGAAATTGCACAATGCCAAACAGGTACTTCGAGCAGATATGGCTTCTCTAAAGAGATCCTATTCGAAAACTACCTTGCAGGATCTTTCTGCTAAAATCATGAAACGGTTGGAAGAGACCGAACTCTTCCAACAGGCTTCTTGTATTGCACTTTACCATGCTCTTCCGGGTGAAGTACAAACCGCTGATTTCATAGAAAAATGGTATCAAAAAAAGCAATTGTTACTTCCTATAGTCAAAGGAGAGGATCTACAATTGCGATTATATGCCGGAAAAGAATCATTAGAAATAGGAGCTTTTGGAATTTTAGAGCCTAAAGAAAGTTGCTTGTCTATACCAGAAAGCGACATTGATTTAGTCATTGTACCGGGAGTCGCTTTCGATCGACAACATAATCGGTTAGGAAGAGGAAAAGGATTTTATGACCGTCTATTGACAACGCTACAAACACCTAAAATAGGTATTTGTTATGACTTTCAATTAAAAGAAAGCATTCCTGTAGAACCTTTTGATAAGAAAATGGATATAATCGTTACAGAGAAAGAGACATTCTAATTAGCATTAAATCTTATCCGTTTGCAAAAGTTCCTGTATTTTAGCATTCACTTTTGTATTAATTTCCGGAGTAATACTCTCTTTCAATAACTTCAAGACAAATCCCATAACGGCTATATCATCCGTAAAACCAATTACAGAAAGAATACTTTCCGGTATCAAATCTATGGGTAAAATAAAATAACCCAATGCTCCAATGATATAGGCTTTATGTTGCAAAGAGACATGAGGATCATGTAATAAGTAGTATAACTGAAGAACAGGACGCATGACTGTTGCCCCGACTTTCTTTGCCACTCGTTGTACCTTCTTCCAGAACTTATTTTCAGAATAATAAGTCCCATATTTC
Organism: Parabacteroides sp.; assembly: GCA_017481945.1. Lineage (GTDB taxonomy): Bacteria > Bacteroidota > Bacteroidia > Bacteroidales > Tannerellaceae > Parabacteroides. The sequence goes on along the minus strand of JAFUOJ010000010.1, from coordinate 5,327 downwards.
TCTACCTCAAAAACCTCTTCAAATGAAATATCTTCTATCTCCTTTGCTTTCATACTCCAAACTCTATATTTATCGAATAATTATCTCCTGTATAACTTCTGCTCCTACATGATCGTTTAAACTTTTAACCAAACGTTCTCGGCAAAGCATTAACTCATTTCGCAGCACTGCTGAAGTCAGAAAAACATATAACACTTTATCTTTTATATAAACGTCTCGTGTATATTTAGCGGCTATCGGTCCTAACACCTCTCCCCAAGCTCGTAAAGCGCGAGCCGTCAAAATCTTTCCTCGCAATTCGGTATTCTCCTCAAAGAATTCCCGAATCGCCTCTCCCAAAGATTGTCCATTTCGATGTATCATTCCACATCCTCCATAGGTTGAACAGCTCCCTGTTCGACTTTAAACAAGGCATATCCATGATCCATCGTCTGTAAAATTGCGTCTAAATATTTTCGGTTAGTATCAGTTATAAATATCTGACCAAACTGATCTCCACTTACCAATTTAATAATCTGCTCTACTCGATCAGCGTCTAACTTATCGAAAATATCATCCAATAACAAAATCGGACGAGTCTGTCCCCTTCGAGAAAGAAAAACAAATTGTGCCAACTTAAGCGCAATCAGGTAAGTCTTATTTTGTCCTTGGGAACCAACGCGCCGAATCAGATAATTATTCAACGTCATCTCTAATTCATCCTTATGAATACCAGTCGAAGTATATCCTAAAACACGATCACGATCACGATTCGCTGCTAACTGTTCCGCCAAACCTCCTTTTTCCAATTGAGAAACATAGCTTAAATGTACCTGTTCTGTAGAGAGACAAATGGTCTGATAATATTCATTGAAAATAGGCGTAAAATCTTCTACTAATTTTTTACGCTTTTCATAGATTATCTGCCCATACATATCCAACTGCATTTCCAACACCTCATAAAGTGAAGCGTCCAAACACTGCCCTTTTAATAAAGAATTTCGTTGAAACAACGCTTTATTATATTGTATAAGTGCATGTAGATAGGGTTTATCTTGCTGCGAAATAATCACATCGATAAAACGCCTGCGTTCATCACTTCCTCCTCGTATCAATTCGGAATCAGCAGGAGAGACCAGCACCAAAGGTAACAATCCTATATGTTCCGACAACTTATCATATTCTTTCTTATTCCGCTTAAACAGTTTTCGATGTTTACGGCGAATCGCACAAAAGATCTCCTCTTCTCTCCCATCATAGTCATAGTTTCCCTGTAATACACAAAGTTCTTGTGTGTTATTAATAATTTGGGAGTCCGGCGTATTGATATGACTCTTACAAAAAGAGAGATAATGAATAGCGTCCAACAGATTTGTCTTTCCCATTCCATTGTTGCCAAAAAAGCAATTTATCCCGGAAGAGAACTGCACTTCCGCCTGAAGAATGTTTTTATAATTAAGTATAGAAAGCTTTTTAAGTATCATTCGCACTGTATTAGTCGTACAAAAATAAAAAATATACTTCTAAATGTAGATTATCTCAGTAAAAAAAACTACTTTTGCGACTTGAATTGCCACAGGCATAAATATTTGATAAAATAATAACAACTATAAAACATTATGGCTACTAAGGAAAAAGACATCAACAAAGAGTTAGAGGTCGAAGAAATTGTTTCTAAGTCAGAACAATTTATTGAGAACAATTCAAAGAAAATTATTTATGGTATTATAGCACTCGCACTCGTTGTTGGAGCTGTTTTAGGTATCAAACACGGATACTTAATTCCACAAGAAAAGAAAGCAGCAGCTGCTATGTTCAAAGGTGAACAATATTTTGCAAAAGACTCTTTTAATTTGGCATTGAACGGAAACGGTGCGGATTATGAAGGTTTTGAAGCAATTATTGACCAATATGGTAGTACAGACGCTGGCAATTTAGCAAAAGCTTATGCGGGTATCTGCTATTTCAAATTAGGAGAAAACGAAAAGGCTTTGAATCTTTTAAAATCATTCAGCGGAAGTGACGAAATGATTTCTCCGGCTATCACAGGTTTGATCGGTGATTGCTATGTAAACATGGGAAATGTAAAAGAGGGTATCAGCTACTTTGAAAAGGCTGCTAACCAAGCAAACAACGAAGTAATCAGCCCGGCCTACTTAAAGAAAGCAGGTATTGCTTATGAAAGTTTGAAACAATATGGTGACGCTGTTAAGGTGTACACTACTATCAAAGAAAAATATTTTAACTCAATGGAAGCTGCCGATATTGATAAATATATCGCTCGTGCTTCTGCAGCTAAATAAAGAGTAATACATCAATGTTATAAACATAAAAAGGATGTCTAAACACAACAAGACATCCTTTTCTTTTAAATAAAAAATAAGATTATGGCTACAGCTTATCAAAACTTATCAGAATACGATTTCAATAGCGTTCCAAACGGAGCTGGAAAAAAAATTGGTATCGTGGTGGCAGAATGGAACAAGAACATCACAGAAAAACTTTTAGAAGGAGCTTGTAATACATTAGAGAAACACGGCGTCTTAGCACAAGACATTTTTGTAAAACGTGTTCCTGGTAGCTTTGAACTTACTTTTGGAGCAAAAAGAATTACTGAAACAAAAGATTTAGACGCTGTAATTGTTTTAGGTTGTGTTGTCAGAGGAGATACACCACATTTTGATTATGTATGTTCAGGCGTGACACAAGGGATTACAGAGCTAAACCTTATGTACGATATTCCGTTCATTTTCGGTCTATTAACTACCGATACTATGCAACAGTCTGAAGATCGTGCCGGAGGAAAATATGGTAACAAAGGAGATGAAGCTGCAGTAACTGCACTTAAAATGATAAATTTTTCTGCGTAAACGCTTGCAGGTTTCAAAAAAAGTAGTACCTTTGCACTGCAATTGAAAATAACAGGGGCAGTTACCAGAGTGGCCAAATGGGGCTGACTGTAACTCAGCTGGCTTTCGCCTTCGGTGGTTCGAATCCATCACTGCCCACTAAATTTAAGATTGCAAAAAATGCGGAAGTAGCTCAGTTGATAGAGCATTAGCCTTCCAAGCTGAGGGTCGCGGGTTTGAGCCCCGTCTTCCGCTCTAAAAAGTCCTAATAACGAAAGTTGTTAGGACTTTTTTATTTTCTCTCTTTTATACCAAATACTATCAAAATAAAAATCACTCCTCATCCCTTGCCTATCCAATGCCTATTCCTATTTTTGGCAATTACCATCTTTTTATTCACGAATAAAGATCTATTTCAAAAGAAAAAGTTCCAAAAGTTCCATTTTATCCTATAGTACTTTCTAAAAATACACTATACATTTTCAATCCTCTATTTATTCATAATAATTTATATATCAATTATATAATAACATTTATATCACTTGTTTCAATTCTCAAAGGCCTGTATATAACGACATGTTACGGACACAAAAAGACATCTAAACAAGCCCAAAGACAAGCTCCCTCTTGTACATACTCTTTTTTCTCTCTAAATGTGTCCGGAAGCAGGGACAAAATCACTTATAAAAAGTTATCAATCCACCCAAAAGTAGCACATAAACATATAATAATAAGCAGGTTACCAAGCGCTCTTCAAAAATTCAATTTTTAAAATATACTATAGGATAAAATGGAACTTTTGGAACTTTTTATCAGAGGATAAATATATGTTTTCAAACAGGTATCCATAGTTTTTTATAAATTCAAACGATAACAAAATTTCTTTTTACTATTTTTGCAACAATTCCATGCGTTCATTGCGTTGGACAAACAGGAAGGACATATTAACGAAAAGGTGTTATTGAAATTATCTTCTAAAGTCAAACTTCGCAACTTTGATATTGGAATGAAGATGATGGCAGTAGCACCACATCATTTGGTATATACTTACCTAAAAAAGGTTTGGATATCATCACTTAGGTGTGGGCTATTGTTTTATCCATTCCAATGGTAATGCGAAGACCAGACTTTAGGATAAAACAATAAAGTTCCTACACCTATTTTATTATTGCCTTTTTCCGGGAACTTAGAGGCACAAAAACAAAACAATGTACAAATCTATTAAAACCGTTGCCCTTTTATTTGTATTCGCATTGGTTAGTTGCGAATATGACGATTCTTCCATTTGGGAGAATTACAATTCCTTAGAGGAAAGAGTTAGTAGTTTAGAGGATTTATGTAACCAAATGAATACAAACATAAATTCTATTCAAACAATTGTTTCAGCTTTAGAGAAAGGGGATTATATCACTAATATAGCCCCTATTACAAGTGGTGATACAGAAATTGGCTACACCATAACCTTTGCAAAATCCAAGAGTATAACAATCTATCATGGAACTAATGGAAAAGATGGTACAACGCCAGTAATTGATATTGTAAAAGACAGTGATGGCATATATTATTGGACTCTAAACGGAGAATGGCTCACTGACGAAAATGGGAAAAAGATAAAAGCCGTTGGAACAGACGGTAAAGATGGAAAAGATGGTACAAACGGTAACACTCCACAACTTAAAATAATCAATAGTTATTGGTATATATCTTATGATAATGGAACCTCTTGGAAAAAATTAGACAAAGCAACAGGTAATGACGGTAACAGTATAACCGTTACCCAAGATGATGAATATGTCTATTTTACTCTTTCAAATGGTGAAATCATATCCATAAAGAAAAGCAATAACGGAAGTAACCCCAATATTATTCAATTTACAGATTCACAAGTAAAAGCCATTTGTTTAAGATGGGACACAAACTCAGATGGAGAACTATCCTATAAAGAAATTGCAGCAGTAACTTCCTTAAATGGAGCATTTCGAAATTCCAATATAAGTATCTTTACAGAGTTCCAATATTTCACGGGATTAACAGCCATTGAGGATGAAGATTTTGCTTACTGTAGTGACTTAGCTACAATTATTTTACCGAACTCTATTACTTCAATAGGAGTTAGTGCTTTCGAAGATTGTAAAAATTTAACTAATATAACAATACCTAATAGTGTGAAATCCATAGGAGAATGGGCCTTTGAAGATTGTATTTAGAAGCCCAAAACAACCCAAAACAACCAGAAATAACCAAATATAAACCTTTAATTATCAATATATTCTAAAATTTAACACTTTCAGGCTGCTTTTTGATGGTTCCCAAATTTCCACATATTTTTGATACATATTTCTGACGTGGAGAATTTGCGGAGCTTATTTTTTGATATTTCGTGTAGATAGTTGACAAGGGTTTACAACCGTTTACAACGAGCGACAAATTCCGCCCCGATATGTGATGATAGTCACATCGTGTAGAAAGGCGACAACAGTTTACTACTGTTTACCTCCG
>JAFUOJ010000003.1 GCA_017481945.1 Parabacteroides sp. | reverse complement strand
TGTACCCTTAACAACAACATTCACACCTGGTAATTCGAAACCTGTGTTATCGATTACCTTTCCCGAGATCGAAACTTGGGCAAATGCTGAGATTCCTACAAAGAGGAAGCATAGCATAAATAGAATTCGATTTCTCATAATTACTAAACTTTAAATCACTAATTTATTTTAGGTTAAACGATCTACAGACACTTAATAAATATAACTCCGGTTAACATTTCTATTAGTTCAAAACATCATCAAATCTATACAACAGCACTAACTACTTACTTATGAAAAGAACAATATTAGAAATAAGTTCTACTGGAACTATTTTTACAATTGAGTTTTAAATTCTTAAAAGTCACGGTATCATAGAAGTAGAAATAGGGTAGATTCCTATCATTTTTCTTATTAAGTATTATATACCATAAATAAGGAAATTTATATATTCTATAATTCCTAAAGGTTGTTTTTATAGAAAAAATATTATCTTTGCAACTAAAATGGGTTTATTTACTCGAATAACTGTAGTTCCAGTAGAACTATTTATTTTTACACCTTAAAATCAAATTCTTGTTTTACTTACCAATAAAAGTCTAAAACTGATTGTGTTTTATTTTATAAACACATTTAAAAACCAATTTTCATTACCGAAATATTTCTTTAATCGTTTGCGTGATATAGGGATTTAGTCTACCTTTGCGGAATTAGGAACAAAATACCGAAAGATATTTTTAAATACAATTAAATAACTTAAATTATTATCTTATGTGGTTACTTAATTCTTCTATTGGAAAGAAACTGATAATGAGTATATCAGGTCTCTTTCTTATTCTGTTTTTAGTGTTCCATGTATCCATGAATGTGGTTGCTGTATTTTCAGGTGCAGCATATGACATGGTTTGTGGATTTTTGGGATCTAACTGGTATGCTGTAGCTGGTACATTAGTATTAGCTGCTGGTTTTATTATTCACATCATTTACGCTTTTATTCTGACGATGGAGAATCGTAAAGCTCGTGGTAACGATCGTTACGCTGTCAGTGCTCGTCCTAAAGGCGTAGAATGGGCTTCTCAAAACATGCTGGTGTTGGGTATTATCGTCATCTTATTTGCGATTTTACACTTCTCTCAGTTCTGGTACAAAATGATGTTTGCTGAATTAATGGGCAACCATGAAGTAATGTTAGGTGGAGCAGCCGTATCTCCTCAGAGCGGATCTGCTTTTATTGATTATTATTTCAAAGGAAACATTGTTATTACAGTACTGTATTTAGTATGGTATGCAGCTTTGTGGTTCCACCTGACTCACGGTTTCTGGAGTGCTATTCACACATTAGGATGGAATAACACGGTATGGATGAGCCGTTGGGAATGTATCTCTAAGATTTTTGCGACAGTCATTTGTGCTGTATTTGCAATCATTACGATTATTTTCTATCTGAACGGTGTTGGTGGTGGATGTAGCGCTACTTGTGTTCATTAATAAAAGGTGTTGTAATCATAATTGAATATAAAATAATATGGCTGAAATAAATTCAAAAATTCCTCAAGGCCCGTTGGCTGAGAAATGGAAAAATTATAAAGATCACCAGAAATTGGTGAACCCCGCAAATAAGCGTCGTTTAGATATCATTGTTGTTGGTACAGGTTTAGCCGGCGCTTCCGCAGCCGCTTCTTTAGCAGAGATGGGATTCAATGTATTAAACTTCTGTATCCAAGATTCTCCTCGTCGTGCACACTCTATCGCAGCACAAGGAGGTATCAACGCTGCTAAAAATTATCAGAACGATGGAGACTCTGTATACCGCTTGTTCTATGATACAATTAAAGGAGGTGACTATCGTGCTCGTGAAGCAAATGTATATCGCTTAGCTGAAGTTTCTAACAATATCATCGATCAATGTGTAGCACAAGGAGTACCTTTTGCCCGTGAATATGGAGGCTTATTAGATAACCGTTCATTTGGTGGTGCTCAGGTATCGCGTACGTTCTATGCTCGCGGCCAGACGGGGCAGCAATTATTATTAGGTGCTTATTCAGCATTGAGCCGACAAATCGGTTTAGGAAAAGTAAAAATGTACACTCGTCACGAGATGTTAGACGTTGTTAAAGTTGATGGTCGTGCACGTGGTATTATTGCTCGAAACCTAGTAACAGGTGCTATTGAACGTTATGCAGCTCATGCTGTAGTTGTTGCAACAGGTGGCTATGTCAACACATTCTTCTTGTCAACAAATGCAATGGGATCTAACGGTTCGGCAGCATGGCAATGTTATAAAAAAGGAGCTTACTTTGCTAACCCTTGTATGGTTCAAATCCACCCGACTTGTGTACCTGTAAAAGGAGACTTCCAGTCCAAATTAACATTGATGTCTGAATCATTGCGTAATGATGGTCGTATCTGGGTTCCAAAGAAATTAGAAGATGCCAAAGCTTTACAAGCTGGTACGAAAAAAGGTAAAGACATTCCAGAAGAAGATCGTGATTACTATTTGGAACGTCGTTATCCAGCATTTGGTAACTTGGTTCCACGTGATGTCGCTTCACGTGCGGCTAAAGAACGTTGTGACGCAGGCTTTGGTGTAAATAATACAGGTTTAGCTGTATTTTTGGATTTCTCTGACGCAATTAAGCGTTTAGGTAAAGAAGTTGTAAAACAAAAATACGGTAATCTATTCGACATGTACGAAGAAATCACCAACGACGATCCATACGAAACTCCTATGATGATTTACCCAGCATTACACTATTCAATGGGTGGTCTATGGGTTGACTATGAATTGATGACTTCAATTCCTGGTCTATTCGCTATTGGTGAAGCCAATTTCTCTGATCACGGAGCAAACCGTTTAGGAGCCTCTGCATTAATGCAAGGTTTGGCTGATGGATATTTCGTATTACCTTATACTATTCAAAACTACTTATCTGATCAGATTCAGGTTCCACGTTTCAGCACAGATCTACCTGAATTTGCAGAAGCAGAAAAAAATATCAAGGATCGTATCCAGAAATTGATGAATATTAAAGGTAAAGCAACTGTAGACTCTATTCACAGAAAGTTAGGTCATATCATGTGGGAACATGTAGGTATGGCTCGTAACGAAGAAGGTTTGAAAGAGGCTATCCAGATGTTGAAAGATCTGAAGAAAGAATTCTGGTCTAATGTATTTATCCCAGGAAAGGGAGAAGATTTGAATACTGAACTTGAAAAAGCTCTTCGTTTAGCAGACTTCATTGAAATTGGAACATTGATGGCTCATGACGCTTGTGACCGTGCTGAATCTTGTGGTGGTCACTTCCGATTAGAACATCAGACAGAAGAAGGTGAAGCTCTTCGTCACGATGACAAGTTTATGTATGTATCTTGTTGGGAATATCAGGGAGAAGACAAAGACCCTGTTATGCTGAAGGAACCATTGAATTATGAATTCGTAGTACCTCAGACACGTAACTACAAGAAGTAATAATCATCAATTACAAAAATTAGAATCATGGATAAAGATATAAATATCACACTTAAAGTTTGGCGTCAGAAAGGTCCGAAAGAAAAAGGGCAGTTCGAAACTTACCAACTGAAGAACATCAACCAGAGTGTTTCTTTTCTGGAAATGTTAGATATTTTGAATGAACAGTTAGTTAATGAGGGTAAAGAACCTATCGTATTTGATCATGACTGTCGTGAAGGTATCTGCGGTATGTGTTCACTTTATGTAAATGGACATCCACACGGACCTGCTACAGGGGCAACAACTTGTCAACTTTATATGCGTCGTTTCAACGATGGTGAAACAATTACAATCGAGCCATGGCGTTCAGCTGGATTCCCTGTAATTCGTGACTTAATGGTTGATCGTTATGCATATGACAAAATCATTCAAGCAGGTGGTTTCGTATCAGTAAATACAGGTGGAGTACCTGACGCTAATGCAATTCCTATTTCTAAAGCAGACGCTGATTTAGCAATGGACGCAGCAGCTTGTATTGGTTGCGGTGCATGTGCTGCTGCATGTAAGAATGGTTCTGCAATGCTATTCGTTTCTGCAAAAGTTAGTCAATTAGCTTTATTACCTCAAGGTAAAGTAGAAGCAGCTCGTCGTGCCAAAGCAATGGTTGCCAAAATGGACGAACTTGGTTTTGGAAACTGTACAAATACACGCGCTTGTGAAATGGAATGTCCTAAGAACATCTCTGTTAGCAATATCGCACGTTTAAACCGTGAATATATTTGTGCTAAGTTGAAAGACTAAACATTTTATGCGTTTATTATAAAAGGGTGAAAGAGTTATTAAATTCTTTCACCCTTTTATTTTTATTACAAGAAATCACATTATAACAAAAAAGGATTTACTATCATAAGATAATAAATCCTTTTTTTAAGTTGTCTCACGAGGATTCGAACCTCGACAGACAGAACCAAAAACTGTAGTGCTACCATTACACCATGAGACAATCCTGCGCTTTATCTTAAAAGCGTTGCAAAGATAAGAACTATATTTTATCCTTGCAAATATTTTAATAAAAATCTTACTTTACAATTAGCAAATAATAATTCTTTTTACCCCTTTGGACTAAAAGATACTTTTCATCCAACAAAAAAGAATTATCAATAATCAGATCTTGACTTGTCAATTTTTCCTTATTTACACTAACACCACCACTCTGCACCAATTTACGCATTTCTCCTTTAGACGGGAAAATAGCAGCCTTATCCGTAAATAATTCAATAGCCTTAACTCCCACATTAATATCTTCACGAGAAACTTCAAATTGAGGGACACCTTTAAATACATCCAACAACGTCTGCTCATCCAAATGCTTTAATGTTTCTGATGTTGAATTTCCAAATAAGATATTAGAAGCTTCCACTGCGGCATTATAATCTTCCTCAGAATGCACCATGATAGTAACCTCTTTGGCCAAACGTTTCTGTAATGGACGTAAATGTGGAGCTGCTTCCTGTTCTTTAACTAAGGTTTCAATTTCTTCTTGAGGAAGATCTGTAAAAATCTTAATATATTTAGCAGCATCAGCATCACTTACATTTAACCAAAACTGATAAAACTTATAAGGAGAAGTATAACGACGATCCAACCATACATTTCCGGACTCTGTTTTACCAAATTTTCCTCCATCAGCTTTCGTAATCAATGGACAAGTCAGTGCATAAGCTTCACCACCCAACTTACGACGGATCAATTCTGTTCCTGTAGTAATATTCCCCCATTGATCGCTCCCTCCCATCTGTAAGCGACAGCCTTCATGTTCATATAAATACATAAAATCATATCCCTGCAACAGCTGATAAGAAAACTCGGTAAAAGACATTCCCACACTAGAGTCACGACTTAAACGTTTCTTTACTGAATCTTTGGCCATCATGTAATTTACAGTAATATGTTTACCTATATCACGAATAAAATTCAGAAAAGAATAATTCTTCATCCAATCATAATTATTTACCAATTTTGCAGCATTGGGTGCTTCAGAGTCAAAATCTAAGAATTTTGCTAACTGTTTTTTTATACAATCCTGATTATGGCGAAGCGTTTCTTCATCCAACAAATTACGTTCCGCTGATTTCATAGATGGATCTCCAATCATGCCTGTAGCACCACCAACTAACGCAATAGGACGATGTCCCGCCCGTTGAAAATGTTTTAACATCATAACGGACACCAAATGACCTATATGTAAAGAGTCAGCTGTCGGATCAATTCCAACATAGGCTGAAGTCATCTCTTTTTGCAACTGTTCTTCTGTTCCGGGCATCATATCAGCAATCATGCCCCTCCATTTTAATTCTTCAACAAAATTCATCTTCTTAGATTATTGTATTATTTGAATATTGGCAAAGGTACGACTTTCTAATTGAAAATAGAGTATTGTAATTTGAAAATTAGAGAATAACAATGATTTATCATAATTGTAAAACCCGATGAACATTCTCTGCAACCTGAAAAACAAACAACTTTAACGGTAAATTTAAAACGGATGAAATATTTTTATAAACAACACGAATGTCAATTTGTTGATCATCGGTCTCTACAAATAAATGATTAGGCCAAGCTTCAAACACAGCTTTTGGATTAAAATACTTGCCAAAAGATAAAAAAAAGCCTTGTTGAATTAATTGTTTAGCTAATTGTTCATTTCCTCTAAAACCATGAATAATCCAAGGCATACGAGGCTTTAAAACTTTCTTTAAATCTATAAGTTCATTCCATGCTTTCACGCAATGTATTATTAAAGGGAGTTCTTTTTTTTCTGCCAAAAGAATAGAACGTTCAAATATCAATCGCTGCTCTATTAAAGAGACCTTCGCATACTTATCTAAACCCACTTCACCTACAGCTACAACATCAGAACATAACAACAAATCCTCGAATTCTGCCAATTGTTTTTCTTTTGCATTTATATACCAAGGATGTATTCCTGCTGAATAATAAATCGTCCCTAAATTAGAAATAGGCCAAACACCATTCCCCACCATTCTATTAATAATTACAATATCTTCCGAATGAGTTGGCAAATGATGAGTATGTAAGTCATAATAAACCATATTAAGGAACAGGATCATAACCACTTCCACCCCAAGGATGACAACGAAGAAGGCGTTTAACAGTTAAATATCCTCCCTTTATTAGACCATATTTTTTAAGTGCTTGAACTGCATATTCAGAACAAGTAGGAGTAAATCGACAAGAGGCTGGTGTCATCGGGGAAATACAATACTTGTAAAAATAAACGGGTAACAAGAGAAAGTATGTAAAAAATTGGCTCATTCTTCCTTATTAGATAGTATTCCTAATGCTTTTACCATAGCCTTTTCTATCATAGAAAAAGGATGAGTTTCTTTGTCCAAATAAAGGAAAGCGACTAATAAGTGTTTACTTTGAATAGTTAAAGGATCTACCAAAGTATATTTATGAATTCTATAAGCTTCACGAACTTGACGTTTTATTAAATTTCGTTTTACCGCCCGTTTAAATTTCTTTTTAGGAACACTTACTAAAATAGAAACAGGAGCCACAGACTCTTCTACAGGTAAATAAACAACCCGTAGCGGAAACGCTACAAAAGACTGACCTTTTGCAAACAACAGGTCAATGTATCGCTTCCACGACAGGCGCTCTTCTTTTGAAAGGGTATACCTTCTATTTACCATTCTTTTTATTACTCATCTCCTTCTTTAGATACAATTCTAAAGCTGCCGTCATAGAAGGTGCCTCAGGAGTTGGGGCCTCTACATCCAAACGTAAACCAGCCTCTTTTACTGCTTTTGCAGTTGTTGGACCAAAACATCCGATTCTAATATCATCTTGCTTAAAATCCGGAAAATTTTTCAACAAAGAAGAGATTCCAGAAGGACTGAAAAATACCAACATATCATAATCAAACTTCTCATCCTTTGAGAAATCATTACTTACTGTACGGTACATAACGGCCTTTGTAAAATTAATTTTTTTTGCGACTAACATTGTCAATAAATCATCCTTATGTACATCTGAAACAGGCACTAGATATTTTTCCTTTGCATGTTTTCCGATAACAGTCACCAAATCATCCAACTTACCTGTCTGCCCAAAGAATATCTTACGTTTTCGATATACAATATATTTCTGTAAATAAACAGCTATAGCTTCTGTCATACAGAAATATTTCATGGTCTCAGGGATAGTAACACGTAATTCTTCACATAAATGAAAAAAATGATCTATTGCCGTACGAGCTGTAAATACAACAGCCGTATGGTCTAAAATAGAAATTTTCTGTTGTCTGAACTCTTTTGATGAAAGAGGTTCTACTTTTATAAAGGGGCGAAAATCAATCTCCACTCCATACTTTTCTGCAATATCGAAATACGGGGACTTCTCAGATGCAGGCTTCGGTTGTGACACCAATAATTTTTTGATATTCAATGCCATAGAGAACTTGTCTCAATAAAGTTATACAAATAAATTATACCTTCATATAAAAATATCAGAGGTAAAATTTCTTGGGCGCAAAGGTACAAATTTATATGCAAAAAGCCAGTACTTTTCTTGTGAAATATCCGTACTGTCTTATAAATTATCACAAAACGACATAAAATATAAAAAAAGAAAAATAAAGCAATTGGAATGGTTTCATGGGAACCAACAAACACTAGCCACAACACCGGAATATACAAAGAGACGCCCCAAACACCCATAATTGCGTTATAGCTGGTTTTCCATAATTTATATTTACTGGACTCAGCAAACACTTGCCCTAATAAAAAATAACAGAGCTGTTTAAACAAGTAAAACAGAAAAAGGACACAAAAAAGTAAACCTATTATAAACAGGATAGACTTCCATTCGACATAATTAACAATTCCATATATTCTACCTATTGCCACCAGAGCTACACTTAAAAGAAACAGAGCTTGGAAAGTCATAAAATTACGGAAGAAGAAGTCACTCTTTCCTATTACATCATCAAATAAATTTTGTCTTTCTTTTACAAGGAAAGCATCTTTCAACATTTTCACAAAAAGCTGAAAATTCAACCGAAACACAGCTGCAAAAAAGACAAACAAAGTCAATAGCAATAGAAATATCACATCATCTACTAATTGCCCATCCCATAAACGAATACCAACATATCCTTCAAACACATCCATGTTCTTTGTCTTATTACAAGCGCAAAGATAACAAACTATTGAAAATAAAGAATGACCAATCAACAATACAGTAATTGGTCATTCCTTATTCTTTGTTATTTAAATGTTATAATATTGTTCCCAACCTTTACGAGGCATTTCCCCAATTAACATTTCATTCAAAACTGGGTCATTCACAATTTTCTTTTGATCTCGATCAAATACAATCTTACGATTCATACGCTGTGCCAATACTCCTAAACAGAATACCTGACTCAATGGACCTGCTACAGAGAACGGAGAACGAGTTTTTTCCTTTCCCTGACAAGCCAATAAGAAATTCGCATAGTGATTAGACGGACTCTTCTGATATTCCGGCAAAGTAGGATTCAAATCTTTTGCAATTTGATCCGGTATCACAGACAAAGTACTACCATGAGAACCTCCTTTAAATGTTAATGTCTTCGTATAAATCTCTTTACCCGGATTTAATTTCATTGCCTGCAATTTACCTCCAGCAACAGTCGGCACATTCGGATCAATTTCCGATACCCCGTATTCAGCCGGAACTGCAGGAATATTATCTAAACCATCATACCAAGTAATATCTACAGCTGGCATATCTTTTCTTTCCGGGAACTTGAACAAAATACGAGAAGACATTGGGAAAAAGAAAGGATTATGATCTTTCAAATATAATGGATTAACTTCTGTAGGTAATCCTAATTCCAAGAATTCGTGAGCAGTATCAATGATATGAGCACCCCAATCGCCCAATGCTCCCATACCAAAATCATACCAACAACGCCATTGTCCTAAATGATAATCATGGTTATATTCATGGAATGGACGAGCACACAACCAAGTATCCCAATCCAAAGTATCTGGGATAGCTTCACCCATAGGCATATGCATCATATTGGGATTCCACTTATGCCAACGACGTGGAGAATTCATGTGAGCAGTAATAGCAGTCACATCCTTAATCAAACCGGCTTCTTTCCATGCTTTAAACTGGAAATAATTAGCTTCAGAATGTCCCTGATTACCCATCTGAGTAACAACACCGTATTTCTTTTCAGCCTTCATCATCAGCTCTATCTCTTGGAATGTACGAGCCATAGGTTTTTCTACATATACGTGCTTACCATGTGCCATTGCCTCAATCGTAATTGGGAAATGGGCATGATCCGGAACACCCACAGTCACAGCATCAATTTTATCAGCCATTTGGTCGAACATCTGGCGGAAATCCTTGAAACGAGGAACTTTTGGGAACATCGAGATTAGCTTTTGTGTATGAGCCGCACCCATATCTACATCACAAAGGGCAACAACCTCACATAAACCCGTTTTATACAACTCTTTGGCAATTTCACCACCTCGGTTTCCAATACCAATAAAAGCAATTCTCACCTTATCATTTGCACTAACAAAAGGCACACCGGCATGAGCTTTTGAAGGAATCCAAAATGAAGGGATTGCTGTTGCTGCAGAAACAGCAAATGCTCGCTTCAGGAACGAGCGACGTGAAATGTCTTCTGATTTCATGGTAACTATATTAGCTAATTATTAATATCTACAGATAAAACTCCTATTTCGCAAAAATAACTATTTTTTTATTATAGAAAAGCATTTAGTCCTCTTTTTAAACTTTTGTTTATAGTTCTTTCCTTTTCAACAAAAAAGGAGATGTTTAAACATCCCCTTCCACGTTATTTATTATTTTTCTTCACTTTCAGTTTATCAAAACCTTCACCATACACTCCGATAACTGCACTTTGAGAAATGAAAGCCGTAGGATCAATATCATGGATTATCTGGAAAATCGTATTGGATTGCCGTTTCTTTGCTAAAACGAACATCATCTTTTGTGGCTGTCCCGTATAAAAACCGGTAGCATCCATAACCGTCACTCCACGATGTAATGCATTTATAGCACGTCCTATTTCATCATATTTTTTTGAAATAATAAAGAACTGTACCGATTGCCGTGCACTGTTTACCACTTGGTCAATCATATAACCCGTAACAAACAACGTAACATATCCATAGAGCACCTTCTCCCAATTATGTAAAACCAAATAACTGGAAGCAATAATAATCATATCACAAATCATTATAACACGCCCTAAGCTAATATCCTTATACTTATTAATAACTGCCGCAATAATATCTGTACCTCCCGTACTTCCGTTTGCAGTAAACGCTAAACCTATACCACTACCACAAAAAACTGCACCAATAATACAAGCCATAAAGGGTTGATCTCCCAATAAATGAACATCTGCTGTCAACTTCTGTATAACAGATAAAAAGAAGGTTAGTACACAAACCGCATAAATCGTCTTTACGCTAAACCTCCAACCCAACACTTTTAACGAGAGCAATAATAAGGCTGCATTAAATGCAAAATAAGTATACTGAACAGGCAATCCGGTCCCCCAATAAATAATAGAGACAACCCCGGCTAAAGCTCCTGAAGGCAAATTGTTTGGTAAAAGGAAAACAGTCCATCCGATACCATACATAATCATACCCAATGCTATGATTATGTAATCTTTTATTTCTCTAAATATTTGATTAGAGCCTGTTGATAATGTAGATTCCATTCTTTGTTTGTTTTATGCGGCTGCAAAATTAATAAAAGTTTAGAAGCAGCCACATAAAAACAATTAATATTGACCATTGAAATTATTCCGTAAGTTCTTTTTTCAAGACCAACGTATCTCCTGTATCCTCTAATTCATAAATATGAGCTCGTTCCGCACCGGAAGGAGAATTAGGGCCATGAAACGTTATACACAAATGCCCATCAAAAGTTTCAAAAATCATACCATGTCCCCCGTTCTTCGTAAACAAAGGTTCCGGTTGCTGCTTCCAAGGACCAGAAACTTTGCCTGTCGTAGACTCTGCGATCCCAATAGCATATTCCGAGTTCATGAAACTAGACCATATCATCAACAACTTTCCGTTTTTAGTTCGATAGAGGAAACAACCATCAGTAACATACGAAGTAGGTAGCGGAGACTTATGTACTGAGCCTGTCGACCAATCAGCAGCAGACGCATTAAAGAGCGTCAAAGATGAACCTACAGGGGCAGACAAATCGAATTTCAGCTGAACCAACTCCATACCACCATCCGCAATCTGTACCCATTCATGGCAATAAATCATATACGGAATATTATTCTCAACCCAAAGAGTTCCATCCAATGCCATACGATCCATCGGTGTGTGTGGTACTAAATCAAACGGAAGAAAAGGTCCCTCCGGAGAATCTGCATAAAAGATCTGCGTTCCTCGAAAAATATAATCGGGCCAACCGGCTTGTGTCTTCTTCCATTTAATATCACTATTCAGCGTAGCAAACAAATAGTACTTACCTTTATAAGCATGTACCTCCGGAGCCCAAACCCGACCGGTAATCCAGTTATTCTCAGGAACCGTAAAGACACGTATGGGTCCTTCCCAATGTTTTAAATCTTTGCTCTTAAAAGTCTCTACCCCTCCTAATACTTTTCCTGAGGAACTCTTAGTACTCGCACTCCTATACATATAATATGTATTTGTATTCTTATCCACTAAAATATATGGATCCCGAATATAAATATCCGCAATATTCTGCGTCGCTTGTTGAGCTTCAACCAATCGAAAAGAAAAGCAAAAGAGTAATATCCCCAAAAAGATCTTCACATTCATAATATCTTATTTATTAAAACCTAATTCCGAGTCTCATTCTTCCTCTTTTTAGAAGATTTACAAATGTAACGATATTCCTCAATAAAAAGAGTGATCCTCAGCACCTATTATCCAATTAACTTTTATTATACAAGAGACGATATAAATTAAGACTTCAGCGCTTTGCCAATTCAAAGAAGTTCGTACCTTTGCGTCGTGGTTTTTTCATAATAGTATTAGATTTAAGGTTAACAAAGTTTGGTTAGGGGTTGTCGTGAGACAACCTTTAATTGTTTATAGGGGATTCATCTTTTTATCAAAAGAGTCCCTTTTTTCTTTCTCAATCTAAAGAATATAATAAACAATCCCCCTAACCTCTTGATTACTATTGATTATTCTACTGAGAACTTCTCCGGTATTGCGTCCAAAATACCAAATAATTCTTCCACAGTCTCTGCCCGTAACATGGCTACGCGTGTCTGTTTAAAATCAGGTATACCTTTAAACAAAGGGGTCGCAGCCAAATGACGACGAATATGCAAAATACCCCGACGTTCATCCAATCGCTCAACACTTTGCTCTACTTGTTTCTTAAGAATATCCAAGTACCACACAAAAGGCTCTGCTGGCAATGTTTCTCCCGTATTCAAGAAATGTTTGACTTCCCGAAAAATCCAAGGCCGACCAATACTTCCTCGACCAATCATCACTGCGTCTACCCCGTATTTATCAAAACGTTCTTTACAAATTTCTGCCGAAGTTACATCTCCATTTCCAATAATAGGAATCGACATTCGCGGATTATTCTTTACCTCTCCTATTAACGTCCAATCAGCTTCTCCCGTATACATTTGTGCCCGTGTACGTCCATGAATCGAAAGGGCAGCAATCCCACAATCTTGTAACTGTTCTGCTAAGTCAACAATGATCTTGTTATCAGCGTCCCATCCTAAACGGGTCTTTACAGTAACAGGTACCTTTACCGCTTTCACAACTTCCCGGGTAATCTCCAACATCAAAAGGATATTTCTTAACATCCCTGCGCCAGCTCCTTTACCTGCAACCCGTTTCACCGGACAACCGAAGTTAATATCCAGAATATCAGGTCGAGTCGCTTCACAGATTTGTGCAGCTTCTACCATCGTCGGGACATCACGGCCATATATCTGAATTGCTACCGGACGTTCCTCATCTGCAACGTTCAGTTTCTGCTGTGTCTTATTCACACTCCGAATCAAAGCGTCTGCCGATACAAACTCAGTATATACCATATCCGCTCCAAAGTGCTTGCACATCAACCGAAAGGAAATGTCTGTCACATCCTCCATCGGCGCTAAAAACACGGGACGTTCTCCCAAGTCGATTGTTCCTATCTTCATCTTTAATAACCAATACTCGGTCACAAAGGTACAGATTTCCTATCAATAAATCCATGTTAAACCCTCCCGAAACGGTTGCCGAGGGAATCTCAAATGGGTCGGCAACGAACAATAAATGGGTCAGCACCCGATTGGAAACGGGTCGGCAGCGGATTTTTTATCAGATATTATTCCTACCTTTGTCGCATAAATCTGTAAATATATAATATCTTGAACGAGAAAGATTTTGAAATAATGGCGCCTGTCGGTTCTTACGAATCGCTAATGGCTGCTATCCAAGGGGGAGCGGACTCCATTTATTTCGGTATTGAAGGGTTAAACATGCGTTCTCGCTCTTCGAATAACTTCACGACTGAGGACCTTCGGAAGATCGTAGCTATTTGCCAAGAACATGGTATCAAAAGCTATTTGACCGTCAATACGGTTATCTACGGAGAAGACTTACCGTTAATGCGAGAAATTATTGACGCAGCCAAAGAGGCCGGAGTATCAGCAATTATCGCTGCAGACGTAGCTGCCATGAGTTATGCCAATAGCATTGGTCAGGAGGTTCATCTTTCTACGCAATTAAATATCTCCAATGTAGAGGCGTTAAAATTTTATGCCCATTTCGCGGATGTTGTTGTGCTAGCACGTGAGTTGAATTTAAAGCAGGTGCAAGAGATTTATCAGCAGATCATTCAACAGCAGATAAAGGGACCGAAAGGAGAACTTATCCGTATTGAAATGTTTGCACACGGAGCACTTTGCATGGCAGTATCCGGCAAATGCTACCTAAGTTTGCACGAGATGAACGCTTCAGCCAATCGAGGCGCTTGTATGCAAATCTGCCGTCGGGCCTACACTGTAAAGGATAAAGACAGTAACATTGAACTGGACATTGAAAACCAGTACATCATGTCTCCAAAAGACTTAAAGACCATCCACTTTATGAACAAGATGATGGACGCTGGAGTACGGGTCTTCAAGTTGGAGGGACGTGCTCGCGGACCAGAGTATGTACGTTTAGTGACAGAATGCTATAAAGAGGCTGTTCGTGCCTATTGCAACGGAACATTTGACGAAGAAAAGGTGGCTGTTTGGGATGAGAAGTTGCGTAGTGTATTCAATCGTGGTTTCTGGGACGGTTACTACTTAGGACAACGGTTAGGAGAATGGAGCAGCAAGTATGGTTCTGGGGCTACCAAGAAAAAGGTGTACGTTGCTAAAGGAATTAAATATTTCGACAAAATTGGGGTTGCCGAATTCGAAATGGAATCCGGTTCGCTTAAGGTTGGAGACGAAATCTTAATCACCGGACCGACGACAGGAGCTATCATGCAAACCATCGATGAAATCCGGGTAGAATTGAAACCGGTGGAAGAAACCGTCAAAGGCGAACGTTTCTCATTCAAAGTCAATGAGAAAATCCGTCCATCCGATCGTTTATACAAAATGGAAAAAGTTCAACTTGAAAAATCTTTTGAATGATGAAAGAATATCTATTTACATTAACTGATAAAGTCCGCGACTACGAATGCGACTTGCAAGGAGTCGTAAATAACTCGAACTACCAACATTACATGGAACATACGCGTCATGAATTTTTGGAGTCCTTAGGAGAGAACTTTGGAAAAATGCACGAACAAGGGATCGACGCTTTTGTATCTAAAGTAGAAATTCAATTCAAAAACTCTTTGAGAAGCGGTGATCGGTACCTTTCTTGCCTCAACGTGTACAAACAAGGGGTAAAGCTGGTATTTGAACAAGACATCTATCGACTTCCCGATAACGTTTTAGCAACCAAAGGGACGGTAGAATCGGTAATCGTAGAAAACGGAAGATTAACACGCGGTGAATACTTCGATGAAATGCTAAAAAGAATAGAAAATAAATGACAAACGAACAAATTTACCAAATTGGCCTTACTATGATTAATGGCGTGGGAGACATTCTTGCACGCCACCTTCTTCAATCTTTAGGGAACGCGGAGGCCGTATTTACAGAAAAGCAAGCGTTATTGGAAAAGATACCGGGAATCGGCAGTAAGCTTGCTGCCGAAATCAAACGCCCGGAGGTACTAAAACGAGCAGAGAAAGAGGGAGCTTTCATTGAAAAGAATCATATCTCTCCTTACTTCTTTACGGAGGATAATTATCCGAAGCGGCTCCGAGAATGCCCGGACGCTCCTATCCTCTTCTATTTTAAAGGGAATACAGATTTGAATGCCCAGCGGATTATCAGTGTTGTCGGTACACGAAACGCAACGGAATATGGGAAAGAGTTAACCGAGGCCCTATTAAGGGATTTAGCGATAACGATTCCGAATCTTTTAGTTGTAAGTGGACTGGCTTACGGAATTGATATTTGTGCCCACCAAAACGCATTGAAGAATCAATTACCGACCGTAGCTGTACTGGCTCATGGGTTGGATCGTATCTATCCACAGTATCATCGAAATACAGCAATACAAATGTTAGAACAAGGCGGACTGCTGACAGACTTTCCCAGCGGTACAGAACCTGACCGTCCGAACTTCCTCTGTCGGAACCGGATTATCGCCGGACTCTCAGATTGTACCATTGTCGTTGAATCCGCAAAGAAAGGCGGTTCATTAGTAACCGCTGATATCGCATTCTCTTACGGAAGAGATGTCTACTGTTTCCCGGGAAGAGCTTACGACCGCCAATCAGAAGGGTGTAATGACCTGATTCGGGAGAATAAGGCGGGGCTTATTACCAATGCTAAAGATCTGCTCTCTGCGCTCTGTTGGGATACCCACTCCAATACAGCTCCGATACAAACCGAATTATCTTTCTTCAATACGGAACCGGAGAATGAAGAGAACCCAATCCTAAAAATCCTACAAAAGGAGGAACGTATTCACATTAACCAATTGGCATTGGCTCTCAATATGCCGATACAACAGCTTTCGACTCTATTATTTGAGTTGGAGATCAATGGTAAGATCAAAGCTATTCCGGGGAATGTCTACAAATTAGCGTGAGACTCTCAGACAAGGGAAGGAACCCCTATAAATAATTAAAGGTTGTCTCACGACAACCCCTAACCAACTTTGTTAACCTTAAATCTAATACTATTATGAAAAAACCACAGTGCAAAGATACAGGCTTTTCCCAACTTGTCAATAGGCAAACTGCTAATTAGTGTTATACAACATGCAAGAAAGATTAAATCAGATTTTATTCTCTCAAACATGCAACCCCCACTACCCCACTCTCGTCTATATAAGAAAACATTTAAATTCAGAAAGACATGAAAACAACGGTATTTTTCTTAATCTGCAGTCTCATCCTTACAACGATGAACGGGTTTGCACAAAAGGAAGTAAAAGGGAATGGTAATCTTCTTACAAAAGAGATCCTAGTATCCAACTACAAAAGGCTCTCTCTTAGCGGAAACATCCGAGGAAAGAAAAACACAGGTCAAAACATAAAAGGAATACTCGTATATAATCAAAAACTCCCCATATTCAACTATATGCAAAAAACCGGTAACTCCTTTTTACAGATTACGACTGACGAAAACCTTTTCCCGCTATTGGACATCCAAGTCACAGACAGCTGCTTATATATCCAGACCGATAATTCTCTCCAATTACTCCCAACCGAATTCATAGTGAATAGCAGTTCTGCTGAGTTAGAACAGGTAGAAATAAGGAAGAACGTTAACTTTTACCTACGAAGCCGTCTTTCCAGCGAAAACCTACGTATACGGGTTTCTGGGGCAGCGGACGCCTATCTAAACCAACCAATACAGATTCAAAACACCTGTGCCATCAAAGTAAGCGGAGCCGGTAACTTGCGAATCAACGATCTGAACTGCCAAAACATCCAAGTGAATATCAGTGGGGCAGGCGACCTAAAGCTAAAGGGTTCTGCACAAACCGGCGAATATAAAGCCTCCGGCAGTGGAGACATCAGCGCATACGACTTCGTAGTGGCAGACTTAAAATGCCGCGTAAGTGGCAGCGGAGACATTAAAGCATACGCGACAAACAGCATAGACGCCAATGCCTCCGGCAGCGGTGATATCAAATACAGAGGAAATCCCCAAGTAATCAAACGAGTAGTAAGCCAAGCCGCGAATATTAAACACAGACAATAAACCGTACCCCTCTCCGCAAACAGGCAGCAATTATCCACATTTAGACAACTAATTGCTGCCTATTTATATAAAAACTTTAGCAAAAATCTTTTACATTTGTGCCTGATCGCTGTTAAGTAGCGCTCTTATGTATAATTAAAAAACAGAGCAAATATGAGAACAAAAGCATTATTCACATTCATCTTCCTGCTGGGAATGTTTTTTACTGCCCAAGCAATTGACCATGTAAAAGGAAACGGGAAACTCTCTACTAAAAAGATAACCGTAGGTGATTACAATGCCATCAAGATAGATGGCGTCATCGACTTCAACTACGTTCAATCCGATGAAACTCCCTATCTGGAGATTACCGTTGATGAGAACCTCCACACATACGTAAATATTGAGATTGAAGACCGTGAGCTGACCGTCAACTTCAAAGGTGCAAAGGTGGACCACTTCACCAAGTTCATTGTAAAGACAAACTCAAAGTGGCTGAAGTCAGTGAAAGCTGCGGGTAACGCGAATTTCATGATCAACAGCAGACTGACCGGGGATGAGCTTAAGATTAATGCCAACTCCAACTGTCTGGTACAACTCAAAAAAAACGTTGAAGTAGGCAAATTAGACCTGAACGTATCCGGCAGCGCAAACATGGTGGTAAACAACATACAGACAGACAAGCTGGAATGCAGTATCAACGGCTCCGGCACCATCAACCTAAAGGCAGGGAAAGCTACAGAAGCCGAATATAACATCACTACCGATGGCGAAATCATGGCCTTCGGTGTCGCAGTCCCCAACATCAACTGCAAGATCGCCGGTAAGGGTTCTGCCCAGATTCATCCGACTGACAACCTAAAAGCGACCGTTGTCGGAAAGGGTAGCATTCGCTACAAAGGCCCGGCCTCTGTACAACAGAAAATCATAGGAAAAGGAACGATTGAAGAGGTAAAGTAGAACTACTTCATCCTTTCTTCTCTTTACAATAAAAAGGACGAGGATGTGTCAATAACAGGTTTGGCACATCCTCGTCTTTTACTATTAATAACCTAACCGTATGTATCCGCCGGCTGGTATCTGTACCCGTTGTACACCGGTGTCGAGAGACTTGGCCGGCACCTCGTGACCGAATACGTCATACACAGACACTCGTTGTGGACGAGCCGGAAGATCAAGCACCATCGAGTCGGTTCCGGTAGCATTTACCACGTACACCTCGCGGTCAGCCGCTCCGACGGGCACCACCAAGTGGTCTTGATAGGCGGTGATGATACGCTCTTTCGCACTTTCAGCCTCCAGAATCGGATAGCATGCTTCGGGGTGATAGGGACGGAAGGTACCCTTCAGCAGCGTATGGCAATGCTCTTTAGTGAAGCGAAGCCAATGTTGGATAACTTCGACATGCGATTCGGGGATGTCTCGGAGCATCAATGAGTATTGTATCACCCCATACATCGCTGATAGGATGTGTCGCGCAGCCATTTGCGGTGTTTCGTCCGAGTTCCACTCCAGCATATCGGCATGGACGGGCGTCTGTCCGCTGGTAAGCCTTAGGTTGGCAATTCGCAAGCGGTTTCCCTGCAAGTCTCCGGGGCAGTCGCCTGCACGAAGCATATTGCCATACTGGCGGATAGCCGGCCCGATATAAGACTGTCGGAACTCAATGAGCACGTCCGGCTTGATAGCCTGTAGGCGGCGTACAATCTCTTTCATCAGCACGTTGATAGCTTCGGGTAGGGAACGGATGTCGCGTCCGGCATAGTTTTGCGCTACCGCCGGATCTTGACTACCATACCTGAAGGCGTCGATAAAGTCCAGCTTAAAGCCGTCGAGGTTCCACTCCTTCAATGCTTTCTCGTAGACAGAACAAAGATGTTCGCGTACTTCGGGGAAACGGGGGTCAAGCACGCCTACCTCGTCTCCACGCAGGAACTTATCCTTAAAGCGCTCGTAGTTCTTACTATGTATGCCCACGTAGGGAACGGAGTACCATAGCATATACTTCATCCCTATTTCTTGAACTCGCTTAACATGTGCTGCCATGTCTGGAATGCGGACGGGCGACACTTCCCAGTCCCCACAGAAGGCATACCCCCGGTTGTTATCGTCGGTCTGCCATCCGTCGTCCACAATCAACGTCTTCATACCCATCTTCACTGCTCTGCGACATTCCGCTTCGATGGCTTCTGCCGTCACTTGCTGGTGGAACTGGTACCAACTGGAGTACAGCGGCTCCATCGCTGCTTCTGGCACACGGCAGGGGACGAATCCCGCCTCGCGCGTCATCCAGTCGGAAGCTTCGCTCACAGCGTCTGCCCAAAAGACATCGCGTGCGTCAATCAGAATCTTTGCCGAATAGCGGTTGATCGGGGCTTCGGGGGTGACGAAAAACTCCAGTTGCCCGCAGAGCATAGCCCCCTCTTCCCGCAGGCCGAACAGCGCATTCACCTGCCGAAGGGCTTCATCGGTAGCGATAGTCAGCCGATTGCGGTTGTTCTCGTTGATAAAGGCATAGAGTGGCATGTTCTGTGCCAGCGACGAACTGTACTTGGCACCCCAGTCAGGCCGAAGCTGCGCGCGGTCTCTGTTGCCACTATGCCACAAGTGGTGTGCGTCCTTCTGCGGTGTCAGGAAGTCGAGCCGCACACGAGGTGGTTGCCCCGCTTCAGACGTTTCCATCTCCAGTCGGATGATTTCCTTTCCATTCTCTTCACTCAGTGTAGCGTCCACCTTCCAATTGCCCGGTGTCTCGCATACGACCGTCACCGGTCCTGCCGACTTGGTCTCCAAAGTCTTTGTCTGAGCGCTCATCGGCCATGCCAGGACAGCCATGAGCAGTGTCCATACAGTTCTCTTTACTTTCATATTATTCTTTGCTATTTATTCGCGCCTTTAGCGACTTACCAGTCGCGGGACCCGCGACTGGTAAGGTTGGAGAGTAGCGACCGGTAAGTCGCTACTCCCGCGAATGAGTATTACAATTCTTCCGGTCTGTCGTCCTCTTCTTCATTGACCGTTCCGACCGTGATTGGATCGGCAAATTGGAAGGAACGAGGTGATTTGAGTGATTTAGTAGTACCTCCCATAGACTGCGTGGTCACCGTCACGTACCACTTGCCTTCCGTCACTCCTGCCGGGAGCACGAACTGCAACTTAGAAGGCGTGTTGGGAGAGAGTTTGTTGGGAGCTACGAAAACGGTAGTCTCCGGATTGTCCACCGAGGTAAAAAGTACGCCGACAGAGGGGTCCTCCCCTTTCACTGACAAGCGCATACCTTGAATCAAGACCATCGAGCCGGGGTTCAAGTGGCCGGCTATGCCTTCGGTCGGGTCTGAAACGGCCTGGATAATCGGGCCGATAGCTCCTGCCTGTTCAAAGGTGTAAACTTGGGCAGACTCGACAGCGGCTTTCGCTCCGTCGCCTTGTGTCAGGTTGACTGAGACTTTCAAGCGGTCAGCCGGGATGGTATGCCCTAAGTCGTCGGTGTAAATAACCCCCTGAATGCCTATGGAGGAACGGAAGAAACTGTTTACGATGTTGTAGCCCTCAGCGGTGGCTGCGGCACACTCATCCAAGAAAGTCTGAACGAAGGCGGCGCCGTCTACGTTCTTGGTTGCAATTTCACGCTTACGAATACGTTCGATGATGTCACTGACGGTCAGGGTTCCTGTCACTTGTGGCGTCAAGTAGTAGTCGTTCTTCACATCTTTGGTTAGCTCATTCAAATGAGCGATAGCATTAATTGTTGCCATAATTGGGTTGTTTTAAAAGATTAATAAAAGATTCAAGTAGCCGGCAATTCCCGTAAATCAAAAGAGAGACTCACCTCGCTACCACACAAAAGTAGGTAAAAAGGTTTAAGTTTCACAAGCTTATAGCAAAGAATTTGCCTACTCTTTTGCGGATACCTACAAAAAAGGTTGACTTCATGAAAGCCAACCCTTTTCCTTATACCATGCGATCGCCTCTTCCAGCCCTTTGCGGAGCGGATACCGGGGGACGAAGCCCAGCTCTTTTTGCAAGGGGGTGACATCGCAAATCCAGTTTCGCTGCTTGAATATGATGTACTTGTCCGAATTCAAGGTCATACTCTTGTGCAAGAGCTTACCGATCCATTCGCTACAGAGACAGGCGACGTGAGCTAAGGCCATCGGAATGCGAAGGTGCAGGACGTGTTTCTTCTGCAACAGCTCCTGAATCATACGGGAGAAGGCCTCATCGGTATAGACATCCCCGTCCGCTACAAAGTAATGACGGTTCACGATCGCCTCGTTCTCTAAAGCCAAGAAGGCAGCGACCGCCAAGTCCTTCACGTAAATAAACGTGATACGCTGCGGGGTCATCCCTACCGCAAAGTCGAAACCGGAATTGACGCTTTGAATCTGCATGAGATAGTCCTTCTCTCCCGGCCCATAGACACCGGTCGGACGTAAGATCACATAGGGGAAATGGGACTGACGGCGCAGATAGCTTTCAGCCTCTAATTTACTCTTCCCATATTCCGTATTCGGTAGTTGAGGGTCCTCCAACGAGATCGGGCGAAAGGTCTTTTCATCCCCACGCCCGTAGCTGCTAAGGCTACTCATCAGCAGGAACTTCTTCGGTTTACAATCGGCAGCGGCTAAGGCTTCGATCAGGTTATGCGTGTTCTCCGCATTTACCCGATAAAAGTTCCTCTTGTCTAACGTCTTCGTCAGCCCGGCGTTATGAATAACGTAGTCCCATGCGCCCTGCTCACGCCCGAAGGTGGCTAACTGCTCTGTTAAGGCAGCCGGGTCTGTGTACTTCAAATCAATGAAGCGGATCCGTTCGTCCTGTAAATATTCGCGGCTACTGCTCGAACGTACTCCGGCCCAAACTTCATACCCTCTTGCTAACGCCTCTTTTACCAAAAAGCCACCGATAAAACCGCTGGCCCCGGTGATCAATATCTTTTTCATCTTTTCTTACAATAGCTATTATTATTCATGCACATGTTTCTTCAATACGCGATGAGGTAAATCACCATGCCCAATCAACTCGATCGGACAAGCGTACTTATCGCCTAACCATTCCTCCGAGACATCAGCTCCCGGATGGTAATGCAATGTCTCATTCACACAAGCGATGTTCTTCACCATCGCCAACACCGTACCGATATCATGCGACACTAAGATAACCGCGCTCTCCTTGTTGATCTCCCCCAACAACTTATAAAAGTGAGACTCAAAGCGTTTGTCGACATAGGAGTTGGGTTCATCCAGAATCAGGACTTGCGGACGGGAAACGATGGAACGTCCCAGTAAAACACGTTGCAACTGTCCTCCTGAAAGGTTTCCAATAGCTCGATTCTCAAACTCCTCCAATCCCATCATAGCGATAACCTCATCTATGCGCTGCTTTTGAGTCGCATTGAAAGAGCGAAACAGAGGTTTCCCGGCTGCTAAGCCGGAGGAGATAACCTCGCGAACGGAAATAGGGAATTTCTTATCTATGTTATTCAACTGAGGTAGGTAACCTATACGGAGCGAAGAGACCGGCTTACCTTCGTCATAGAAATGAATCGTCCCAAGAGCCGGAGGCAATAATCCTAAGATGACCTTTAGCAGGGTTGTCTTACCTCCTCCATTCGGCCCTATGATACCTAAGAAGTCTCCCTCCCAAACGGTCAGAGAGATATCGCGCAGTACGGTCTTTGCTCCATAAGCGGCCGTGACATTCTCTATATCAATCAGCTTGTTCATCCACTAATGCTTTTGCTATATGAATAAGTTCTTTACTCCATTGATAATCCAGCGGGTTAATGACAACCAACCGACATCCGGTCTCCTTAGCGATCAGTTCTGCATTCTTTTGGTCAAACTCCTGCTGGATGAAGACTACTTTCACTCCATGCTCCTTCGCAGTTTTAATTAGCTCTTTCAGCTGAGCCGGTGAAGGTTCCTTCCCATCCATCTCGATACAAAGCTGCTTCAAACCAAACTCGTGAGCGAAGTAGGTAAGGGCCGGATGATAGATAATAAAAGAGCGACTCTCCAATGGTTCAAGTATCTGCTTTATCTGATCAGCAGTCTGCTCTATCTCGGCCAACAAGGTTGTATAATTCTTCCAGTAATACGCAGTATTCTCCTTATCCAACTGTATAAAAGCATTCAGTGTATTCCAGGCAACCACTTTCGCACCTTCTATAGAGCTCCAGATATGGGGATCAACGCCTCCGGCAGGATGATGATGTTCGTGCGCATGTTCATGATGGTGGATACATGTCTCTTCCCCTTCGACAAAGGACATACCCTCAGAGAGGTCAAAGACCGTTAAATCAGGGTTGTTCTCTTGAATCTTCTCCATCCATACTTGCTCAAAGCCAATCGAGCCGATTCGCAGATAAGCATCACTCTTTCCTACTTGTACCATTTGCTTAGGAGTAGGATCATACGTCTCAGGGCTTTGCCCTACCGGGACTATACAGTTTACCGTAAACTTATCCCCCGCAATCTTCTCCGCAAAGAACCGCTGCGGCTCAATCGTCACTGTCACAATTTTACCCTCCGTTTGCTTACTACCACAGGCCACAAACAATCCCCATAGCAGTAACAGAGTACATATCTTCGTATATTTCATCTTTCTGTGTTTTGATATAGGCGCAAAGATACAATAAAAAAAAGGGACTTTTCCAAAGGAAAATCCCCTCTTTATTACAATCAATAAGTGCGGCTGAAGGGACTCGAACCCCCACGCCTCTCGGCATCAGATCCTAAGTCTGACGTGGCTACCAATTACACCACAGCCGCATTTGCGATTGCAAAGGTAAACAAAATCTATTAATCTCCAAACATTGATGGAAATATTTTATCATTTTGTTGTTGTATTTGTTGAATCAGCCTTTGATAAAAGAAGTTCTATTGCACTATCTATGATCGTATCTTTCCCTTTTGCCATGTCTTCCTCGGTCATAGAAACTGAAACATCCGGATCTATACCAAACTCTGTATGTTGTTTATTTATATCTAACATCGGACAAGCAGAAAACCGAATACTCCATCCATTCGGCAACTCCGAGCTAAATGGTAAACCACTTCCTCCCCCTGTACGATCTCCCATTATTGTAACTTGGGGTAAAAGACGCATAATATTTACAAAATCATTCGTTGCACTATATGAATGACGATTCGTTAAAACAACAACTGGACGAGTCCATAAAATACGATCAGAAGGAGAAATATAAACAGGCTTTGGGTCTGTAAAATCAGTATGACCATTCCCTTTCTTATATTGTGTATAACCAGTCAATATCCTTTCTTTAAGAAAACGAGAAGCAATACGATCTGAGTAGGTTAAAGTACCGCCACCGTTATCACGCACATCAAATATTAGCCCTTTACAATCTTTAAAATGCACAAGCATGTAATCCAAATTATTCTCTCCGACACCGCTTGAGAAACTACCATAATAAACATAACCGATTTGATCATTCACCAATCGTTTATACTTCATTCCTCCAGCTATCTTATAGTCTGTACCTAAATAATTATCTTGTATATCTTCATTGAAATTTGCGGGATAATCTTCATACCAAGCCCAATAGCGAGACATATCAAAAGAAGAGATTAAGTTTGTATGTCCATCCTTCACTTCTGCTAACATATCAGCAAGCAGATCAAATAGTTCATACTGATTCATGGTATCCTTAACAAGCAGACTGTATCGCTCATGTACCTCATCCCAATCTACATCTTTAAACTCAAAAAAGCAGTAATTCTCATCCATAATTCGCCATAGAGTCTCAAAATTATCACGGGGAGAAGAGTTATAATCCGTAGCTTTCTCACAGCTACTACAAATGATACAACAAAAGAGTATTAAATATATAAACTTCATCTTCATTTTAAGGGGGAATTAATAGTAAGCACTTTGATATAAATCTGTATGTTTCTTCATTCGTTTACCACCAAAAGAGATAAATTCTTTTACAAGACCAATCATAAAAGAATTAGAGATTACATGAGTTTTAATCTTATTAATATCTGTTCGATATATACTATTCAAATAACCTACACGAATTGTAAATGTTGATACGGGAACATCCAATGTAATATAATTCCTCATAGCAAATTTATTATGAAGTGAACTAAAACTAACGACTCCATCATATCCTTCCTGAGTCAAATAATAATAAGGTTCACCTTTATGCATGGAGAATAGCATACCCACAAAAGGGATCTCTGCTTGATAGCGTAACGTCAGTGGTAACTGCTTCAGCTTAAAATTATAAATAGCCATAGCCGACAGGTTCAAATCAAGATCTGCTTTTCCCGAAGCAGGATTATTACTATTACGAGTATTATAAATAAAGCCTCCCATAAGATGGGCAGAAGCCCCCGTCAATATTTTCAAACCAGGTAAGACCTGCGTAAATCTATAATGATAGCCTAAAATGTAATCAGCAAATCCAGCATATTCTGTTGCTGTTTCTGCTCCATTTGTTGTTGTACCAAATTCAATATTAATCAATTGCTGACGGGAAACCTTATAATCTGCCAAAGAAACAACTTTCATCCGCTCGTTCAGCACACGAGCGACCCATCCGGTATAATTAATGTCTGTACTTGGGGAAAGGTAAGTATCTCGTAAATTATACCCTCCTATTCCAATCATTGTACTTTCATTTATTGAATAAAGAGTTTCTTTATCTCCTTGTGCCTTAATGGACAAAGACAAACATAGAAATAAAGATATCAAACTGGCAACTATTCTCATACACACTATTCATCAAAAAGTTTCATTTGCCCGGTTATTTCATCAATAATATCTGAATTACTTTGTTCTGTCACATTTTCAACATCTGTCTCTTCTTCCGCAGAATTGTCTTCAGGTTGTTCTTCTGTTACAAAACGGATAGGATCAAGTTCGTTAATTGTTTCTACCTCAAAAGTAGATATACGCTTTCCCTTTGCTTTAAAACCTTTTACTCCAATAAACTCTTCTGCTTCTAAAACCAAAGATTCACGGAATGAATCATGACCACCAAAGACAACTTCTATACGAGGATAAACCTCATCTGTCAACAACATCAGACGACTCTTAGGGTTCTCTCCTAAGAAATTTTGTTTGCGATTTCCAGCCTCTAATAAGAAGCGTTTTAAATAGAAATACTTCTGATCCGCGTCATAAAGAGCTGCTGTCCAAACTTTATTAGAATTATATTTTTCTATTACTAATATATTATCCTCATAATGGTTACTTAAATCAAAATTCGTCGTGTAAAAATCCCCATTCTGAAGTATCACCAAAATAACATCTTCACTTTGGAATTCTCCTAATTCCTCTCCTCTTCCATCATAGTTTAAACGCAATATATCTCGATCAAACCACACCATACGTCCTCCCAATGTTGAACTGCCCTTTTGCTTTAAACTAATCTTATGAACTTCTGCTTTAGTTAAGATATTACCTTGTGAACCCCGTCCTTTAATTACAATCTCGCTAAAATCTTTCTCAAAGGCCAATAACTTCTGGCGAGGCTTTGGTTTCAATATCACTTTTACAGTCTCTGCTTCTCCATTCATATTTGCACTAAAATAGAGAATGCGAGACCCTTCCGTACCCTTAGTTACATCATATTCTTTATCACGGGTTACTCCTGTCACAGCAAAACGTTTAATATAATTATTCCCGATCTTACCATCTCGATAAATCACATTGTAAATCGTACGACTATCATTTCTTTTAAAGACATTTAAATAAAGAATATCTTTACCTACAAACATCTTCTCACTTACCCGCACAACCTTATAAGTTCCATTTCGATAAAACAAGATGACATCATCAATATCTGAACAATTACAAACAAATTCATCTTTCTTCAAGGAAGTTCCTATAAATCCTTCTGCACGATTGATATAAAGCTTTTCATTCGCTTCAACAACTTTAGTAGCCTCAATGGTATCAAAGTTACGTATCTCTGTCAAACGAGGATAGTTTTGTCCATACTTCTCCTTTAACATCATAAACCAATCAATCGTATAGTCTACAATATGTGCCAGATGATTCTTTATTTTAGCAATTTCTTCCTGATACTGGGCGATCAGTGTATTACATTTATCTGTATTAAACTTCAAAATGCGTCCCATTTTGATTTCCATCAACTTCAAAATGTCTTCACGAGTAACCTCACGGATAAAATCTGGCTTGAATGGCTCAAGGCGTTTATCTATATGAGCAATAGCCATATCCATGTCTTTAGCCTCTTCAAACCCTCTATCTTTATAAATACGTTCTTCTATGAAAATCTTCTCTAAAGAAGCAAAGAAAAGTGATTCCTCTATCTCTGATTTCTGAATTTCAAGTTCAGTACGTAACAACCGCAATGTATCATCTGTAGAATGTTTTAGCACATCACTTACCGTTAGGAAGTGTGGCTTATTATCCATAATAACACAACAGTTTGGAGATATACTAATCTCACAATCAGTAAAAGCATACAAAGCGTCAATCGTCTTATCAGAAGAAACCCCTGGAGCTAAATGAACCAAAATTTCTACATTACGAGCCGTATTATCATCTACCTTCTTAATTTTAATCTTACCTTTATCATTCGCT
Organism: Parabacteroides sp.; assembly: GCA_017481945.1. GTDB lineage: Bacteria > Bacteroidota > Bacteroidia > Bacteroidales > Tannerellaceae > Parabacteroides. Next base: position 55,404 of record JAFUOJ010000003.1, on the reverse strand, counting down.
TTTAAGATTGACTCTATAATTGTAGATGTAGTCTTCCCAAAAGGAATCTCACTAATAACAAGGGTCTTATTATCTTGTTTTGTGATCTTAGCCCGAACCTTCACAGAGCCTCCCCGTTCACCATCATTATATCTAGAAACATCAATATAACCACCTGTTTGAAAATCCGGATATAAAGAGAACTCTTCTCCTCGCAAATAAGCGACAGAAGCATCTAACAACTCATTAAAGTTATGTGGCAAAATTTTAGAAGATAACCCGACCGCAATTCCTTCCACACCTTGCGCTAATAATAACGGGAATTTAACAGGAAGTGTCACCGGTTCTTTATTCCTTCCGTCATAAGATAATTGCCAAACCGTAGTTTTCGGATTAAAGACCGTCTCTAAAGCAAATTTAGAAAGACGAGCTTCAATATAACGAGGAGCAGCTGCTCCGTCACCCGTCAAAATGTTACCCCAGTTTCCTTGACAATCAATCAATAATTCTTTCTGACCCAGTTGTACCAAAGCGTCTCCAATAGAAGCGTCTCCATGTGGATGAAACTGCATAGTATGTCCAACTATATTTGCCACCTTATTGTAGCGACCATCATCCAATCGCTTCATCGAATGCAAAATCCGTCGTTGAACAGGCTTCAATCCATCATTAATATGTGGTACTGCACGTTCCAAGATCACATAAGAAGCATAATCTAAAAACCAATCTTGATACATCCCTGATAGATGATAAGAAACTCGGCTATCAGCTTTTCCAGGTATCTTATAATCAGAATGCGTCTCTTGATTGGACACAAATTGTTCCTCTGCGTCTTTTACTTCTTCGTTATCACTTTGTTCTATAATATCTTCTGGTTTCATAACAACTCCCGGGTATTAGGCTGTAAATATACAAAATCTTAACGAAATAGTAAAAAGAGAAACTTTCTCTATGCCTTTTTATCTTCTCTTATCTAATCTTCTTTTAATTGAAAGAACAGGAGGATCGGGTTACTATCCTCTTCCTCTATCAATAAAACATCTTTAAGTCCTTTATCCATAACTTCAGACTCTTTATCTATACTTGTAGGTTTTATAACAGATATAAAATCATCATCATGAGAACTTATTATCTGTAAATAATCAATATTATATAAGAGTTCTCCATTTCGTTGTTTGGGGAAATAATAACCTTTATCAGTTTTTTTATTGTAAACACCTAAATAAGCATTTCTTCCCACATCAAACAAAGAAGTTATAAAATTTTTATTTTCAACTAATTGTACATTATAAATATATTTTTCATTAGACAGTTCATTTACATAATTTTTACCAGCTTTTTGTACTGAATTAAGATATTCAAGTGAAGGATAAGAAAGATTCTCATATTTCATAGTATAATATAAAACACAAGTATCTTTTGTTATTTCATATACATTAGAAGTATATGGTAAATAAGTAAATAATCTATTACTATTTCGGTAAAAACGATAAATGGGTCGCATAATATATCCACTTTCAAATTCAATCGGGAGGAATGTTTTTTCAACATTTCCTTCTTTATCATATTTTATAATGTGATGCTTATAACTAACACCATTTTTAGTCGAAGGAAGAGAATTATATGAATAATATTCCATTTCATCATCTTCTTCAACAGTAACAGCTTCTATTTTCTGTTCGTCAATAAATTCAAGAGACTCTATATTATAAGATAGAATATTACACCCAAGGTTTACAACAGATATTCGATGAGTATTCTCATTTACAGTTATAGCGGTTATCATGGTATACTCCCCGGGACCTTGTCCTGTCTTATGTAATTTCCTTTGAAATTTACCTGCATAATCAAAAATATAAACACTTTGTGTATAAAGGTCAAACACAAATATTTCTTTAGAGGTACAAAAAAGTTGAGTTATTTCTGTAAACAAACACTCTTTTGTTGTCTCAAGAGGTATATACCTTTTATTTTGTAATAAGCTCAACTGTTCAATCGGTTCTTTATACTCTAAAAAAATATTTCTTTCCCTAATAAATTCTCTTCTTTTAAAGAATTACAAGCAATAAGACTTAAACTTATCAGAAATAGCAATGTGATTTTCATATATAAATCATTGTTTATCTAATATTTTTACGAATATAATAAACCCATAATTAATACCCTTTTATTCGTACCGTATTTATATTTTTTAAATAGACTCATTCGCTTTTTTGTTGAAATATTCACATCATTTCTAATAATCTATAGAACTATTAACAATCTCTTGTTAACAACTTCTATCAGGTTTTATACCTTTGCCTCGTTTTTTAACAAAGAAAAAAATGTTGACACTCGATAGAATTTATCAGGCTTCGTATGCCTTAAAAAATGTAATCCGTCGGACGGATTTAATTAATGCTCCCCATATTAATCCCGAAAGTAACATCTATCTCAAACCTGAAAACTTACAAGTCACAGGTTCATTCAAAGTTCGTGGTGCCTGCTTTAAAATCTCTCAACTGACGGAAGAAGAAAAAGCACGAGGTGTTGTTGCTTGTTCTGCCGGTAATCATGCTCAAGGAGTGGCTTTAGCCGCTACTACGCAGGGGATCAAATCTCTCATTTGTTTACCGGATAACGCTCCTATCTCTAAAGTAGAATCTACAAAATGGTATGGGGCTGACGTTTGCTTAGTAGAAGGTGTCTATGACGACGCTTACCAAAAAGCATTGCAATTACGAGACGAAAAGGGATACACATTTGTCCATCCGTTTGATGATGAAGATGTAATTGCCGGACAGGGTACCATTGGTTTAGAGTTGCTCGAACAACTTCCTGATGTAGAAGCTGTCATCGTCCCAATCGGAGGTGGTGGATTAATTTCCGGAGTTGCTTTTGCGATAAAAAACTTAAATCCTAACATTAAAGTATATGGAGTACAAGCAAGTGGAGCTCCAAGCATGGTTACTTCCATTGAGCACCATAAGATTGAGAAATTAGGATTTGTACGTACAATAGCAGACGGTATTGCTGTCAAAGAACCGGGTGAACACACTTTTGAATATTGTCAAAAATATGTAGATGACATTGTCACCGTAAACGACGATGAAATCTCTACAGCTATTTTAGCCCTTATCGAGCGCCATAAAATGATAGCAGAAGGTGCTGGTGCAGTCGCTGTCGCAGCTGCAATGTTTAATAAGGTGCCTATCAAAGGAAAGAAAACAATCTGTTTAGTGTCTGGTGGAAATATTGACGTAACCATCCTATCCCGTGTGATCGGGCGTGGTTTACAAAAATCTGGTCGTTCTTGTACAATGACTCTTGAATTGGTTGATAAACCGGGACAATTACAGCATGTTTCAAAAATCATTGCAGCCACTGGAGCAAACATCGTATCCGTTCATCATGAACGTGTCAGTCATACTACAGATATTAACGGTTGTTATTTACGTCTTGAAATGGAGACTCGTAACCAACAACACATAGATGAAATTCAACAGGTTCTAACATCCAAAGGATATAAGATTATCTTAGGATAAATAGCTCCTGTCCCATTTTGAATTACCTAATAAGCCAAATAAAATAGCTCCCGAAGAAAACAGAAATGGTTTATTAGGTATTTTCATTTTACTTCACTTTGATTTTATAGAAAACAATCTTTTCATAAGAAATGGATTCATTCAACGGATTATTTCCAAAAGTCAATATTCCTTCCTTTACAGGGAAATAATCTAAAAAGTTAAACTGATAATTAGGAAGTTTATATTCTTGAAGAACCTCCAGCCTTTATTAATTTCTTCACACAATTTATAGTATATCAAGACCACTGTATTACATGTAAATGCTTACCTTTGCGGTCGCTTGTTTGTGCATAGAAAGCAAAGTAGTAGCAAATCATTATTACACTTTATATAAAGTATGGGAAAATACAAACTAATCGACAACGTGTTAGGCTGGATTGTCTTTGCCATTGCCTCAACCGTTTATTTGATGACGATTGAACCTACCGCCAGCTTTTGGGATTGCGGCGAGTTCATTTCTTCGGCTTACAAATTGGAAGTAGGACATCCCCCCGGAGCGCCTTTCTTTATGTTAACAGCGAACCTATTTACACAACTCGCTTCAGACAGTGCTTCCGTCGCTAAAATGGTAAACATTATGTCAGCTCTATTCAGTGCTTTGACAATCTTATTCCTTTTCTGGAGTATTACCCATTTGGCACGTAAAATTATCGTAAAAGAAAATGGAGAACCAACTTTAGGACAAATCATTACCATCATGGGTAGCGGTTTAGTTGGTGCTTTAGCTTATACTTTTAGTGATACATTCTGGTTCAGTGCTGTAGAGGGAGAAGTATATGCCTATTCATCCCTTTTCACCGCGGTGGTATTCTGGTTAATTCTCAAATGGGAAGCGGTTGCAGATAAACCTCATGCAGACCGCTGGATCGTTTTGATCGCCTATTTAATGGGATTAAGTATTGGTGTGCACCTACTGAACCTATTGTGTATTCCTGCCATCGTATTGGTTTATTACTACAAGAAATACCCCAATCCGACAATGAAAGGAACGTTGGTGGCCTTACTGATTTCTTTCGCAATCATTGCTTTAATGATGTATGGTGTCGTACAAGGATTGGTAGAAGTCTGTGGTTATTTTGAACTATTATTCGTAAACGTTTTAGGTATGCCTTACAATTCTGGTGTATTTGCGTATGTCTTTATTGTCGCAGGCGTCTTGATTTGGTCTATTTGGGAAACAATGCGCGATGAAATTCATCCGATACGCATGAAAGTGGCATTTATCCTCTCTATCGTCTTGGTCGGTATTCCTTTTATCGGAAGTGGATATGTCTTAGCCATTCTTTTGACTGCCGCTTTAAGTTTCTTCCTATTCAAGAGTTCAAAAGTAAATATCAAAACATTAAATACCATTTTGGTTAGTTTAATGGTTATCGTTGTGGGATATTCTTCTTACGCATTGACTTTGATTCGTGCTACAGCAGACACGCCAATGAATCAGAATGCTCCCAGCGATATTTTCACTTTGCGTACCTATTTAGCTCGCGAACAATACGGAAAAACACCTTTGCTTTACGGTCAGACTTTCGTCTCTGAGGTACAGAGAGAAAATAAAGGAGGTACTTGTGTTCCTGTCATCAAAGAGGGCGAACCGGTTTGGAGCCGCGTCATTAAGAAAGATAAGAACGAAAAGGATCGCTATTATGTCTCTCGCTACGACGAAGAATACCAATATGTAGACGAATTGAATATGCTTTTCCCACGTATGTTCAGTTCCGATCCACGCCATGTTGAGGCTTACAAAGAATGGGCACAGGTAAAAGGTCAACCTGTAAAATACAACTATTGCGGTGAAGTCAAGAGCGTCATGAAGCCTACCTTTGCCGAAAACCTACGCTTCTTCTTTGCTTATCAGGTGAACTTCATGTATTGGCGTTATTTCATGTGGAACTTTGCCGGACGTCAGAATGACATCCAAGGACATGGTGACATCATGAAAGGAAACTGGATTTCCGGTATTCCATTCATCGACGAAGCCTTGGTTGGTCCGCAAGAAGATATGCCGAATGATATTGCGAACAACAAGGGTCACAACGTTTATTATATGCTGCCCCTTCTGCTGGGTATTTTAGGTCTTTTGTTCCAAGCCTATTCAGGAGAAAAGGGAATCCAAAGTTTCTGGGTAACCTTCTTCCTATTCTTCATGACCGGCTTGGCAATCGTATTGTATCTGAACCAGACTCCTTATCAACCGCGAGAACGAGATTACGCTTATGCAGGTTCTTTTTATGCGTTCTGTATCTGGATTGGATTCGGTGTCGCAGCCATAGCTAAAGGTTTGGAAAGATATGTAAAGGCCAATCCGGTTTTATCCGGTTCCATCGCTACAATCGTTTGTCTATTCATTCCGATTCAGATGGCAGCACAAAACTGGGATGATCACGATCGTTCCGGCCGTTATGTTTGTCGCGACTTCGGAGCAAACTATCTGGAATCCTGCGAACCGAATGCGGTTATCTTTACCAACGGTGATAACGATACTTTCCCATTGTGGTACGCCCAAGAAGTAGAGGGTATTCGTACCGATGTACGTGTCTGCAACACAAGTTATCTGCAGACCGACTGGTATATCGACCAAATGAAGAAGCAGGCGTATGAATCTGCTCCGTTACCTATCACATGGACACGCGAACAGTATATCCAAGGTACTCGTGACGCTGCTTACATTGTTCCGCTCACGAGAGATTCCATAGAGTTGAACACAGCCTTGAATTTCGTCCGCAGTGATGATCCGAAGTTCAAAAAGATCCCCGGATTGAATCAAGAGTTGGATTACATCCCGACAGACCGTTTATACTACAAGGTTGATTCAATAGCAGGTGCGAAAGCTTTAGGAGGCAAGACAGATGGTTTGGTAGATCAAATCAATATCAATCTGCAAGGTAAAAATGCTTTGGGTAAACAGGAACTGACTATTCTCGACATGTTGCAGACCAACAATTTCGAGCGTCCTATTTACTATGCGATTACCGTTAGTCCGGACCAGTTTATCAACTTAGACGGCTACTTTGAACAGACCGGTTTAGCTTACCAAATCGTTCCAAAGCAGGCAAACAAAGCCATCAACACCGAGAAGATGTATGACAACGTCATGAACAAATTCAAATGGGGTGGCGTAGAAAAGCCCGGTATCTACTTGGATGAAAACGTTATGCGTATGTGTAAAAGCTACCGTATGATGTTGTTTAACAAGTTGGCAGAAGCTTTAATCAAGGAAGGAAAGAATGACAAAGCATTGAAAGTCTTAGACAAATGTATGGAAGTTCTTCCGCCTGAAAATGTACCGTTGGATTATACAGCCCTTTCTACCGGCGAACTCTATTATGCGTTAGGACAGAAAGAAAAGGCAGAAGAGGTATTCACAGGCATTGCCGACGACGCAATTCGTACCATCGATTGGTTGTTCCGCTTGAATCCGGCTCAATTAGCTTCTGTTGAATCTGATTTGCAACATAATCTGGCTGTATTGAATCAAGTTCTATTAGTTAGCAAACATTACAATCCAGAATTCGGTAAGAAATACCAGGAAGAGTTTGACAACTTCCGTATGGCTTACGGTTCTGTTCGTAAAGAATAATATGTTTATCGAACAACCACCCTGGTTTTACAGGGTCCTATTTCCAGGGGTAACCTGGCGGATTCCGGCTCCGAAAAAGTGTGTCTATCTCACTTTTGACGATGGCCCAATCCCCGAGGTTACCCCTTGGGTTTTGGACGTATTGGATCACTACGGCGTGAAAGCGACTTTTTTCTGCGTAGGTGATAACGTCCGCAAACATCCGGAAACCTATCAAATGCTCCTTGATCGTGGCCATCGGGTAGGAAATCATACTTTCAACCACATTCAGGGCATTCGTTTTTGGACCAAAAACTACTTAGCCAACGTTGAAAAGGCTGCCGGGTATATTCAAAGTTCCCTTTTCCGACCTCCACACGGGCACATGCGTTTCCCCCAGGTCCTTGCCTTGCGGAAATTGTACAAGATTATCATGTGGGACGTTGTAACTCGCGATTACAGTCCCCATTTGAACCCGGAAGAGGTTTTTGAAAACGTCAAGAAGTACACGCGCAACGGTTCTGTCATTGTTTTTCATGATTCATTGAAGGCTGAAAGAAATATGCGTATTGCCATGCCTCGTGCCGTTGAATGGCTCCTGAGCCAAGGCTATGAGTTTAAAACCTTCGATTAATCCGGCATAACGTATGCTCTACTCCTCCCAACTCATCAAGGCGAAAGCCCAAACACTCGGTTTCACCGCTTGCGGCATTGCTCCCGTAGCTTCCGCAGAGAGTGAAGCACAGTATTTCGACCAATGGATTGCCGAAGGCTGTCATGCCGGCATGAAATACATGGAGAACTACCGGGCAATCCGCTTGAATCCTTCCGGGCTGGTCGAAGGAGCCAAGAGTGTCATCTCCGTTGCTCTCAACTACTATCCGAAAGCCTCCTTACCGGCAGAAGCTCCTCACATCGCCTATTATGCCTATGGCAAGGATTATCACGTCGTCGTCAAAGAGTTATTAAGCAAGCTGTATCAGCAAATCATTGACTCCTCAACGGCGCAATCCCTCCCAGAGGCTGATCGGCCTACAGCTCGCTTTTTCACCGATTCTGCCCCCATTCTCGAACGTTATTGGGCTTGGCGAGCCGGTTTAGGATGGATCGGGAAGAACACGAACCTGATTATTCCCGGAAAAGGCTCCTTTTTCTTCTTAGGCGAGATTGTGACTACTTTCGAGGTAGACGAATATGACTCTCCGCAAAGAAACCGCTGCGGAAAGTGTACCCGCTGTTTAGACGCCTGCCCCACCGGAGCTTTAGAGCGGCCTAAACGGTTGAATGCAAACAAATGTCTCTCTTACTTGACCATAGAAAACCGAGGCGAGATTCCGAGCGAGCAAGCCTCCTGCTTGGGCAACCGTCTTTACGGGTGCAACACCTGTCAAGAGGTCTGTCCGTGGAATCGCTTTGCGCAACCTACGACAATCGAAGCGTTCCACCCCTCTCCGGCCCTTTTAGCCCTCAGAAAAGAGGACTTAACGGACTTTTCTCGCGAGGATTATAATCGTATCTTTGCCGGATCCGCTGTCAAACGGGCAAAATACGAAGGATTACTGCGGAATATAAACAACTTAAAAGAATAAGAAATGAAACGGACTTTCAACTCCCTCCTGCTCCTGTTCCTACTCTTCATCGCTGTCAACAGCCATGCACAGGAGCTTAAAGAGAAATTAGCCTCTTTGGCAGGCATTAGTCAAATCGAAAAATTGGAATCTGACCACTTCACCGAGAAGTATGTCGTGCGAATCACTCAGCCGTTAGACCATCAGAATCCCTCGGCAGGTACTTTCACGCAGCGCGTCATCCTCTCGCATGTCGGCTTCGACCGTCCGACTATCTTGATTACAGAAGGCTACGGTGCTGCCTACGCATTCAGTCCTCGCTACCAGGAGGAACTTTCCAAGCTGTTGAATGCCAATATGATCTTTGTCGAGTATCGTTACTTCCTCGAATCAACGCCCAATCCCTGTAACTGGGACTACTTGACGGCGGAAAACTCGGCGTACGACCTGCACCGTATCAATCAGACGTTCAAGAAGCTTTATACCGGTAAATGGATCAGTACGGGGATCAGCAAAGGAGGCCAGACGACTTGCCTCTATCGCGCCTTCTTCCCGGACGATGTAGACTTCTCGGTTCCTTACGTGGCGCCTTTGAACCGCGGGGTCGAAGATGGACGCCACGAACCGTTCCTGCGTAAAGTCGGCACAAAGAAAGACCGCAAACGAATCGAAGCTTTTCAGAAAGAAATCCTCAAACGCAAGGCTGAAATCGTTCCGCTGTTGGAAACATTTTGTCAAGAAAAGAAATATCAGTTCCGAATCAGCCTGCCGGAAGTGCTGGATTATTGCGTCTTAGAATATCCATTTGCGTTGTGGCAGTGGGGTACTCCGAGCAGCAAAATTCCCTCTTGCGCTTCGGACACAAAGGCTCTGTTCAACCATCTGGTAGAAATCAGCGGTCCTGAATACTTCGCGGAAGATCAACCTTACATTTCTTTCTTCGTACAAGCTGCCCGCGAGTTAGGTTACTACGGGTATGACACGAAACCGTTCAAAAAATACCTGACCATCGAAAGCAGCAAGGGGTATCTGAATAAAATCATGCTTCCGAAGGAGTTAGTAGACAAAATCGAGTTCCGCCCGGAATTGTATCACAAGGTCTATAATTTCTTGAAAGAAAATGACCCGAAAATGATTTTCATCTATGGCGAAATCGACCCGTGGAGTGCTACGCGCGTCCCCACGTTCAAAGGAAAGAAGAATTTACAGGTATATATCCAGCCCGAAGGCAGCCATTTGGCTCGCATAGGCAATATGCCGGAAGAAATCAAAGAGAAAATCCTCACACAAATCAATCAGTGGCTTGCTGAGTAATAGAATCGTTTAAAATACCGTTTCTGATCGTTTCTACCTCATAGATTCGTTTTACACCACGCTTCAAAACGAATCTATGAGGTAGATTCGTTTCAGACACTGTTTTAAATAGAATCTACCTGACAGATTCGTTACAAACAACGTTTTAAAACGAATCTACGCCGCAGATTCTATTTAAACACACGTTTAAGTAGAATTTTGAGAAAAAATAGCTATCTTGGCAGTCCTAAAAGGAGCAGTTTATGGCATACAAGAAGATTTTACCAAAAGATATTTTTATCTCTTACTTAGGAAGGGAGGCAACAGAAGCGGAGCTTTGGGCAGGAGCACAGAATGGAGTCATTCATCATAAGAAGACGGGAAACGAGTTTTTGGACTATTTCGCGGACTTGATTCGTCAACATATGCAGCATGGCGTAGGTTTCTATGCCAAACTGTTGGGAGTCACAACGGCAGAGCTGACCGGATGTATAAAAGTATTGACCGGCATACGGGCGGAAACGTGGATTGACGACTATATTTGGCTTTGCGTCTACGATGTTTTGCTTCATACGGATTGGAAAATCGAGAAAGTTGCGCAGAAGATGGGCTACCGGAGTATCAAAAGCTTTAGTCGTTCCTTTGTCGAACGCAACGGGCTGCCGCCAACTCATTGGCGTTGGAAACAGAAATAAAAGAGAAAATGGATTAGCTTTCCGCATTTGTGAACCGGTTCGCAAATATATTTCTATATTTGTGAACCTTTTTTACCTATTTATTAATTATAAAAAGTAAGTGTATATGAAAAAGAGTCTATTTTTTCAAGTGTTGCTAATGGCAAACCTTTGTTTGTGTATGTCTTGTTCAGATGACGATTCGGTAAATGAATTTGACAGTGTGAACACCTTGAACATGTTGAATGCAGAGCATGGGAGAACGCTTTTAGGGGAATCGGATATTTTTATTACGGAAGAAAACAACTTCCAAGGTATTTCCTTTAGTTTAGTGGAATTAGGAAGCTCCAAAGGCTTAGGGAAGGTTGTAGATCCGAAGTTGAACAAAGAGAGAATGAGAAAATTAGCGGTTCTGCCGGGAAATCGTTATCAAATCTTTGACGAGGATCAAATCCTCAAATTCCCTTCCGGAAAATCAGCTATGCAACTGGGTTCATTCTATTATCAAATCTATGTAGCGTCCGAAATACAAAAGGAGGGAGAAAACATAGGGGCAGTCGTAAAGTTTGCACCGAAAATTCATCAACGAGGAACAGAAAAAAGCTCTTGCCGAAATAGAAAGTGAAATATTGTCAGATCTTAAAAAACAATTAGGAATAGATGATTTAAACAAAATCGTTGAAGATGATAGCAAAAATGAATTAGATTTGTTCAATCAATGTAAAGAAAAAATTGATCAAACAAAGGATGAGTCTATCGACGAGGTAATGAACGAAATCTTTATCACTGTCAATAACGATCCAAGAGTTAAAAACAAAGAAGAATTAATTAGAAAAATAACTGAATATTATGAGCAGAGAAGGAAAGGAAGCCTTGATGGAAGCGATAAACAGGGGGGTACAGATAGCGGCGTTAAAGAAAATGCTGAAAACGGTGAAAACCAAGGAAGAGAGAGCTTACATCTCGGGGAAAATACTGAAAATAGAGATGGAGAGGGACAAACAGATGGAACTCCGTCGCCTGAATCTGAAAAAAGAGAAGAAAGAATAGTTTCCGATCTACCCTCAAGCAAGCGAGCTACCGGCGAATGAAAGCGAAACAATTGAAATGTATATTTGGGATACATTCGAACTGACGCTGCCAAGTAAAGATGGAGAGATTCTTTTGGACAGCGAAGCGCAGAATCAGATTATAATTGAGGAAACAGAGGATAAGAACAGGGTTCTGCTATACTATAATGAGCGGCAGGGGAAGGGACAGATCCGAACGCTCTATATGCGTGAAGGAAATTTATATACGAAAATCAATCTGAAATTAAATTAGAAGTAAAAGAGAAAAAGGTATCTTTTCTATAGAAGTCCCTGGACCTTATAGACCAATTCCATCCAAACCCAGTAGCGGATGGCTTTGCCAAGGAACATGGAGATGGCGACAATCCATACGTTGCCTCTTAAATAACCGAGTGCAACCGCGATGAAATCGCCAATGCCGGGAAGGAAGACAAAAAAGGCAATCCAAGAACCCTTTCCGGCAATCCAATCCTGCACTTTTTGCAGTTTGACAGGGTCCAGCTTCAAATACTTCTCAATCCATTCGATCTTGCCCAACATACCGAGCCAATAACAGCTCATGCCTCCCAAAAAATTCCCTAACGTGGCTGCAATCATGCAGGGCCAATAGGCAGCACCTGTGAGCAGTACGCCCGTCAAGACCACTTCGCTGCTAAACGGCAGAACGGTTGCCGCCAAGAACGAGGCAATGAAAACGCCAATATATCCGTATGCAATCAGAAATTCCATAAACGAATGAATGAAGCTGCCACCAAAATAACTACTGAAGCCCCGAACAGCCAAGGGACCATCCGCCCCTTCGTCACCGTAAAGAAATGGGCAATCAAAATGGATGTGGGGACGCAAGCAGTCTCCAGAAACTCCTCTGATACCTGTTCATACAGGAAATAGAGGGCAAAAGCCCAGGCAGACATCAGTATGAGAAAAGAAAGATACTGACGGGAACGCAAGGAATCCTCTACTTTGTGCGAAAGGATGTTTACAGAGGCTATGACCGTCAATAAAGCAATCACCAGAATCGTTACCCAGTTCAGGAAAGCAGGCGCTTCAGTCGCCAAGAAACGGATTTTGAAGAGCATGGAGAAAGGGACAGTGAAAGGAGTAAAATCCCGTTGCAGGACACACCAACCGAGTAGAAACCAATAGACAGTGGCCACCCCCAAAAGGGAAGCAAGGAAGGTACGAAGCGTCAGCGTCCGAAAATTATACATTCCAATCCAAAACAGCGGAAGAAACCACAACAGATGGACCCATAAGAGACTGCCGATACCAATCAGCAGGGCTGCATTGTAGGCCTCCTCCTTTGCCTCCGTATCATGATAAGAGATAAAGAGCTGATACATGGCTAAAATCAAACAAAAGACACCGACAGAGGTGGATTTCAGCGGAAAGAAGTCCGGATTGGTACTGATGAACAGGATATAGAAAAGGAAAGGAAGCAGCGTCTTTTCGCGTATCAACACCAAGATGTAATTGGCGCGATGAAGCAGGAAAGCCCCTCCTATCATCAAAATCAGTCCGGAAATGTAGGTGACCTCTTTTCCCGGTAATGCCTGGCAAATGCTATTCCACAGCGGAGTATCTGAGACCTCTCCATAGATAGGATACCCTACGGAATTGAAGAAACTCAGCACCCAACAGGCGAAACACACCAACAAAATGTTGAAAACAATCGCGGGTGTGGAGAAGTCAAATCGGCGGTCGTATTTATTTGATGTCAGTCGCATAGAAAGGAAGTTGAAGGGGTGGACAAGCCACCCCTCAACAATTATAGGTCAAAACCTATATCACTACGGAAATATTTCTTTTCAAAATCAATCACTTTCGCACCTTCAAAAGATTTTGCAAGGGCTTCTTCTTTGTTCGCACCGTAAGAGCTAACCGCAATGACACGTCCGCCATTGGTTAAGATTTGTCCGGCTGCTACTCGAGTACCCGCGTGGAAGACAATGTTTTCCGATGAAACTTGATCTAATCCGTTGATGACTTTTCCCTTTTCATAAGCTTCCGGATAGCCACCGCTGACCAACATCACTGTTACAGCTGCTCGCGGATCCTGTTCTAAGACGCGACTGCCTAAGTTTCCTTCGGCAACACCCTCCAACAGGTCCACCAAATCACTCTGAATACGAAGCATAACAACCTCTGTCTCCGGATCTCCCATGCGACAGTTGTATTCAATCACCATCGGTTCATTCTTTACGTTAATCAAACCTAAGAAGATGAATCCTTTGTAATCGATGTTTTCAGCCTTTAATCCTTCAATTGTCGGACGGATGATTCTTTCATCTACCTTCTGCATAAAGACTTCATCCGCAAATGGAACGGGTGAAACGGCTCCCATACCGCCGGTATTCAGACCGGTGTTGCCTTCGCCAATGCGTTTATAATCTTTGGCAACCGGAAGCACTTTATAGTCTTTACCATCTGTCATCACAAATACAGAACATTCGATTCCATCCAAGAATTCTTCGATTACAACGGTTTTGCTGGCGTCACCAAACATACCGCCCAACATATCGCCCAATTCTTTCTTTGCCTCTTCCAAAGTATCCAGAATTAACACGCCCTTGCCAGCAGCCAAACCATCCGCTTTCAACACATACGGGGCTTCCAAAGCTTCCAAGAAAGCATATCCCTCTTCCAAATTTTCAGCAGAGATACTTTTATAACGAGCTGTCGGGATATTATGACGAACCATGAAGGCTTTTGCGAAGTCTTTACTTCCCTCCAACTGTGCACCCTCTTTAGAAGGACCAATCACCGGAATCGCAGACAGAGCTGTGTCTTTCTTAAAGAAATCATAAACACCCTTTACTAAAGGATCCTCCGGACCTACAACCACCATGTGAATTGCATTTGCCAAAGCGAACTCTTTAAGAGCTGCAAAATCATCTGCCTTGATATTTACATTTGTTCCGACCAATGCAGTTCCGGCATTACCGGGAGCAATAAATAGTTTGTCCACTTTGGGACTTTGAGCGATCTTCCACGCAATAGCATGTTCACGCCCGCCTGAGCCAAGCAATAATATGTTCATATCTTTTTAATTGTCTAATTTTTCAAATAATCATCAAAGTATCTCGTGATCTTCTCGTACAAATGCGGACGGTCTTTGCCAATTACATTGTGTCTGTGACGAGGATAAACGAAGTAGTCCGGATAGGTATCAGCGTCTACACAGGCTTTTACAAATCCTAAACTATGCTGCCAAACAACCACAGGATCTATATCTCCGTGAATCAGTAACAAATGGCCTTTTAAATTCTTCGCTTTCAATTTCAAGTTGGCGTTCTTATAACCTTCCGGATTTTCTTGCGGACGATCCATATAGCGTTCACCATACATGATTTCATAATTGCTCCAATCAATCACCGGTCCACCAGCAACACCGACCTTAAAGATTTCCGGATAAGAGCAGATCAAATTAGTCGTCATGAAACCACCATAACTCCAACCATGCACACCGATACGATTTTCATCGACATAAGGCAATGATTTCAAAAACTCCACCCCTTTCACCTGGTCTGCCATTTCATTTACACCCAAGTTACGATGAATCACATTTTCAAAAGCTTGTCCACGATTGGCTGAACCTCGACTATCAACCGTAAAGAGTACATAACCACGTTGTGCCATATAAATATCCCAGCCTCTCACTCCGTTGTTCCAGTCGCCCGTTACCAACTGTGCGTGAGGACCTCCATACACATACACGATTGTCGGATATTTCTTGGATTCATCCAACCCAACCGGTTTCACCAAACGATAATTCAAATCCGTAACACCGTCTGCTGCTTTTATTTTTCCGGTAATAATCTCCGGCATGGCATAGCCTTCGTAGGGATTCTTTGCTGTCAATAAAGTTTGCATAGTCTTTCCCTTCTGGGTATCCAAAATAGAAAGGATTCGAGGAACATCGGGAGCAGAATAGTTATCAATGAGATATTTTCCTGTTCCGCTCAATTGGGTAGTATGTACTCCTTGTGTACCTTCGTTAGTAGTCACATTTGTACAATTCCCCTTCTTCAAATCCAACTTCCAAGTATTTACAGAAAGTGCGTCTCCATAATCCAACGGATGATTTGGCAATGGCTGAGTTGAAGAGAAAAACAGTGTCTTTCCCTTAGCGTCAAATCCCAAAACGTGCAGAACTTCCCACTTCCCGGCTGTCAATTGCTTCAACAGTTCTCCTTTTGTATTATAGAGATAAAGATGATTGTAACCATCCCGACGGCTCTGCCAAATAAATTGTTCCGGATTCTGTGGTAAGAATAGTACCGGATTCTGTGGCTCGACATAATGTTCATCTTTCTCAGTGAACAAATCAGCCTCTTTTTCTCCTGTCAAAGCAGAATAACGGACCAAGTGCATTTCATTCTGTTCACGATTCAATTCTGCAATATAAATACTCTTTTCATCCGGACTCCAAGCAATATTCGTCAAATATTTCTCTTTAGGGAGTCCCGTTTTCAACCAAACAGTCTTTCCGGTAGCTAAATGATATACACCCACTGTTACTTCATGGCTTTTCATTCCTGCCATCGGATATTTAAAAGGCTCTGCAGTTGCACAACGCGTTGTAATATTGACAATCGGATAATCGGTCACCATTCGCTCGTCCATCCGATAAAAAGCCAAGGCAGCACCATTCGGAGACCAGAAAGTTCCTTTGTGAATGCCAAATTCATTTTGATGAACAGACTTACCGCAAACAATTCCTTTCTCAGTCTCATTTGTTACACTACTTACCTGATTCTCCGGAGAAAGAATCTGTAAATTATCACCTTCCGTAAAGGCCAAATAGCCATTTGCGGGGCAGAAGTCTTGATTCTCCCAAGAGTTCTTCAAATTATATACTGCAACTATCTGATTCGTTACATAATTGTAATGATAGCGATGTTGTTTCGCTACAAAAGCGAGAACCGGTTGCTCTTTATAAGGAGCCAGAAAGAACGGCATAGTTCCGACTGTCGGTTGACCAACTTTTGTCAGTGCCTCATTCAATTGCTGACGAGTGAAAAGTAACTGCGCCGGCTTAGCCAATTCATTTCCTAACAGACTATCCCCTTTCACATACAAATATGTATCGCCACACCACTGTAATTGTCTCAGATTCTGTGGGACAAAATAGCGTTGTGTTTTTCCACCCGGAATTAAGTCATGCAAAGTAAACTGTTTATCTTGTCCCATGATAGTCAACGGATTTAAAAGCGTCCATGCCACGACACAAAACAGACTGACCCATTTAATCTTTAAAATCATTTCTTCCTTTCTTTTTAAATGGTTTCTTAAATGAACGATCTCCACCAGATTTCCGATCATTAAATTTTTTCTTCCCACCGAAATCCTCATCGTCTTTAAAATGCTTCTTAGCAGGATGTTTGCTGTATTCCTTACGAGAGGAACGACCATCGCCACGTTCTTCCCCAAAATAGCGTTTACCCGGCATATAAAGAGCACGTTCGCTTTCATCCTCTGCATGTGCAGCAGCAAAACGACGTTCCGGACGATCCACACGAGCGGTTTTAAAATTCGGTTGAGAAGTGCGCCCCTCTTTGCGAGTAGCAGATGTTTTTTCATTTGAATTAGAAGAACGTTTTTCACCATTCTCTTCGTTCAAACTCTTCTTATAATCTTTATTTTTCCCTTCAAAAATATCATAACAACGATACTCGCATTCCAAAGAACCGTTCATCAATTTGACTTTCTCACTCGGACGTAAACCGATTTTATCAAAACATTCATCCTTATAGCTTAAAATCCAAACCTTATAATCCGTAAAGACATGTTTCACTCGTTCACCAATCATACTATAAAGTCCTAACAGATCTCGACTGGAAATACGTTCTCCATACGGTGGATTGGTTACCATAATACCGGGTTTTGGAGCCTCTGTACATTGTTGGAAAGGTTGAACTTTTAGATCAATATATTTCATTAAACCGGCACTACGGATATTCTTTTCCGCAATCTCAATAGCAGCCGGACTAATATCCGAGCCATAGCATTTGAATGTGAACTCCCGTTCCTGGCTCTCATCATTATAAATACGGTCAAATAGCTCTTGGTCAAAATCAATCCACTTCTCAAAACCAAACTCTCTACGATGAATACCCGGTGCAATATTTAATGCAATCATGGCAGCTTCAATCAATAAAGTACCTGACCCACACATCGGATCCACGAAATTGGATTCTCCTTTCCAACCGGTTTTCATAATCATACCGGCAGCCAATACCTCATTCAACGGAGCTTCTGTCTGATCTACGCGATACCCACGTTTATGCAAACTTTCTCCGGAACTATCAATAGATAACGTACAATCATTATGGGAAATATGGATATTAATATATAAATCCGGGTTGTTTACACGAACAGAAGGACGCTTTTGTTCTTTTTCCATGAAATAATCCACAATCGCGTCTTTCGTGCGGTAAGCAACGAACTTAGAATGATTGAAATCTTCTGAATAAATCACAGAGTCGATGGCAAAAGTCTTATCCAACGACATGTAGTTTTCCCATTTCACTTTTTTGACCTCTTTATACACGGTATCCGCATCTTTCGCCTTAAAATGATAAATTGGTTTCAAGATACGCAATGCTGTGCGGCAACAGAAGTTTGCCCGATAGAGCACCTCCTTATCACCTGTAAAAGAAACCATCCGGCGGCCAATTTGTATATCGTTGGCTCCCAAAGATAATAACTCACCGGCCAGAATTTCTTCTAACCCATACAGGGTCTTGGCCACCATTTCAAATGTCTCGCTCATTGTAATTGAGTATTAATTTATTGTATTGTTTCTTCTTGCTTTGCTTCAATCGTCAATTGTCCATTATCAATTGTCAATTGAATAGTTGCCCCTGCAGGTACATCCTCCGTAATCCAAACGTTACCACAAATTGTAGCCCCATCCCCAACATGGATTCGTCCTAACAATGTTGCATTGGAATAAACTGTCACATGATCTCCCAATACCGGATGGCGTGGTACACCTCGTATAGCATTTCCATTCTCATCCGGTGGTAATTTTTCTCCTGCCAAACTTACTCCTTGGAAAATTCGCACATGATTCCCGATCACACTTGTCTCACCAATGACTGTCCCGGTCCCATGATCAATCGAAAAGTAATAACCAATCTGTGCCCCTGGATGAATATCAATACCAGTTTCAGAATGAGCCATTTCAGTGATCATACGAGGAATAAAAGGAACTCCCAATCGGTATAACTGATGAGCAATGCGGTAACTACAGATAGCCCGAAACCCCGGATAACAGAAAATGACTTCATTGATATTCTGTGCAGCCGGATCTCCATTAAAAGCGGCTTCTGCGTCCGTTGCCAATAAATCACGCATCTCCGGAAGTGTCTGTATAAAAGCTTCTGATAAACTTTCAGCCTCTGCAAAGATTTTCTCTTCCAAACAAACACGATGAGCCGTATCTGCAAAACAAAGCCCTGCATATATTTGCTTAGAAAGCAATGTATGCAAAGTTGTGATATTTACTCCTATATGAAAACGGATTGTTTGTTTGCTGACTCGTGCATTTCCATAATAACCGGGGAAAAGAATTACCCGACATAAATCGACAATCTCTTTCAAAACCTTTCCTGAAGGTAAAGCTTCCTCATCACGATAAGCATGAAACAGTTGTTTATAAGAACCCTCATCCGAAAGTCTATCCACTGTATCATTTAAATTCTTGCTATGCTTTTGCAACTCCATTATTCAATCCCTATCGTGATTAGGCAACAAAAATAAGAAATAGTTAAGAGTTAACCTTTATTTTTATAAGAAAATCCAAACTCCTTACAAGTCATCTCCTCCAATTCAACAATCCATATTTTTACATTTCTCACCGCCGGATGACCATAACGGAATTTTCTATCTGAATAATGGCTCATGATAACATCCAACGCCTCTACCTTTTTATCAAAATCTTCTTCAAAACGAACTTTTCCCCATGATACCACACTCTTTGAACGCATACTAAAACTACAAGCGACCTCCGGATGTTGAGCAACTAATTTCCGATCAGTATTAAAAGTAATGCATACTCGTGGATTTCGTTCAATCATTGAGATACTACGTCCCGTCTGAGCAGAATGTAAATAAACCACTCCATCCTGATAACCAAAATTCATAGGCAGTACATAAGGAGTACCATCTGTATCAGCAAAACCGACATAACAAACATCGCACGCACGAATAACCTCTTCAATTTTTTCCTTATCTGTATGTACTAATGTCTTCATATTTATTCAATTTATGAACAAACATACAAATTATTTACATTGTTTACCCATAAGTAACTCTATTTTATTCCTAAATATTTAATTCTAACTTAGCAAACAATATGAAGAATCACCTTAATAACAAATAAACACATTAGCATAATGCTAAGAGTTTCACGTCATGAAACTTTTAGTTTCTCATGATGGAACTCGAAGTTTCTAACTTGAAACTTATTCATTCTTTTACTTAATCTTTTAAACCCAAGCAAAAAAGTGATTATAAATCTCTATGTTTTTTCTTTTAGAAAGAAAGTGAAGCTGGCTTTTATTATTGAAGCGAATAGTAAATCAATACAGTTCACTGAGTTTTACCACATGTATCTGATAAACAATTCGCTTCTATTTTATAGGGTTATGTTATTCTTCAATCGAAAAACTTCCACTAAACTCCTTATCCTCATAGCTAATCGTAATCTCATAAGAGGTGAATGAGGTTGTTAGAGTTAATACGATTGAAACAGTTTTTAGAGCAGTCTACGATTCTACAACATATTCTCCATTACTACCACTAATTACAATCGTTGCAAATGCGGATAGATCCGCAAAAGTAACATAGACTGTTTGATTTTATCCTTTAGGCAAAATTAGAGGATATTTTTAATATAAAACCGGAATGGATATATTTTCTTTTAATCAACCTACATATCTGATTTCCTTTTATTTACTAAACTTTAGATTTCTATTAATAGAGAAAATTCCGGTTTTCAGTTCCAAAAACCGGAATTCCTAATACCAATTTTTCAAGATTCGGTCCAAATTCGATTTACTATCCATCGGAAAACAGCAAACCCGAATCTCCCGTTTATTCAATGTAGCCAAAAGAAATAATCGTTCTACCCTGACATCCGACAAACAGAAGCAAGAATAAAAAATAAATACTATATCGATTGTTCTCATGGACACAAAGATATTCAAATTATTTATCAACTTTCCTTTTGCTACAAAAAACATCTATATTTCAAACAAACTGCAAAAGCTCGACTCTCGGAGAATCACATATTTTAAAAATGTAGAACCATTGGGCAGGAATATTCAAAAGATTTTAGGGCAGTTTTTAACCACTCAGAAGTTACGAGGGAATAGGAGCTATATAACTGAGATTAAAAAAGGAGAAAAGTTGCCTTTTCTCCTTTTTAATCTCTAAAACATGCTTTTAAGCATGACAATATGGCATTTTACCCCTTTATAAAGGGTATTTTTATTTCGCTAATTTTAGCTCATTAATCAAACGAGGACATTTTCCCCATTTATCAATCATGAATAAGACATAACGAATATCCACACTGATTGTACGTTGCAGATCCGGTTCAAAAGCAATATCTCCACTCATCGCTTCCCAATTACCATCAAAAGCAAGCCCAATCAAGCGAGCATTTTTGTCAAACACCGGACTACCGGAGTTTCCACCTGTAATATCATTATTAGAAAGGAAACACAACTGTAGATCTCCTTCTTTATTCACATATTGACCAAAATCCTTGCTACGAATTAAATCTAATATTTCAGGTTGTACCCAGAATTCATCACTTTCTGGATTTTCTTTTTCAAAAATACCTTTTTGTGTACTGTAATAAGAGTACCAAGCAGCGTCATACGGACGATATCCCCCGACAGAGCCATAGCTTACACGCATTGTAAAGTTCGCATCAGAAGGGAGTGCCTTTTCCGGATACATCTCTCTCAAGCCGGCAAAATACAAACGTTCTCCTTTGGCAATATCATAATAAGAACTACCCGAAAGTTGCTGTAACTCAAAAATAGAGATTAAAACTGACAGACTCAATTCTGCAGCAGGATCCTTCTTCAATAGTTTCTCATACTTTTTCGGATCTCTCAGCATTTCCGCAATATTATCATAAGATAAAAGAACGGTTTTCTTGAAGAGATCGGCTGCATATTTTTCATAATCACCTTTATACTTCTTATCAATTTTCTCATAAACACTTGGAAGATATTCGGCCGGTACACGTTCTTTTACCACCTTCATCATCGCTGCCAAAACTTTCTGATCAAGACTTGGTTCATAATCTTTAAAAAACGCTTTAATACGGTCTTCCAAAATCATATCAATCTCTTCCGGTGTTGACTTCTTAACATCCACCCGTTGAACTTCGCGCGCCAATCGAACAATTTCAGCCCCATTCACAAAAGCTTCACTTAAATAGGTGGAAAGTTTTCTATATTCACTCGAAGAGGTATATCCTTTTTCCAAAAGACTTAAGACTTCTCCATATTTTTCTTTTCGCTGAGAATCCTGTGCAACCCAAGCTGCAAAAGCAGCCTCCTCATTCCGTTTGCGGTCTATCACCTTTAAATTGGCTAATCCCTTATTCATTCCAATAGAGTTCTTCCAATAGTTAGAACTACCTGCATATTTAGAAGCGTATTTAATACGTACTTCATCACTGGCAAGCATAGCTGTTTTCCAGATCTCCTGTTTAATTCCACGAACTTCTATACGGGGTTTATTACTATCTTCAATCCTCTGCTGTACACCCCATGAACATAAATAACGATCCGTACTTCCCGGGAAACCAATGGTCATAGCATAGTCCTTATCCTGATATCCTTGCAAAGAGACTTCAACTACATATTTCGGCTTATATGGTTTATTCTCTTTACTATAGTTCGCAGGTTTATTATTTGAGTCTGCATATACACGGAAGACCGAGAAATCTCCTGTATGACGCGGCCACATCCAGTTATCCGTATCTCCACCAAACTTACCTATAGAGCTGGGGGGAGCAAACACCATACGAACATCTCTAAACACATCATAAACAATTAAGAAGTATTTATTATTACTGTAGAAAGGTATCACATCTGCAGATTGGAACTCTGAGTTTCCTACTGAATCTGCCAATACACGTCCAATAGAATCGGCAGCTGCCAAACGTAATTGCTCCTCTTGAATAGAAGAGATTTGAGAATTGATACGATCACTGACATCTACTGTCTCCCGTAAATAACGCACTTTCAAACCTGGAACAGGTAATTCTTCCTCTTTACTCTGAGAGATAAATCCATTTTTTAAATAGTCATGCTCTACACTACTTAATTGTTGGATAGAGCCAAAACCACAATGGTGATTCGTAAAAATCAAACCTTCATTTGAAACCGTAATACCCGTACATCCTCCACCAAAAATCACAACTGCATTTGCCACACAAGGATTTGTTTCACTATACAATTGTTCATAAGAAGGAGTAAAACCTAATTCCTTCATTCTTGCCAGATTTTGCTTGGTCAATTCTTTCAGCACCCACATACCTTCGTCTGCAAATACTTGACCTGAAGCAACAAGAAGCAGCAAAACCACCCACAACTTTTTCATACCATTCATTCTTTGTTTGTTACTTATCTATTATTAATTAATATCATTCTGTTTAACACGCAATCAACCATTTCTGAATTTCTTCTTTACATTTTCCGAAAGATATCAGACATAGTTTTAGGATTCATCGGTATCATATCCACCAAGTCAAGCGATTTAACCATGTGAAGTGTACCTTTTTTATAAGTAAGGAAATGTTCCGTACTGATATGATGTTTATAAGCTTCATCATTAGCATAAATTTCCAAGATACGCACTTGACAAGAATCCCGCTGCTGTATCATTGGATAAATAGCAATAACCCCCGGCTCTTTCTGTACAGAAGTTGCCCCTACTGTCAACGCAAAAGAAAGATATTCCTCCAAATATTCCGGATAAACTTCTATCTCTGAAATACGTACAAGCATTTGATCCTTATTCATAATATCTTGAGCTTTCACCTCCAAAACTTCCATGACAATTAGACAGATAATAATAAAACCTCTCATATTTATATGACTAATTACATTCCACTTTTTTTAAAGCGTCTGCCAATATAAGGCAACTCACTGAGCGGTAAATCACGTTTAATAACGATTACCAAGAAAACTAAAAGCAATAAAGTACGGTATCCCAAACGAAGGATTTCTGAATCTATTTGAGGCAATATACCTGCTACATAAAATACAGCAGCCAGTACACTATAAACCATAGCTGACTTTAAATCATATTGTATTGGGAACTTCTTTTGTCCTATAACATAAGAGAGAACCATCATCAACAGATTGCTGGCAAAAGAGGCCCAAGCACAAGCCATATAACCAAATGAAGGAGCTAATAAAACAATCATCAGAACTGTCACTATGCAACCCACCGTAGAGAAATAGGCTCCCCATTGTGTCTGATCAATCAATTTATACCAAAAAGATAAGTTGAAATAGATACCGAAGAACAATTCCCCTAACATAACTATTGGTACAACACGTAATCCAGGATAATATTCTGCCGCTACAAAATACTTCAATATATCCAAATAGTACATAACTCCTAAAAAGATGATCAACGAGAAGATGATAAAATATTTCATTGCTTCCGAGTAGGCTTTAGTATTATCCCCCTCACTCTTATTTTTAGCAAAAATAAAAGGCTCGTAAGCATAACGAAAGGCTTGGATAAACATAACCATAACAACAGCAACTTTAAAACAAGCCCCATAAATACCTAACTGTGTAGTAGCATATTCTTTATCATCAAACAAAAAAGGAAATAAAATCTTATCTGCAGTTTGATTAAATATACCAGCAATACCTAAAAGCAAAATAGGGAAAGAATAACGTAACATCTGTTTTAACAACCCAAAACTTGCTTTTTCTCTTAACCCGGGGATCATATCCGGAATCAACAAAAGGAAAGTCACCAAAGTTGTCCCTACATTTGCAATAAAAATATAACCAACTTGATAATCGGGCTTATAAAACCACTCTATCAATACAGGAGCATACGTATAAATCCAAGGACAAACAAGCAAGAAGAAAACGACCAAAATAATATTCAAAAATATATTCAGTAACTTTATTCCGGCAAAACGAACTGCCTTTCCTTGATACCGAAGAAAAGCAAATGGTATACTACAAAATGCATCAACTGCTACAATCCCTGCCATCATTCCTACATATTCCGGATGTTCCCCATAACCCAACAAATGGCTAATCGGAGTCAAAGCACTAAACACAAAAAAGACAAAGAAGATGGAAGTAGAAGCCAAACTAAACAGAGTAGTTGCATAGACACGCATAGGAAGCGTTATTTCCTTCTTATTCATAAATCGGAAAAAACCCGTCTCCATACCATACGTCAAAATCACCATCAATAAAGCCGTCCAAGCATACAGATTGGTCACTACACCAAAGTCACTTTCAGTAGCCAACACCCGCGTGTACATGGGGACTAACATCCAGTTCAAAAATTTCCCAACGATACTGCTGACTCCATAAATTGCAGTCTCCCCTGCGAGCCGCTTCATTCCTCCTGCCATAACTCTTTAATCAAATAAAAAACCTTGTTCACTTCCCCGGCTACGTCCTAAATGTGTATAAGCTAAATCCGTAACTTCCCGACCACGAGGCGTCCGCTTGATAAAGCCCTCTTTAATTAAGAAAGGTTCATAAACTTCCTCAATGGTTCCCGGATCTTCGCCCAGTGCAGTCGCAATGGTTGTCAATCCTACCGGACCTCCCTTAAACTTATCTATGATAGTTGTCAATAGTTTGTTATCAATCTGATCCAATCCATATCGATCAATATTCAATGCTTCCAAAGCATAACAAGCAATCGCTTTATCAATATCTCCTGATCCCTTCACCTGTGCAAAGTCACGCACACGACGTAACAAAGCATTCGCAATACGAGGAGTTCCTCTACTACGCGAAGCGATCTCACGAGCTGCATTCAGCTCACACTTTACATTAAGAATATCTGCACTACGAAGGATAATCTTTGTCAAAGTCTCCATTTCATAATACTCCAAATGCAGATTGATTCCAAAGCGTGCCCGTAGCGGACTGGTCAATAGACCACTTCGAGTAGTCGCCCCTACCAAAGTAAACGGAGCCAAATCAATTTGGATGGAACGGGCACTGGGACCTTTATCAATCATGATATCAATCCGATAATCTTCCATCGCCGAATAAAGATACTCTTCAACGATTGGACTTAACCGGTGAATCTCATCAATAAAGAGTACATCATTCTTCTCCAAAGATGTTAATACGCCTGCCAAATCACCGGGTTTATCCAGCACCGGACCAGAAGTTACTTTAAAGCCAACTCCTAACTCATTCGCTATAATATTGGATAATGTTGTTTTCCCCAATCCAGGAGGGCCATGAAGTAATACATGGTCCAAAGCCTCTTTACGCATTCGGGCCGCCATCACAAAGACTTTCAAATTCTCAACAACTTTGGCCTGTCCGCTAAAATCACGAAAAGAAAGCGGACGAAGAGCATTTTCGTACTCCCGTTCGCTTTCCGGCATTCGTACATCCCGTATATCAAAATGATCTTCCATATTCTTCTTCCTTTGATAGGCAAAGATAATAAAGATTTTAAGTAAATCCCCTAAAATTACACCAATGCCAGCTTTCGAACACTGGCATCCCAAATGGGTTCAGTATGAATTAGCTCAACAGCTTCCTCCGGAGAAGAAGCTACAGCCCAAAGCTGCGCATGCTGCGGACGCATGAACCGCTCCTCCAAAGCTCTTTGAAGCATTTCCAATAAAGGATCAAAGTAGCCTTTTACATTTAATATGACGATAGGATTTAAATACAACCCCAGCTGTTTCCAAGTAATTACCTCCAAGAGTTCTTCCAACGTACCACATCCACCCGGCAGAGCAATCACTGCGTCCGACAAATTAGCCATTAGTTGCTTCCGTTCGTGCATATCATTCACCTCTATCAACTCCGTCAAAGATTGATGACACCAATGCTGTTCCACCATGAAATGAGGTATCACTCCCGTAACTTTTCCACCAACTTCCAACGCTCCATCAGAGACAGCGCACATCAATCCGGTATTACCCGCTCCATTTATCACCCGTATTTGCTTTCCTCCCAACAAGCGACCTAATTCCGTTGCAGCCTCGTAATATACCTTATCCACCTGCGTACTGGAGGCACAATAGACACAGACTGATTTTATTTTATTTCTTCCTTTCTCCATCATTTTTTCATCTTTAAAAAATATTGTCGTTGGGGTTCCGGATAATGTTCAATGGCATAACGAAGTGTTGTACGGGGCAACTGTGTTGCATTTTTTTCCAAGAAATTTGTAAGTGTCTCCCGATCTTTCTTCCCGACTTCGCGTAACATCCAGCCAACCGCCTTATGCATTAAATCATGTTTATGTGCCATCAACCGTTCGGCCAAAGCCAATGTATCATTGAAATCTGAACGGCGGATAAAAGCCCAAGTAGCCACTACAGCTATTCGTTGTTCCCACAAATTTTCACTATCTGCCAATCGATAGAGTATCGAACGATCTTTATCTACCAAATACTCACCTACAATATCCCGGCACGACAGGTCTACCAAATCCCAGTTATTACAACGACGTGCATTCTTTATATAGAAGCTATAGATCTGCTCTCTTTCTTCTTCTGTTATTTTTCGTTCTTTGAAACGATATACTAATATTAGTAACGCGCAAAGACGTGCTTCATGCCAAGGAGATTCCAAGAGAAGTTGAACCTCTTCCAACGGCATTGCTTTATTCGCTTTTGCAATGGCTCGCGAATAAGGAACCATAACCCCTAAGAAACGATCTCCCTCTCCATACTGCCCCGGTCCCGTCTTAAAGAAACGACTTAAATGGACCGCCTTCTCCGAAGAGCCGATCGATTGCAATTCACTTAGAACAAAAGCTGCTGTCATGGTCGTAATACCCGAGAGACAGGTCGGTCACCCTCTAAAAATCCAATCACATTATTACAAACAGCCTGTGCCATAATAATGCGTGTCTCCAACGTCTGTGTTCCTAAGTGAGTGGTCAAAACCACATTCTCTAACTCCAACAATTCCGGCAGCGGATGGTCACCAAACTCAAAGACATCCAAACCCGCTCCATGAATCGAACCCTCTTTTAAAGCTTGTACCAACGCTTTCTCATCTACTAACGGCCCGCGTGCCGTATTAATTAAGATAGCCGAAGGTTTCATCTGTTTCAGCTCAGCCTCTCCAATGATATGATAAGTTTCCAGAGTATAAGGCGCATTCAATGATACGAAATCAGACTCAGCCAATAACTCCTCTTTAGAAACATAAGTCACATTCAAATCTGCTTCTTCATCTATATACAATCGGCGACGATTATGATACAGGACATCCATACCACAAGCGTTGGCTCGCTTTGCAAGTGCCTTACCAATATTCCCCATACCGATAATACCCAACGTCTTTCCGGTTATGCCAAGCCCTAAAAGTTGAGAGATATCCACCTTCATATTTTCTCCTTCCCTACGTAACTTCCGATCGCACTCCGTAATACGTCGAGCCACATCCAACATTAAACCCAATGCGAGATTTGCAGTTGGAGCAATCACCGGTCCCGGTGTGTTTGCTACTGTAATACCTTTTTCAAGGCAATAGGCTACATCTATATTATTATAGCCAACCGCATAATTGGCAACCAACTTCAGATTAGGTGCTGCGTCAATTAATTCCTTATTGACCGGGAAATTAAACATCGGACACAACACATCGTATTCCGAAATTTTTTCCCTCACCTCTTCATAAGTAAAGTCTCGTCCTTCAGGAAAAGTCACCTCATACCGCGCTTCCAATTCGGTAAACCCTTCCCGAAACATATCATAAGTAACTAATACCTTCGCCATATTCTTTTCAAATTATTCTTCGCAAAATTAATACTATTTTCCCTTTTCATGTTCCCGTATAAACTGAATTGCCAATGGAAATCCGGCAGCACACATCCCTCCATGATCAAAACCTCCCAATTCATAGAGAGTCACATCCGGATGACCAACCAATTTAAATAAACGCCAGAAGTAGGCCAACTCCTCATAGCGGCCATATAGTTCCTTCTCCCGGTCTCCGGAAAGAATCAATATCGGTGCACAGTCTTTCCGTACATGATACAAAGGGGCTGTCTCGTCAATCGTAGGTTGTAACGGTTTCAACCCACGCTGATTCCGAGTCTCAAAGTGTGTTATCACTTGCGCACTAAAGGGTATAATTCCCGCTAACCGGTCAGCGTCTTGCCCATACTTCGCCAACCAAGTTCTATCCAAGCCAACCATATCTACCAAATAGCCGCCAGCCGAATGTCCGGCAATATAAATAGAAGCAGGATTTCCTCCGTATTGCTCAATATGCTCAAAGACCCAAGCAATGGCAGCCGCAGCGTCATCAACAATATCCATCGTCTTTACCTTCGGAGACAAACGGTATTCCACACCAACAACCACCATATTATCCTTTAATAATTGTTCCGGTATACTCCGCTTCCCAGAAGTTAATCCACCGCCATGAAACCAAACAACGACGGGAGCCTCCATCACATCTGACTTATAAGCAATATCTAACTGACACATTTGATTCACATACGGATCCTGCGTCTTTCCCCGATAGGGGATATTCCGTTCATACGTGTACCCGGTCGCTACAGAAGTAAATACCGAAAACCATAACAGCGCTAAAAACAAACCGATGTTTCTTGTCATACTAACTTATCCTTTTTACTAAATGAAACGATGATTCTTTGACTCAAAAGTAGTCAGCTTTCTACAAGAATGCAAACATTCTGCCATTTCCTGATTACTTTTTCTAATAAAGCTGAATATTTCCTATTTTTGCATATCGTATAAATCTTTACAAGAAACGAATATGGTTTTAAATTATATCTGGATTGCATTTTTCTTAATCGCTTTTGTAGTAGCATTAGGCAAACTAATCATCGGAGGAGACACTGAAGTCTTCACCCATATTATTAACGCCTCCTTCTCTTCTGCTAGAAGTGGTTTTGAGATTTCTCTCGGACTGACTGGTATTCTTGCCCTCTGGCTGGGTATTATGAAGATTGGTGAAAAAGGAGGAGTCATACAGGGATTCGCTCGCATAGCAGCCCCTGTGTTCAGTAAACTATTCCCGGATATTCCCCGAAATCACCCAGTGACAGGTTCCATCTTCATGAACTTTTCAGCCAACCTATTGGGATTGGATAATGCAGCAACCCCGATGGGATTAAAGGCCATGCAACAGTTACAGGAATTCAATACCGATAAAGAATCAGCCAGTAATCCGATGATCATGTTTCTTTGTATCAATGCTTCGGGGTTGACACTGATTCCAATCACTATCATGATGTATCGGGCACAGATGGGAGCAGCGAATCCTTCCGATGTCTTTCTGCCCATTATGTTAGCCACCTTTACATCGACACTTGTTGCTATTTTAACCGTTTGCTTCAAACAACGAATCAATATTTTCCAACGAAACCTACTGCTCTTTTTTGGAGGGATGGGAGTATTCATCGGAGGTGTAGTTTGGTTATTCAATTCATTGGAACAAGAGCAGGTCTCCCTCTACTCTACTCTGTTTGCCAATACACTCCTATTTACAATCATCTGCGGATTCATTCTTTGTGGTATCCGAAAAAAGATCAACGTTTATGACACCTTTATAGAAGGCGCTAAAGAGGGTTTCCAAACAGCCATCACAATCATCCCCTATCTGATTGCCGTCTTAGTAGCCATTGGAATCTTCCGAGCTTCCGGGGCCATGGATTTCATTATTGACGGTATTCGCATGGGAGTAGCAGCCATTGGTCTCGATACCCAATTTGTAGAAGGACTGCCGACTATGTTGATGAAGCCTCTGAGCGGAAGCGGTGCACGAGGTATGATGTTAGACGCGATGAAAACCTATGGAGCCGATTCCTTCGTAGGAAGACTTTCCTCCATAGTACAAGGCTCAAGTGATACTACCTTTTATGTAGTCGCCCTATATTACGGAAGCGTCGGAATACGCAATACACGTTACACTGTTCCTTGTTCTTTATTGGCAGATTTGGCAGGAGCAATTGCAGCTGTCGCAATGACCTATCTATTTTTTACCTAATTATTCAATCACGCATAATCAAAAAATATTCAATATGGCAATAGCATTTTATGCTGAAGACATCGCTCTTCCAGCAATCCAACAGCAAGCAGTAAGCAACTGGGTAAAGGCAGTTGCTGAAACATACGGCAAGAAGGTAGGTGACATTAGTTACATCTTCTGTTCGGATGAAAAGATATTGGAGGTAAACCGCCAGTATTTACAACATGATTATTACACAGACATCATCACATTCGATTATACAAGCGGGAACAAAATAGCAGGTGATCTATTCATCAGCTTGGACACTGTTAAGACAAATGCTGAAGCATTCAATGCGACCTATAATGAAGAGCTTCACCGTACCATTATTCATGGTATCCTCCATCTTTGTGGTATCAATGACAAAGGCCCGGGCGAACGCGAAATCATGGAAGCAAACGAAAATAAAGCATTAGCAATTCTTCCCGAAGAGTGCAAGGTAAAATAATATCTCCTTTTCTCAAAGATAGAGAAAACTCGGTGACTATCAAAGAACGAATCCAAAGTCTCTGTCCCAGCAGTTTCATTCAATTCGAAAAAAACTTTACAGCGCTTTATAATCGATAATAGTTCATAAAAAAATGGATAGGCAAAGAAATAATTTTCTTTGCCTATCCATTTCAAAATTCCTAGGCATGAAAAAAGAATTTCATGCCGATCGAAAAAAGAATCTCTCTCATTTTATAGTATAAGTTCTTTTATCCTCTTCTTTAGAGAGCCTTTACCGTAACCGGACCACATCTTCATTATTTTTCCCTCCGGAGAAATCATTACGTAAGCCGGAATACCATTTACTTGATAAGCCACCATTAACCCCGTATTACTTTTCCGCTTTTCATTCCACTGATTTCCTTTCATCTGTTTTTCTGCGACAAAGGATTTCCATAAAGGTTCAGGGTCAACACAAATACTGACCACTTCCATTCGTCCTTTATACAGTTCCATAATCTCCTCCATCTCCGGTAATGAAGCAAAACAGGGACCGCAAGCTTGACTCCAAAAGTCAAGCAGAATATATTTCCCCTTAAATTCTGAAAGATGATGTAAATGACCTTCCGTATCATACAAATCGCCATCTGCCATATCATCACCTTCTTTTACTGGAGTCGGTAGATTTACATACTCAAGTATGGCTTTACCCAACTCTGTCTGTTTATCTGCTTCTGATAATCTATTAAACAAAGCATGAACTTCTTGCGCCATAGGAGAACCAGATTTATCTTGTAAGAAGCGAGCATACGGAATAAAAGCTTTCATCCAGATAGAAGTGATTGGCATATCTTTTAAAGCAGCCAATGTTTTTTGATACATCTCTGCTTTTATGGCCTTTTGTAAAACTTGTATGGAATCATATTCTATACGCAATTCTTTCTTTTTCACATCACCTTTACTATATTTGTTTGCTTCTAATTTTAAACTATCTTCTTTTATCATCAAAGGTGCAAGCTTTTGCCATTCTTCCCGAACAGCTTCACCTAATTTATTCTGTTCTCTTTGTTCTAATAAATCATTTTGAACACGCCAAGTTCGAATCAGCCTGTCTTCTCCTATAATACTTGTTTTAGTACCAGAAGCAATCCAAACAGAAAGAAGAGTGGAAGGGAATCCATTCGAGGACGAACCTATAGTAAATTTCCGAACTCCTGTTGTAATCGTATCACGGAATGAGAATTCTCCATTTATTACAGTATCACACATTACAAGCTTCTCAAAAGTTCCTTCTGAACATAGTAATTTTATTACCGTTCCGTTCTCTACATTCTTCAAACATCCTTCAATAAGAAATTCGCCATCGGGTACTTTGGGTTCCAAAGAGCAACTGCCCATCATCACTAATCCAATAAGACAGCACAAAAATTTTAGTATTTTCATTTGATTTTATTTAGTAGCAACAAAGATAAATAAACTTTCGATTCATAAATCTCTTCTTTGTATCTTTGCAGAGAAATAAAGAAGTAAGAAAATGACATTTAACTACGACGTTATTGTGGTCGGAGCCGGCCATGCAGGCTGTGAAGCTGCTGCGGCTGCCGCCAATCTGGGCTCAAAGACTCTTCTCATTACAATGGACATGAACAAGATTGCACAGATGAGTTGCAATCCGGCAGTCGGTGGTATTGCCAAAGGACAGATCGTTCGCGAAATAGATGCTTTAGGAGGATATATGGGAATTGTAACGGATCATACCGCCATTCAGTTCCGTATGCTCAACCGAAGCAAAGGGCCGGCTATGTGGAGCCCACGTGCCCAAAGTGACCGTGCTCGTTTCATTGAATGCTGGCGAGGTATTTTAGAAAACCTGCCGAATCTTTCTATATGGCAGGATACCGTTCGCGAACTTATCCTCGATGGAAACACTGTTTGTGGAGTACGCACTTGGTTAGATGTAGAATTTCACGCAAAGAGCGTAGTCCTTACTAACGGAACTTTTTTGAATGGCTTAATGCACATCGGCCGTACACAATTCCGAGGAGGGCGAATTTCAGAACCTGCGGCAACCGGGCTAACCGAACAATTGGTTTCATTAGGTATTCAATCTGCTCGAATGAAGACAGGAACTCCGGTTCGTATCGACGCTCGTAGTGTACATTTCGATGAAATGGTGGAACAACCGGGAGAAGATGACTTCCACAAGTTCTCTTATATGGACACCTCTAAGCGCTCATTAAAACAGCTAAGCTGTTGGACAACCTTTACCAATGAGGCTTGTCATGAAATCTTGCGCCAAGGTCTCCCCGATTCTCCTCTATATAACGGTCAAATCAAAAGTATCGGGCCTCGTTACTGTCCAAGTATCGAAACAAAGATTGTTACTTTTGCCGACAAGAATCAACACCAGTTGTTCTTAGAACCGGAAGGCGAAACGACACAAGAATATTACTTAAATGGATTCTCTTCATCCCTTCCTTTGGATATTCAGTTACGCGCTTTGCAACAAATCCCTGCATTTCGCGATATTCAAATTTACCGTCCGGGATATGCAATCGAATACGATTTCTTTGATCCGACACAGTTACATCATAATTTAGAGACAAAGAAGATTCATAATCTTTTCTTTGCAGGGCAAATCAACGGGACAACGGGTTATGAAGAGGCCGGCGGGCAAGGTCTAATTGCCGGAATCAATGCACACATTAATTGTCATGGCGGAACACCTTTCGTTTTAGGTAGAGACGAAGCATACATTGGCGTATTGATTGATGATTTGGTTACAAAAGGGGTAGACGAACCTTACCGTATGTTCACCTCCAGAGCCGAATATCGTATTTTACTTCGTCAGGACGACGCAGATATGCGCTTAACAGAGAAATCCTATCAGATTGGTTTAGCCAAACAGGACCGTTACGATTTACTGACAGAGAAGAAAGCAAGTCGTGACGCAATCATTACTTTTGCAGAGAACTATTCTATCAAGCCGCAATATATCAACAGCGGATTGGAGGCATTAGGAACAACTCCCCTGTCACACGGTTGTAAGCTGATTGAAATTATTCCACGTCCACAAATCACATTGGAAAACGTAGCCGAGTTAGTACCAGCTTTCCGTGCTGAGTTAGACAAAGTACCAACCTCACGCAAGGAAGAAATTATTGAAGCGGCAGAAATCCTAATCAAGTACAGCGGTTACATCCGACGGGAACAAATCATAGCGGAGAAGATAAACCGATTGGAGAATATCAATATCAAAGGAAAATTTGATTACAATTCCATTCAGTCCTTATCAACCGAAGCACGACAGAAGTTAACACGGATAGATCCCGATACAATTGCTCAGGCAAGCCGTATACCGGGTATTTCTCCGAACGACATAAACATCTTATTGGTTATGCTTGGACGTTAAAATGAGAAATGTTCCACGTGAAACATTTACTTTAACAAAAACAGCATAAATAACTGAAAATAGGGAAGAAACATAGACTAAAAAAGATGAAAACAACCGAGGAACATATAAAAACAATCCTTTCCGTTATACCGGAATCCCCAGGCTGTTATCAATACTTTGATGAGAAAGGAACTATTATCTACGTAGGAAAAGCAAAGAACCTCAAACGCCGTGTTTCTTCCTATTTCAACAAAGAACATGATAGCAACAAAACGAGAGTACTGGTAAAGCAGATCCGGGATATAAAATATTTCGTTGTCGATACGGAGGAAGACGCATTGCTGTTAGAGAATAATCTCATCAAACAATACCGTCCTCGATACAACGTTTTATTGAAAGACGATAAAACCTATCCGTCTATCGTTGTCAAAAACGAATATTTTCCGCGTGTATTCCAAACACGAAACATAGTGCGAGATGGTTCTCGTTACTATGGTCCCTACTCTTCTGTCTACACAGCCAAAGTAATGTTGCAAATGCTAAAGGATTTGTATCCGCTCCGGACCTGTAAATACCCGCTTACTCCGGAATCTATTCAAGAAGGGCGTTACAAAGTTTGTCTGGAATATCATATCAAGCGTTGCAAAGGGCCCTGCGAAGGATTACAAACAGCAGAAGAATACCAACAGAACATTTCCGAAATCAAAGAGATATTAAGAGGAAACATTTCGCAGATAAGTAAACATCTGTATGAAGAAATGCAAAAGTTGGCGAGCGAACTCCGTTTTGAAGAGGCGCAAAAGATAAAAGAGAAATATGACGTCATTGAGAACTATCGTTCTAAATCGACAGTCGTAACCCCGATGTTGCATAATATAGATGTATTCTCTTTAGCAGAAAACGAAAACTCAGCCTACATCAATTATATGCACATTGGAAATGGAGCCATTGTACAAGCCTATACATTCGAATACAAAAAACGATTAGAAGAATCAAAAGAAGAACTTTTAAGTCTTGGTATCATAGAAATGCGAAACCGCTTTAAAAGTACAGCTCGTGAAATCATCGTTCCATTCCCTCTTGATATCAAACTGGAGAACGTGGTAATAACTATTCCCCAACGGGGTGATAAAAAGAAGTTGGTGGAACTATCGGAAATGAATGTAAAGCAATACAAGGTAGATAAGCTAAAACAGGCAGAAAAGTTGAATCCGGAGCAACGAAGTACACGCCTTTTAAAGGAGATTCAAGACACGTTACACCTACCCAAACTACCAGCACATATTGAATGTTTCGATAACTCCAATATACAAGGTAGTGACGCAGTAGCAGCGTGTGTTGTCTTCAAAATGGCGAAACCATCCAAAAAAGATTATCGCAAATACAACATCAAAACAGTTGTCGGACCGGATGATTACGCTTCCATGAAAGAGGTTGTACGTCGTCGTTACCAACGCGCCACAGAGGAAGAATCTCCTCTACCCGATCTTATCATTACGGACGGTGGAAAGGGACAAATGGAAGTTGTACGCGAAGTTATTCAAGACGAATTACATTTAGATATCCCGATTGCCGGCTTGGCAAAAGATGGGAAACATCGAACCTCTGAGCTTCTATTTGGATTTCCTCCTGAAACAATAGGAATCCCCATACAAAGTTTCATGTTCAAATTTTTCACTCAAATACAAGATGAAGTACATCGCTTTGCAATCTCTTTCCATCGGGATAAACGAAGTAAAAGCCAAACAAAATCAGAATTAGATTCAATCAAGGGTATTGGAGAGAAAACAAAAACGTTACTTTTACGCCGCTTTAAAAGCGTAAAACGAATCCGCGAAGCAAACTTTGACGAACTAAAGGAAGTCATCGGTGAAGCAAAAACAAAAGCATTATTAAACGGTTTAAATAAAATATGAGAACACTAATACAACGAGTACAACATGCCTCCGTTACTATAGACGGACAAGTAAAGTCTAAAATCGGTAAAGGACTGCTTATCTTAGTCGGAATTGAAGATCGTGATACGCAAGCTGACATCGAATGGTTATGCAAGAAGATTGCTAACCTACGGATCTTTGACGATGAAAACGGAGTTATGAACCGTTCCGTCATTGATACAGCAGGAGATGTCATGGTTGTAAGCCAATTTACACTTCACGCTTCTACTAAAAAAGGAAATCGTCCCTCCTACATCCACGCTTCAAAACCGGATATTGCAATTCCTATGTACGAAGCCTTTTGTGCAGAAATGGGATTACAGATAGGGAAAGAGGTACAGACAGGAACATTCGGAGCAGACATGAAAGTTGAGTTATTGAATGATGGCCCTGTTACAATTTGGATTGATTCACAAAATAAGGAATAAAACAACAATGGCTGAGATTACATTGAAACAGGCCCAAGAGCAGGTAGACAATTGGATCAAGACTTATGGAGTTCGCTATTTCAACGAATTGACCAATATGACTATCTTAACGGAAGAGGTTGGCGAATTAGCTCGTATTATGGCACGGACGTACGGGGAACAATCCTTTAAGGAAAGCGATAAACATCGAGATTTAGGCGATGAAATGGCGGATGTTTTATGGGTACTTATCTGCCTGGCCAATCAAACTGGAATTGATTTAACAGCCGCTTTTGAGAAAAACTTACAAAAGAAAACAAACAGAGATAAAGAACGACATATAAACAATCAAAAACTATAAAGTATATGATACACGAACATGATCACGACTGCGACTGCGGTCATCACCACGAAGAGGATATTGAACATTTGCATACCAACAAATACGAACAAGCTTTCAATAACTTTGAACCTGCTGGTACAATTGAACAGGTAATCGAAAAGGTAAAAACATTACTCGATACACACGAAAAGGAGAACTTCACTCCCGAAGTTTTGAAACAAATTCACGGTTTCATCGACCTAACTTCGCTTACCAGCATTGATACCAAAGAGAGTATTTGGAAACTGGTTGATAAGGTGAATGATTTCGAAGGAACTCGCCCTGACGTTCCCAATGTAGCAGCTATTTGTACATACCCTTTATTTATAGAGACAGTAAAGCAGGCATTGACTTCTGAAGGGGTAAAAATTGCAGCTGTAGCCGGTGGGTTCCCCTCTTCTCAGACGTTTATGGAGATTAAAATTGCAGAAACTGCAATGGCAGTTATGCAAGGGGCAGATGAAATTGATGTGGTAATGAATTTAGGTTACTTCTTAGAGGAAAATTATGAAGAAATAGCAGAGGAAATTCAAGAAATCAAAGAAAGCTGCCGAGAAGCCAAACTCAAAGTTATCCTTGAGACAGGTGCACTCATTGCTCCGGAATACATCCAAAAAGCTTCCATCCTCGCTCTCTATTCAGGAGCAGACTTTATCAAGACATCCACAGGAAAAGGGTATCCGGGAGCAACTCCAGAGGCCGTTTACACCATGTGTCAAACGATCAAAAGATACCATTCCATCACAGGAAAGCAGATTGGAATAAAAGTCGCAGGTGGTGTACGTACTGCTGAAGAGGCCGTCCGTTATTATACAATCGTCAAAGAGGTTTTAGGTAACGACTGGCTTAACAAAGATCTTTTCCGCATTGGAGCCAGCAGTTTATTAAACGATTTAGAGAACCGTTTAGGGGAATAAACAGATAGAGACAAAACGATGAAACAAATATTCAAACTCATAGGTGGGCTATTGTTAGGAGCCTGTATCGGATTTATAGGAGTAACTTTTATTATCGCACTTTTTACCGATCTATCTCTCAATACCTTTTTTGAAAAGCTACAAAAGATAGAACTATTGGAGCTAATAGGTGTAATGCTTTACTCCTTGATAGCCTTTGTCCTCTCTTTTGCTCTGCAAATCATATTACACGAAGGTGGGCATTTAGTCTGTGGTTTATTAACCGGTTATCGTTTCGTCTCTTTCCGTATTTTCAACTGGGTATTCATCAAGGAAAAGGGGAAACTTCGCATTAAGCATTTCAGTATTGCGGGAACAGGAGGCCAATGCTTACTAACTCCTCCTGACAAACCTCTAAAAGAGATTCCTGTTATACTTTATAATTTAGGAGGTGTCGCTGCCAACATACTGACAGCGATTTTAGCGCTTGTCATTCTATTAACGACAGAAACACTCTCCTACCCGCTTGAGTTATTTCTCATATTCATGTGTATTATCGGTTTCTTTTTAGGGATCCTGAATGGGATTCCATTCAAAATGAAAAGCATTAGCAATGACGCAACCAATCTGTGCCTATTACTCAAAGATGAAACAAGTAAACAAACACTGGTTTATCTTTTACACATGAATGCTTTAGCGCAAAAAGGAATGCGCCCCAAAGAAATGCCGAAGAAATACTTCCTTTTACCTGAAAAAATTGACTACAAGAACTCCTTACAAATCAACCATTGCATGATGGTTACCGGCCGGATGATGGATGAAAAACGTTGGGAAGAATGTCGTCTCTTTTTAGAGGATTTAATGGCACACAAAGACGATATATTAGCTCTTTTTGCAAAGGAAACCGCTTGTGAACTTCTCTACCTTTCATTGCAAACAGGCAACGAAGAACGAGCCAAGGAGCTTTACACAGACGAATTATCCCTCTACATTCAACAACATGCCAAAGGGATGTCTTCCAAACAAAGAGTCCTCTGTGCTTTGGCTCTCTATTTGGAAAAAGACCAGATAAAAGCACAAAAAATATATGATGATTTGGTTTCAAACAGAGACCAACAACTCATGCAGGGCGAAGTTAAAATGGATTTGGATTTAATGGAGTATATGCTAAAAAATAAAAGTTGAGAGGAGTTCTCTCAACCTTTATTTTTTACGTTCTATGATGTAATCTGCCAATTGCAACAAACTATCTCGTGCGTCAGACTCCGGCAGGGTTAAAAGCACTTCTACCGCCTTATCTCGAAACTCAAACATACGCTTTTCCGCATATTCAATACCCCCATTCGCTTTGGCAAACGCTATTAGCTCTTCTATATTCTCTGTAGAGAAATCTTTTTCTTTAATTATACGCAGATAACGTTCCACCTCTTCGGTCTGTTTTGCCGTTCGCAAAGCGTATAAGAGAGGTAATGTTACCTTCCCTTCCCGTATATCATTGCCTGTCGGTTTCCCAATATTTGCCTCTTTAAAATAGTCGAATATATCATCCTTTATCTGAAAGCTATATCCTAAATATTCCCCAAAATCCCGACATTTTTTCACCATTTCATCGGAAGCATTTGCTGAAATCGCTCCAATTTCGGCACAAGCAGAAAGTAACATCGCTGTCTTCTTCCGAATCACCTGCATATAGCAAGCTTCATCAATGATACTCTCCTCTGCTGTCTCCAACTGTTTGATTTCTCCTTCTGATAGGTCACGTCCTAAACCGGAAACAATTCCTATAATCTTTAAATTTCCAGTCTGGATAGATCGAATTAAGGCTGAAGAAAGGACATAGTCTCCCACCAACACCGAAACACGATTATCAAAGATTGCATTCAAAGAGGGAACTCCTCGGCGCTGCTTTGTTTCATCTATTACATCATCATGAATCAATGTGGCCGTGTGGAGCAATTCTAAAAAGACAGCTGAATTAATGGTATTCTCTGTTACACCTCCGCAAGCTTTTGCTGCAAGGAGAACCAACAAAGGACGAACGTGTTTTCCGCTCGCTTTTAATATTTGATCTATCGCTGACTGTAAACGAGTTGTCTCACTTCGCAACGAGGCGGCAAATTCATCATTGAAACGTTTAAACTCAACAGCAACCGGTTGCTCTATATTACTTCTATCCTTCATAATCCGATTCTAAGACGCACAAAAGTAGCAAAAAGTATCGACTAAGCGAGTTTTTTCGTACATTTACCGACAATAGTCACACTAAAACGTGTTAAAAGTAATGAAGTTAATCCTCATAGATGCATACGCATTAATCTACCGGTCCTATTACGCATTCATAAAGAATCCGCGTATTAATTCAAAAGGCATGAACACCTCTGCCATTTTTGGTTTTATAAACAGTTTAGAAGATGTACTCAAGCGAGAGAATCCTACACACATTGCTGTAGCTTTTGACCCGAAAGGTCCAACCTTCCGACATGAAGCGTATGAACAATACAAGGCACAAAGAGAAGAGACTCCCGAAGATATTCGCAAATCCATCCCTTATATCAAGAACATCATCGAAGCTTATAACATTCCTATTTTGGAAGTTCCCCGCTATGAAGCTGACGATGTAATCGGCACTGTGTCTAAGCAGGCCGCTCAAGAGGGATTCGATGTTTACATGATGACTCCCGATAAAGACTACGGTCAATTGGTCTCTGAACACATTTATATGTACCGCCCGCGTTTTGGAGGTGATTATGAAATCATGGGGGTACCCGAAGTTCTAAACAAATATGGCTTGACGTCTGTCGAACAGGTCATCGACCTGTTGGGACTCATGGGCGACAGTTCTGACAACATTCCCGGTTGTCCGGGAGTCGGAGAAAAGACTGCTCAGAAACTTCTCGCCGAATTTGGTTCCATTGAAAACCTGTTAGACAATACAGACAAACTCAAAGGCTCCCTTCATAAGAAGGTAACGGAACATATCGAACAAATTCGCTTCTCTAAATTCTTGGCAACAATCAAAACAGATGTCCCCATTCAGTTTGACGCTGCGCAATGTCGCCGAGAAAAGGTCAATACGGAGAAGCTCATCGAGATATACACCGAATTAGAATTCCGTACATTCATTAACAAATTAGTAGAAGCCCCCGCAAAAGTCAGAGAGGCAAAAACCACCGCTTCGACCTCTGCCTCCGCTTCTAAAACCGCTACAAAGAAAACTGTAACTTCTGCCGGCCCCATTCAAGGCTCGCTCTTTGAAGAATTTACGGCCGAACCTACGGAAGTTTTCAAATATTCAACTCTCGCGGACTTAAAATCGACTCCTCATACCTATCATCTCGTTGATACAGAAGAGAAAAGAGCCGAATTAGGCCGCTTTTTAATGGTTCAAGATTTTTTCGCATTTGACACGGAAACCGATGGCATCGATCCAATCACGGCCGGATTGGTCGGAATGTCCTTCGCAGTAAAGGAAAATGAGGCTTGGTACGTTCCCGTTCCCTCCGAACGAGAGGAAGCGGAGAAAATCTTGGCTCACTTCTCCCCTGCCCTACAAAATCCCAACTCCGTCAAGATTGGACAGAACATTAAATTCGACATCCTCGTCATCCGCAAGTATGGCATTCGTGTCGCCGGTCCATTGTTCGACACCATGATCGCCCATTACCTTCTCAATCCTGAATTGCGTCACGGAATGGACTATTTGGCGGAAACCTATCTGAAATATAAAACCGTCCCCATCGAACAGCTGATTGGTCCCAAGGGAAAGAAACAACTCTCCATGCGAGACGTGCCTACAGCCCAGATAGCCGAATATGCAGCCGAAGACGCGGACGTTACACTGAAGCTAAGAAACTTTTTCGCTCCTCTACTCAAGCAGGAAGAGGTGGAATCTCTCTTCTACGAGATTGAGATGCCTTTAATATATGTATTAGCCGAAATGGAATATACGGGAGTCACCTTAGACCAGGTCGCACTCAAGCAATCCTCCGAGGCGCTGACTTCCGAACTCCGCAAAGTGGAATCCGAAATCCATGAGCTGGCCGGGATGAAGTTCAACATCAACTCCACCCGCAAGGTGGGCGAAGTTCTCTTTGAACATCTCAAAATCGAAGAGAAGGCGAAGAAGACTAAAACCGGAATCTACAGCACCAGCGAAGATATTCTGGAAAAAATGCGTTCCAAACACCCAATCGTCGGCAAGCTTTTGGTATATCGCGGTTTGAAGAAGCTCCTCAGCACCTATATCGACGCTTTACCGGAGTTAATCAATCCGGCAACAGGAAAAATCCATACTTCCTACAATCAAGCCGTCACCGCCACCGGCCGATTAAGCTCTACCAACCCGAATCTGCAGAACATCCCTGTCCGGGACGAGTTAGGCAGAGAGATACGTAAAGCCTTCACTGCCGAAAACGAAGATTGCCTCTTCTTTTCTGCCGACTATTCCCAAATAGAGCTACGTATCATGGCGCATATCAGTAACGACGAGCACATGATTGCCGCCTTCAACAGTGGAGCCGACATCCACGCCGCTACCGCAGCCAAAATATATGGTGTTCCCCTCGAGGAGGTCACTTCCGACATGCGTCGCAAGGCAAAAACCGCCAACTTCGGTATTATCTATGGCATTTCAGTCTTTGGATTGGCGGAACGGCTGAACATCCCGCGCTCTGAATCCAAGGAACTCATCGAGGGCTACTTTAAAACCTACCCCGGCATACGGGATTTCATGGATCAGGTTGTTGAAACTGCCAGAGAAAAGGGCTACGTCGAAACCATCTACAAGCGGAAGCGATTCCTGCCCGACATACAGTCTCACAACGCCGTAGTACGTGGCTATGCCGAACGAAATGCCATCAACGCCCCGATTCAAGGGAGTGCCGCAGACATCATAAAGGTCGCCATGGTCCGGATCTTCAAACGCTTCGAAGCAGAGGGATTGAAAAGCAAGATGATCCTACAAGTACACGACGAATTAAACTTCAACGTATATAAAAACGAATTAGAGACCGTCAAAAAGATTGTTCTCGAAGAGATGGAGGGTGTCCTCCCCCTTCAAGTGCCTCTCATTGCCGACTATGGCGAAGGCTCCAACTGGTTAGAGGCTCATTGATAAAAAGAGACTATACCATTCCAATACGAAAGCGGCTCCCGATGATTAGGGAGCCGCTTCTCTTTATTCTTTAACCAACTCAAAGCAGTGGAACTGCAGAATATCATCCGAGTAATTCTCGTTGAACGCATGACTGGCGGAGATATACAAACCGTTTTTATGGACAAACATCATATTACTATTATATGTATAGTCCGGAAACATGGTTTCGCCTATTACATTGAAGTCTTTATCCATGATAATAATGGAAAAGTTCTTCCGACCATACTCAAACAAATCAATATACTCCCTATCTTTTAATTTTATATTCAATTCACTCTTGGGATGAGCTACCCGATAATAGACCTGACGGTATTTATCATATAAAATCAATCCATAGATTCTATGCTCGCAGAGTTCTTGTGAGGTTACATTCCCGAAGTCATCTAAATAGTCCACTTTCTCGATGTATTGACTCTTTGCTTTTTTTCGAGTTATCGTTTGATGATCGACAGAAGCAATATAAAGGTCTTCTTCATTGAAAAAAGAGTAGACAAACTGTTTCCCGTCATAGATACGATTCCTATGTTCTTCAAAACTTGCCGCCTTGTACTTATTTATCTCGATCGGAAGTGTCGGATAGAAGAACGGCAGATACCGAACCTCCTTTGTATTCTTGTCAATCACTACCGAGACGGGATTTACTTCCACTCTTCGGTCGCAACTCGATGTTACATATATTTGATCCCCTATTTCAACGATGGGTCCGGAAAACATAGAACAGGAGTACCCCTCTCGCAGCGGAACACCGTCCACCGACTTCCGATAGGAATACTTTTCCTTCAATATTCCCGCCTTATCTACCACTGAGACCTCCGGTCTATACCGCGAAGTCAAATAGATATGATCCAAATCGTGGATATAATACCC
The DNA here is from genome assembly GCA_017481945.1 of Parabacteroides sp. GTDB lineage: Bacteria > Bacteroidota > Bacteroidia > Bacteroidales > Tannerellaceae > Parabacteroides. Next base: position 10,963 of record JAFUOJ010000003.1, on the reverse strand, counting down.
TAACATATCTCCTACCCCGTTGTTTCCCTCTCTGGCAGGAGTCACCTTGAACTCCAGCTTTTGGGTTTTGAAATCGTAGAAGCAAATCTCGTTCTTGAAATCGTTTTGAAAGGTCACGTACTCTTTGCCGGAGGGATCCTCATATAAAAACAGGGCACGCGAACAGGACTTTGTCCGCTCGTCCAACTCTAAAGTAAGCTCTTTGCCTGCTTTTTTCAACTGAACGTTTTTACTTGTCTCTTCGCCACACGACAAAAGACAAACCACCATCAGGAAATAGAATATTTTCTTCATAAAAGATAGATTTATAATTCTGGATACCCCCAAATGTAGTTGTTTTTTATGATTTACTCGTATGAAATAGGGATTTTTTTACTGTAAGTTGGGTTTTCAAAGTTGAAAAATAGCAATGCAGAGGTGTAAAACGGTTTTTCGAGTTCAAAAAACCATTTTGCAATAGTGAAAGTTGAGTTTTCGAAGTCGAGAAACCTGTTTACACCATTGCAAAAGCACTTTTCGAAAACGAAAAATCAACTTACAACAGTGAAAAGACATTTTTCGACTTCGAAAAGGCATTTTACAGCATAAAAAAAGCTTCCAAAGATTTTGAAAGCTTTTTTCTCTTATTACTTAACTAATTCAAAGCAGTGGAAAATCAAATTATCATCGGTATAATTTTCATTGAATGCATGACTGGCGGAAATATACAAACCATCTTCATGAACAAACATAACATTACAGTTATATGTATAGTCAGGAAATACGGTTTCACCTATTACATTCAAATTCTCATCCATTATAATAATAGAGAAATTTTTTCGACCATATTTTATTAATTCCAATGCTTCACGATCATTTAATTTCCGACCGATCTCCGTTTTTAAATGTACTATACGGTAATAAACTTTTCTATAAGAATCATAGATAAGTGAACCATATTCCGCATTTTCACAAATATCCTGAAATGTATGTTGTCCAAAATCATCCAATAAACGAACTTTATTGAGATACCGACTTTTTACTTTCCGCCTTTCAACACTTTTATGATCAATAGAAGTTACATAAATATCTTCATCAAAATAAAAAGAATAGATAAACCGTTTTCCATCAAATTCTCTACTAAAAAAATCTTCAGCTCCCCATGCTTTTGCTTTGTTTATTTCAATAGGTAATTGAGGATAAAAAAACGGAAGATAATTTACCTCTTTTGTCACTTTATCAATTGTAATTGATACTGGATTTATTTTAGATCTCCGGTCTGCTCTTGATATTAAATAAAATTTATTCCCAATCTCTTGAATCGGACGATAATAATCTGTCAAAGAATGAGACCTATTTAAAGACACACTATCACTCGTCTTTTCATATACCAATTGTTCTTTTAAACAATTAGCAGTATCAACAATAGCTATTTCTTCTATATCACTATTTGTAAGAAGTATACTATCTAAATTCATAATATAATAACCTAAAAACCGGCCAACTCCATTATTACCATCCAAATCAGGTGTTACCTTAAATATGAAATCTTGTGTTTTCAAATCATAAAAGAGAATTTCATTTTTATGACCATTTTGAAAAGTCAAATATTCTTTTCCCGTTTTATCTTTATATAAAAATAAAGCTTTCGGATTAGATTTAGTTTGATTATCCAATTCAAAAACTAATTTTTTATCATTCGCTTTTAATTGATATCCCTCATCGGCTCTTTGATTACAAGAGAATAAGCCAATTCCTAAAATAAGTACTATTATTATTTTCATATTATCAAATTACATTGTTATTACCTACATTCAATAAAAATCCTTGCATATAAAATTACATTATACACAAGGATATTTTATAAGAAAAGTATAATAATTATTTACATCATACCGTCACAAGGAGCACAACCTATACTTCCTCCCTCGCAACATGCATCAGTTGGCAAATGATACCAACATGTACCTAAAACTATAGGTTCACATTCTCCTTCTGCTAAAGCTTCAATATTTTCTAATGTCAAATCTGTTAATTTTACTTGGCTTTTTCCAAGATCAACATTCCAAGCAGAAATAACAGCAATAGCACATACTACTATAAATCCTAAAATTTTTTCTTCATAATATAAAAATTTAATATGTTAGTATCCACAAAAATACAATTTATTATTAAAGGAAGAAATAGAAAGGGTTTTCTTTTTCTACAAAATAAAAATTTTACTCTTTTCCTGTAATTCTATTATACCATTAAGAAAATATTCGTACATTAGGACCATGTTTAACCCTTTAAATTTAAAACGATGGGCGCTTATACAAAAATTAAATCCATTAGAATTCAGATTTTAAATAATTCTGAGTATTTAGCATTTATCAATTCAGTTCTAAGTTTTTTACCTCCTCCTCAAGAGGACATGCCGGAAGAACTTTCATTGGACGAAGAGGTTTCAGCAGGCGGTTCGCCGGCAATCGGACTCTCCAAAGCCTTTGTAAACACCTTGGAAACGGATGTGCTGGCTTTGGCAGACGTCGTTAACGAGAGTAGAATCGCTCAGGAGACAGAAGAGGCTCAGGCACTCGAAAATCAACGGGATATCATCGCGACATACGTCACTACCCGCATTTCGCGCTCCAGCTCACTGCCTCTCGAAGCTGAGAGAGACGCCGGAAAGTTTCTTTACAAAGTGGTAAAGCCTTATATAGGCATCGCCCGCCTTCCGGTCGCACAAGAAAGTGTGCAGATACAGGGATTGTTGCTTGATTTACGCAAAGAAGAGAACGCTCCTTACGTGACGATCTTAGGATTGGAATCCTATTTGGCCGAGTTAGAGAGCGTGAACAACGCGTACATCAATATAACGAAACAGCGTATCGAAAATCAGGCTGCTAACAAGAAAGAGACGGGGGCAGCCATTCGTGAAAGAATTAATTCCTACTATGAGGAGCTGGTTTTATTGGCACAGTCTTACAATGTCGTGCAGCCGACAGAGGCTTCCACGAGCTTTGTAAACAATTTGAACCAGTTGATTTCCGCAACTACGGCGGCTTATAACCAACGTAAGAAGGGAAATAATACCTCCAGTAGCGGTGGTAATGAAGATTCTGAAGCTCCAGATGAGCTGTAAGTCTTTTTTGTATGAAGAAGTCGGGGGATTGAAAAGGATTTTTCAATCCCCCGACATTGTTTTAAGGGGGTGAAAGAGATTTTCAGGCGGTCTGAAAAGAAGATTTCCAAAACAAAAAGGGGAGCTGAACGGTTTATAGGCTACACAACAAGAAGAAATAGTTTCTATGAATCACTTTTTAGTAGGATTGACCGCCTCATTGGGCGGTCTGTTTCCGGCAGGAGCCTGTACCGGCATTGCGTTGTCGGCACAAGACGGAAGTTACATACAAGCCAGGACGATTGAGTGGGCAAAAGGGGCCTTGCCGAGTGAATACGTCGTTATACCGAGAGGTCAAAAGTTGGTTTCCTATACTCCCACCGGTCAAAAGGGGCTGACATTCTTCGCGCGCTATGGAGTCATCGGGCTTTCGGTTGTTATGAAGGACTTTATTGCGGAAGGCATTAATGAAGCGGGGCTTTCGACGGGTCTGTTCTTCTTTCCCAAATATGGAAACTATCTTCCGTATGATCCGGCACAGAATACAATCACGTTGGCAGACCTTCAGGTGAATGAATGGCTCTTGACACAGTTTGAAACGGTGAATGAGGTGATCGAGGCAATCTCTAACGTGCGTATTGTCGGGTTGGAGCAGGAGGCGGTGGTACATTGGAGAATCGGAGACGCTTCCGGCCGTCAGGTCGTACTCGAAATCGTGGATGGAGTCCCGCATTTTTATGAAAACAGGGTCGGCGTACTGACGAATGCTCCCGGCTTCGAGTGGCATTTGGCCAATCTGAATAATTATGTCAATCTTTATCCGGGTAGCGCACCCGACCAGGCGTTCAGCGAAATCCTCCTCTCGCCTATCGGAGGCAATTCAGGCTTCTTAGGACTTCCCGGAGACGCAACACCGCCCTCTCGCTTTGTAAGAGCGGCTTTTTATCGGGCGACTGCCCCCAAATTGGCAACGGGTTTCGAGACGGTGACGCAATGTTTTCATATTCTCAACAATTTTGATATCCCCATCGGCACTGAACATCCGAAAGGCGAGGTGCCGAATATCCCCAGTACTACGCAATGGACCTCTGCCATCGATTTAACGCACCGGCGAGTTTACTATAAGACGGCTTACAACAATACAATCCGTTGTATCGACCTTAAAAAGATTGATTTCGATAGGGTAACTTATCAATCCCATCCTTTGGACAAAGAACAGAAGCAACCCATTGAAGAGATAAGCATCCAATAATCATTTCTTAATCCCTGAAAACACAAAAAAGGCGCAGGAGTCACCTCTTGCGCCTCTCTATGTCTGGACTTAGGCTAATGAGCCTGCGATTGTTCGTATTGATCGAGGGCTTCACGCATGAGAATGCGTCCGTTCTCCGCTATTTCTTGGGCTTTAGCGTAGTCGGCAATCTCTCCGTATGCGTCAAAAGGCATTTTCGCCAAGACATCGGGTTTGTAGAGTTGGATAGACAGCTCTGTGTTTCGATGATTCATCAAACTAAAGGTTCTATCCAATAGGTCATAGTAATTGTCTCCATATTCCAAGGCTTCATCTTCGTCATACAGGCGTTGGTAGGTCACAATGTCTTTTAATAAGGCAATCCCCCGACTACCGACATACTTAAGACGTTTGACGAGGCTGACTCCGCTCTCTGCGGAGATATGATCCATCAGTTCATGTATTTCGGCACGTTTTGTTTGTAGATAATTCTCATCTGTAAGCAGAGCGTTATTCTCCCGGGTAAGGATTCCACGTATCTCTTTTACATCTACATCATTGACATCAAAGGCTACCAATATATCATCTCCCGTCCGAACCACCCGATTTAGAGGTAAACAGTTGGCAATCCCTCCGTCAATCAAAGTAGTTATTCCATGCTTTACCGGACGGAACAAAGAAGGGATCGAAATGGAAGATCGGATGGCGGTGAAGAGCTTTCCCCGGTCGAAGACGACCTCTTCGCCGGTGTATAAATCGGTTGCGACAGCGCGATAAGGGATTTGCAAGGCTTCAATGTCTACATCGGGAACAATCTCCATAATGGCCTGGATGATTTTCTCTCCTTTAACTAAGTGATTCTTGCCAATCGACAGATCCATCAAGGTAAAAACCTGCCAAGTGTCCAATGAATAGAGCCATTCTTTAAACTCAGCCAACTTTCCGGCAGCATAAATACCTCCAATCAATGATCCAATCGAAGTTCCAGCTACAGAGGTAATGTGATACCCTCTTTCAAGTAGCTCCTCTATGGCTCCAATGTAAGCAAAGCCTCTCGGTCCTCCGCTCGACAAAGCTAACGCAACGTTTTTCTTCATAACAATCAACCTTTTATGAAATAGAACTTTTCAAAGTTAGAGATTTTCTCAAAATAAAGGCGTAAACCGCCCTAAATAGAACAAAAAACAGGCCGAAAAAGGGATTGGACTCATTCCAAAGTAATTGTAATTTTTTCAGCGAGTAATTTTAGTCTAAAAATCATTATCTTTGCGACTTTAAAAGAAAACTATAAATTATGGCTTTACAATGTGGTATTGTAGGACTTCCCAACGTAGGAAAGTCAACTCTTTTCAATTGCTTGTCAAATGCAAAAGCACAGTCAGCAAACTTTCCGTTCTGTACAATTGAACCGAACGTAGGTGTGATCACTGTACCTGATGAACGTCTAAATAAATTAGCAGAGATTGAACATCCTCAACGAGTGATTCCAACAACGGTTGAAATCGTTGATATTGCCGGCCTTGTCAAAGGAGCGAGCAAAGGAGAAGGTTTAGGAAACAAATTCTTGGCTAACATTCGCGAAACAGATGCGATTTTACATGTATTACGTTGCTTTGATGACGATAACATCGTGCATGTAGACGGCCGGGTAGATCCGGTACGTGATAAAGAAATCATTGACGCCGAACTGCAAATCAAAGACTTGGAAACGATTGATAGCCGTATTGCTAAAGTTCAAAAACAGGCACAAACAGGAGGTGATAAGCAGGCTAAAATCGCTTACGAAGTACTTTGTAAATACAAAGAGGCTTTGGAACAGGGTAAAAGTGCCCGTACAGTCACTTTTGAAACAAAAGATGAGCAAAAAATTGCACATGATCTATTCCTATTGACAGATAAGCCGGTTATGTATGTTTGTAACGTAGATGAAGCCAGCGCTGTAAACGGAAATAAATATGTAGAAGCTGTTAAAGAGGCTGTTAAAGATGAAGGAGCTGAAATCCTAATCGTTGCTGCTAAAATTGAAAGCGAAATAGCAGAATTTGAGACTTATGAAGAACGTCAAATGTTCTTACAAGAGATCGGTTTGGAAGAATCAGGGGTAAGCCGTTTGATTAAATCAGCTTATAAACTATTGAACTTACAGACTTTCCTTACAGCAGGTCCCGATGAAGTACGTGCTTGGACATTCCATAAGGGTTGGAAAGCCCCTCAATGTGCGGGTGTTATCCATACGGACTTTGAAAAGGGCTTTATTCGTGCTGAAGTAATCAAGTATGAAGATTATATCTCGTATGGCTCAGAAACAGCGGTGAAAGAGGCAGGAAAAATGAGTGTTGAAGGAAAGGAATATATCGTTCAGGATGGTGATATTATGCACTTCCGCTTCAACGTATAAAGACATTGTCACATAAAAAAGATTTTGAAAAGACAGGTTTTTCTCAAACTCTGTCTTTTTTTAAAAAAAATCGCAGAATTTGCAATTATCTTAAAATTAAACGGTTATTCGGATTGCTTGGAAATTGGATAACGAGATAGCAACCGTTCGTATTTCTGAGTTCTTCATTGCTTTGCCACAATGTGGTAACTCTTGACACCACAAAGGTACAAAAAGAATCTAAATTGTGAATATTATTGAGGATTTCTTTGTCGTTTTAGATATTATTCGTACTTTTGCGAACAACAAACAATGTATGATTATGGCAAATAAAGATTATAGTATAAAACAAGAGCAAGTTGCACGATTTGCAAAGGCGATGGGACACCCTGCCCGTATAGCGATACTCCAATTCCTTGCAAAACAGACGCAATGTTACTTTGGTGATATTCACGAGGAATTGCCGATTGCAAAGGCGACAGTTTCACAACATCTGAAAGAACTGAAAGATGCGGGATTGATACAAGGTGAAGTCGAAACTCCAAAGGTCAAATATTGCATCAATCGTGACAATTGGCGATTGGCACAGGAACTGTTCGTGGAGTTCCTCGGGCAATGTGAGTGCAAGAAGGAGAGTTGCTGCGAATAAGTTGTTGTATATTGATATAATAGTCTATGTTATGAAAAAGATTTTCGTTGTAGATTGGATATTGCTTCCATGTTTTTTTCTAACCGCTATAACAGGAATCGGCATGCACATCGCAGGGCACGGCACAAATCATCTCAGTTGGGAGATTTGGGCTTGGGGTCACTCTCTGTCAGGTTTGCTGTTTGCTATTTTTGCTGTGTTGCACGTTAAGATGCACATTGGCTGGTATAAGTCGCTTCTTAAAGGTAAGTCGAGTAAAAACAGACATATTACAACAATACTGACTTTGATAGGTATCATCATAACCATCACGGGAGTAGTAATGTTTGTCGTATCGGGAGCAAACTCTGGTGTCGGTCTGTGGCATTATCGTATAGGTATTCTGTTTTCACTTTTTGCCATGGGGCATATCATTAAGCGGATACCTATTTTGCGAAAGAGCCTAAATAAATAGCAATTTACTATGTTACCGCAATCAAATCGTGAAAAAGAGATTTTTCGAGTTACTTGGACAGGTAGTATCGTAAACTTTGCGTTGCTTTTCTTCAAGTTCGTTGCTGGCATTGTTGGTCATAGTGCTGCAATGGTTGCCGACGCAGTACACTCTTTGTCGGATTTCGTTACCGACATCATTGTAGTCGCCTTTGTCCGTATATCGGGCAAACCTGAGGACGAGGGACATGACTATGGTCATGGCAAATATGAAACATTGGCTACGGCTATTATTGGACTGATACTATTCTTTGTAGGTATCGGTATAATGTTCAATGGCGCGAAAAGTGTTTTCGATACGATTAATGGCAAACCTTTGGCTACTCCGAGTATATTGGCACTTATAGTTGCGGCTTTGTCAATCTTACTTAAAGAACTTCTCTATCGCTACACCATACATAAAGCCAAGGGGCTTAATTCGCAAGCAATGATTGCCAATGCTTGGCATCATCGTAGCGATGCGTTTTCATCAATAGGTACGTTTATCGGCATTGGTGGTGCTATTTGCCTTGGAGAACAATGGAGAATCTTAGACCCGTTGGCGGCTATTGTTGTAAGTATCTTCATTATGAGGGTTGCCGTGCAATTGCTAAAACCCTGCGTTGATGAATTATTAGAACGCTCTCTGCCTGCGGAAACAGAAAACATAATATTGGAAATTATTCGCTCGTTCCCCGAGGTGAGCGAGCCCCACCATTTGCGAACACGCCGTATAGGAAACCATCTGGCTATTGAAGTACATATTAGGATGAATGGAAATACTCCACTTGCTGAAGCACATTCGTTGGCAAGTGAAGTTGAAAAACGACTCAAATATGAATTTGGAAAAGATACACATATAGGAATCCATATGGAGCCTTTGAAATAAAGCTCTTTTTTTTAAAATAGCGTTCGTTGTTTTGCGAATTACAAATAATATCTAAAATAAATAAGCGTATGAAAAAAGAATTATTGATGATTGCCTTGTGTATGGGTATGGTTGCTTGCGGTAATAGCAATGCAAAGAATGAATCAAAAGAACAAGTAAAGAACGATGTGGTTGAGGTGTTGTACTTCCACAACAAACAGCGTTGTGCCACTTGTGTGGCTATTGAGAAAAACACGACAGAGTTATTGGAAACTACTTTTGCTGATAAGCTAAGAAGTGGGAAATTGGTGTTTAAATCGGTAGATATAACCGAAGAGGAAACGCTTGCTGATAAATATGAGGTAAGTTGGTCATCGCTTATTATCGTCGATTATGACAAGAATGGAAAAGAAGAAAGCACTAATATGACAGAATTTGCCTTTGGTAATGCCCGAACAAATCCCGAAAGTTTCAAAAAAGGCATTGCTGAGCAAATCAATACAATGCTAAACGACTAAGACTATGGAGTGGATACAATCATTATTAGATAGCAGTTCTACACCTATTTTGACAGCGTTTTTATTGGGATTGCTCACGGCACTTTCGCCTTGTCCGTTGGCAACCAATATCGCTGCAATAGGTTATATAGGCAAAAGTATCGATGACCGAAAGCGGATATTTCGTAACGGACTGCTCTATACTTTAGGACGAGTGGTGGCATACACACTGCTTGGCGTGGTGCTTATTGCTCTGCTTAAAGGAGGTTCGAGCCTATTTGGTATCCAAAAATTTATCAGCAAGTATGGCGAATTGATACTTCCCCTTGCTCTGCTGTTGATAGGTCTGTATATGCTATTCGGAAGCAAACTACGACTGCCCTCATTGGGGTTTAATGGCAATGGAGAGCGTTTTGTAAAACACGGAGGTTGGGGTGCGTTTCTTTTGGGTGTGTTGTTCGCTTTGGCATTTTGCCCGTCAAGCGGAGTCTTCTATTTCGGAATGCTGATACCGATGTCGGCAACGACTGCAATGGGATATTTGTTACCCATCCTGTTTGCAGTTGCTACCGCATTGCCTGTGCTGGTTGTAGCTTGGGTGCTGGCTTTCAGTGCAGGACAGATAGGTAAAATCTATGGGCAGATGCAAACTGTGCAGAAGTGGCTGAATATCACTGTGGGTATCATATTTATTTTAATTGGAATTTATTATTGTATAACCGTTTATTTTTAAGATTATGGAAGTAAAAGTATTAGGTCCAGGTTGTTGTAAGTGTAAAACAGCCTACAATGTAGTCGAAAAGGTAATCAAAGAGAATAATCTCGATGTAACTCTCACAAAGGTCGATGACATTATGGAGATGATGAGCTACAACATCCTCTCAACACCTGCTATTGTCGTAAATGGCGAAGTGAAAATCAAAGGGCGTGTGCCAAGTGAAAATGAAATTAAAGAACTGTTAGGCTTATGATTCAACAATTTGCAGATTGGTTGGTGTACGGCATCTTCGGTATAGATGCCGCCACGCCATTGGGAGTAGCAGTCAATTTCTTCGTTTACGACACTATAAAAATTATAATTCTGCTGTTCTGCATAAGTTTCGTTATGGGGATTATCAATGCCTATTTCCCTATTGAGCGACTACGGCAATACCTTACAACCCATAAACTTTATGGTTTGGACTACTTTATGGCTGCCTTGTTCGGGGGGATTACACCGTTCTGCTCTTGCTCATCAGTGCCTTTGTTTATAGGTTTTGTCAAGGGGGGTATTCCATTAGGTGTTACGCTCACCTTCCTTATCGCTTCGCCATTGGTCAGCGAGGTGGCAATTGCAATGTTTCTCGGCTCATTCGGAGTAAAGGCTACGCTTATCTATGTGATTAGCGGTACGGTGTTGTCGATGATTGCAGGGTATATCTTAGGTAGAATGCGACTTGAGCCCTATTTGAGTGATTGGGTAAAGAATGCACAGATGCAATCCAACGCACAAAGCGAGAGGTGGGAAGTGGAGAAAACACCTTTCTTGAAGCGTTTACCTACCATTACAAAAGAATCTTGGGGCATTGTGCGTGGTGTGTTGTTCTACATTATCATCGGTATCGGCATAGGTGCAGCGATGCACGGTTATGTTCCCGAAGGATTTTTTGAACAATACCTCTCGTCTGAAAATTGGTGGGGTGTACCTTTAGCTGTTGTTCTTGCTGTGCCTATGTATGCCAACCCTGCGAGTGTTGTTCCCGTAATTGAGGTATTTGTGGCAAAAGGTATTCCACTCGGTACAGCCAT